>JBBJLY010000111.1:0-24595 GCA_037720695.1 Kofleriaceae bacterium | reverse complement strand
CAGCTGTGGCGATACCCCGTGAAGTCGATGGCCGGCGAGCCGCTCGATCACACCGTGCTCGGCGAGGCCGGCATCCCCGGCGACCGGGTGGTGCACGTCCAGCGTGGAGGACGAGTCGTGACGTCGCGCTCGCGACCGCAGCTGCTGCTGCATCACGCGACGCTCGGTCAGGACGGCGAGCCGCTGGTGGATGGACGCCCTTGGCAGGACGTCAGCGTCACCCGCGACATCCAGATCGCGACCCGGATGGCGGATGCCAGGCTGGTGCGCGACGACAGCCGCGCACGGTTCGACGTGCTGCCGTTGCTGGTCGCAACCGACGGCGCACTGGCGGCGTTCGGTCATGATCCGCGCCGGCTGCGGCCGAATCTGATCGTGAAAGGGGTGGTGGGGCTGGCGGAGCGCACCTGGCCGGGCCGGATCCTCGCGATCGGAGGCGTCCGGATCCGGCTGGTGACACGGCGTCAGCGCTGCATCATGACCACATTCGATCCCGAGACTGCAGAGCAGGACACCGAGGTGTTGCTCGACATTCATCGCAGGTTCGGGGGCGAGCTCGCGCTCGATGCCGAGGTCCTGTCGCCGGGACCGATCGCGGTCGGTGCGGAGGTGGTGCTCGAGTAGGAACCCGTGACGTCACGGTCCGCAGATCTGACCGGCCGATCGACGATGCGAGGCCGGTGTCCCGTCAGCGCGGGGCATCGCGGTGCTGTGAGTCCGGGGCCGCTCGAGCGCCGTCTCGTCGGAGCACGTCCCCGGTTAGCGGCGGTAGAAGTAGCCACCTCCACCAACGAGGAGGAACACGAGCACGAGGACAACGATCCATGCGGTGGTAGACATGTTCGGAGGTAGAGCAAGCGGCGTGCCCTTGTCACGCCGACCGGGGGATCTCGGAGCGCGAAGTGAAAACTGGCCCGCAATCACGAGCTCTTGGAGGATGGCCGGGTGACCGTGCTCCGTAGTCTCGTCGGCTCCGCGACCCCGAGGGGCCGCCAGGCTCGCGCTGGCAGCAGCTACTGGCGCGCGTCCGCGCACGCCGGGGCGAGCCCGCCTCCACCACCGGCACGATCGACCCGACCCTGCCCGCCACGGCGCAGGTTGTCGCGATCCAGCACCCCAGCGCGACTCTCCCCGAAAGACCGTACGACCTCCTGCTGCTCGCGTCCGTGCTCGGCCTGCTGTGTATCGGGACGATCTCGATCTACGCGTCGACCGCGGCCGCCGGGCTCGCGCAACACCGCAACCCGGCGCACTTCCTCGAGCGTCAGCTCGCGTTCGTCGCGGTCGGCGGGGTCGCGATGTGGCTCGGCGCGCGGATCGACTACCGGCGGCTTCGCCAGTGGGTGTACCCGCTGTTGCTGCTCTCGATCGTGTTGCTCGCCGCGACGCTCGTGACCCCACCGCGTAACGGCGCACGCCGCTGGATCCCGCTCGGCATGATGACGTTCCAGCCGGTCGAGATCGCGAAGCTCGCACTCGTCAGCTATCTCGCGTACTCGCTCGGTCGCAAGGCGGACCAGGTCAAGACGTTCACCGTCGGGTTCGTGCCGCACCTCGTCGTGTGTGGCGCGATGATGGCGCTCCTGCTCGCGCAGCCCGACCTCGGCTCGTCGGTCGTGCTCGGCGTGACCACGCTCGGCATGCTGTTCATGGCCGGGACCCGGATCTCGTACATCGTGCTCGCGCTGCTCGCCGCCGCGCCGGTCGCGTACCACCTGGTGGTCGGCACGCCGTGGCGCCTGCAACGCATCCTCGCGTACTTCAATCCCGAGGCGTACGCGACCGGCGAGGCGTACCAGTTCCTCCAGGCGCGGCTCGCGATCGGCTCGGGCGGGCTCACCGGCACCGGGCTCGGTGGTGGCCACCAGTCGCTCGGCTACCTGCCGGAGGCGCAGAACGACTTCATCCTGGCGCCGATCGGCGAGGAGCTCGGCTTCATCGGCATCGCGCTCGTGCTGCTACTGTTCGGCGTCCTGGTGTGGCGCGGGATCCGGGCGGCGCTCGGCGCCCGCGACGTGTTCGGCGGCTACCTCGCGTTCGGGATCACGCTGCTGCTCGGCGTCCAGCTGCTGTTCAACGTCGGCGTCGTGCTCGGGGTCGTGCCGAACAAGGGCATCACGCTGCCGCTGGTCAGCGCCGGCGGGAGCTCGCTCGCGATCACGATGTTCCTGATCGGGCTGGTGCTGAATGTCGGGCGCCGGCCCGAAGCGCGGGGACGGGCGACGCGGCCCGAGCGTGAGACTCGGAAGAAACGTGTCCGCATCCGCGTCGTAGCTGCATGACCATGCGTCTCATGATCGCCGGCGGCGGCACGGGCGGACACCTATTTCCCGGGGTCGCGATCGCGGAGGAGCTGCGATCGCGCGATCCCGACGCCGCGATCCGGTTCGTCGGCACCAAGCGCGGGATCGAGGCGCGGATCCTCCCCGACCTCGGCTGGGAGCTGTCGCTGATCGAGGTCTCGGGGCTGAAGACGGTGGGCGCGCTCGGCGCACTGCGCGGGATGGCCCGGTTGCCACGCGCGCTGCGTCAGACGCGCGCGCTGCTCACCGCGTGGAAGCCCGACGCGGTGATCGGCGTCGGCGGGTACGCGTCGGGTCCGGTCGTGCTGATGGCGCACCTGCGCGGGATCCCGACCGCGATCTGCGAGCAGAACTCGATCCCGGGCCTGACCAACAAGCTGCTCGGGCGGGTCGCACGCGCCGTGTTCCTGTCGTTCGACGAGTCCCGCAAGTTCGTCACGCCGAACAAGACGACGCTCTCGGGGAACCCGGTGCGCAAGGAGTTGCTGGCGCGGCTGCTCGCGCCGACCACCGCGATTCCTGATGGCGCGCTGCACGTGCTCGTGTGCGGTGGCTCGCAGGGTGCGGTCGCGGTCAACGAGCTCGCGGCCGAGGCACTCGCGCGGCTCGCGACCGAGCGCACGCTCTCGATCGTGCACCAGACCGGCGACAAGGATCTTGCCGCGACCCAGGCACGCTACGCCGCCGCGGGGATCGCCGCCGATTGCCGCGCCTTCATCAAGGACATGGCCGCCGCCTACCAGCGCGCGGACCTGATCATCGGCCGCGCCGGCGCGACGACCGTCGCCGAGCTCGCGATCGCCGGCAAGCCCGCGCTATTCATCCCGTACCCGTTCGCGGCTGACAACCATCAGGAGATCAATGCGCGCGAGATGGCGGATGCCGGCGCCGCGCTGATGTTCCGCCAGTCCGAGCTCACCGCCGACAAGCTCGCCGACGCGCTGCGACCGCTCGTCACCGACGCCGCGCTGCGGACCCGGATGGGGTATGCGATGAAGCAGCTCGCACGACCGAGCGCCGCCGCGACCGTGATCGACTGGGCGACGGCCCAGGTTCGCTGATCCGGCGCGAATCTGGTATCAACGCGGCGACGTTCTCGTCGGAGAAGGCGCGCCATGTTTCGCAAGCAAGAGACCAAGATTCACTTCGTCGGCATCGGCGGCATGGGGATGTGCGGCATCGCGGAGGTGCTCGCGAACATGGGCTACAAGGTGTCGGGATCGGACGTTCACGACACCGAGATCACGCGCCACCTGATCAAGATCGGCTGCACGATCAAGCAGGGCCATCGCGCCGACAACCTCGCCGAGGCCGACGTCGTCGTCGTGTCGAGTGCGATCAAGGGCTACAACCCCGAGGTCGAGGCCGCGCGCGCCCGCGAGATCCCGGTGATCCCGCGCGCCGAGATGCTCGGCGAGCTGATGCGGATGAAGTACGGCATCGCGGTCGCCGGCGCGCACGGCAAGACCACCACCACGACCATGCTCCACACCGTGCTGATGGCCGCCGGGTTCGATCCCACCGCGGTGATCGGCGGTCGCGTCAACTCGCTCGGGCTCGCCAACGCCCGCTGGGGTAAGAGCGACTACCTGGTCGCCGAGGCCGACGAGAGCGACGGCTCGTTCCTGACGCTGACGCCGACCGCCGCCGTCGTCACCAACGTCGACGCCGAGCACCTCGACCACTACGGCACCTACGACAACGTCAAGAAGGCGTTCACCGACTTCTGCAATCGCGTGCCGTTCTACGGGTCAGCGCGCTGTGCCTCGACAATGCCGGCGTGCAGGCGATCTTGCCGCACATCACGAAGCGGCACACCACGTTCGGCATCACGTCGCAGGCGACGTATCGCGCGCGCAACATCCGCCACGACGGCATGGCGACCCGGTTCGTCGCGTGGCGCCGCGCGGAGGAGCTCGGCGAGGTCCTGCTGCCGATGCCCGGCACGCACAACGTGCTGAACGCGCTCGGGGTGCTCGCGGTGACCGACCACCTGTGCGTGCCGTTCGACACCTATGCCAAGGCGATCTCACAATTCGAGGGCGTCGCGCGGCGGTTCACCGTGCGCGGCGAGGTCGGCGGCATCACTGTCGTCGACGATTTCGGTCACCACCCCGCCGAGGTCAAGGCCACCCTGTCCGGCGCGAAGAGCGCGTTCGGCGGTCGCCGCGTCGTCGCCGCGTTCCAGCCCCATCGGTTCACCCGCACACGCGACCAGCTTCCAGAGTTCGCGCGCGCGTTCCACGACGCCGACAAGGTCGTGATCTGCGACATCTTCCCCGCGGGGGAGAAGCCGATCGAAGGCGTGTCGAGCGAGGTCCTCGTCCAGCTCGCACGCGACGCCGGCCACCGCGACATCACGCACGTGCCGCGCCGCGAGGACATCGCGCCGTGGCTCGACGCCCAGGCGCGTCCCGGCGATCTGGTGATCACGCTCGGCGCCGGCAACATCCAGCTGTCGTGCAACGAGATCATCGATCTGCTCGAACAGCGCCTCGGGTCGGCGACCAAGAAGAATCTGGTCCGCATCTGATGCGCACGCTCGTGCTGCTGCTCGTCGTTGCCTGCAGCAAGCCGCCGCCGGCAGACGATCGTGCAGCACGCGGCACGGCTGCGCTCGACAAGCTGCGGATGCACGCGGATCAGGTCTGCGCGTGTCCCGACGCCGCGTGCCGGACCAAGCTGGTCGACGCACAGCAGAGCACCGATCAGCTCGATCAGACCCGGTTCGATGCCGAGCAGGTCGAGCAGCTGGCGAACGACCAGGCGCGCCTCACGGCGTGCCTGGCGCGACCGTAGTCTCGAGACAGACCTCGACGTCCTGTGCCTCGCGCGCGGCGGCGTCGACGAACGCCGCGAGCTCGTCGAGCAACGCCCCCGCCGGCCGGCGTGCGAACCGCGGCGCGAGATCGCGGACCAGCGCCGCCGGATAGTGCGACGCCAGCCCATAGATGCCGTGACGTGGTGACCGTCGCGACTGGGTGGCGCCGGTGATCAGCGCGTGGATCGCCGGTTCGCGGTGCGCGACCTGCGCGACCAGCTCGCGCCAACCGGGACCCAACGCCAGCTTGTCGAGATCGTCGCGCCACAGCGCCGCCGCCGGATGATCAGGACCGAGGCGAAACAGGGTTGGGCCCGCCGCGGGGTCGAGCGCGAAGTCGACCATCGCCAGCGTCGAGTCGCGCGCGCGCTCCGACAACGTCGCGGTCGCGAGCTCCGACCACGCCAGCAGATCGTTGCATGCAAACCCGAACCGGATGATGTCCCCGACGATCACGTCGGAGCGTGCGTGGAATACGACACCGGAGTCGACGCCGGTGATCCACACCTGGTAGCGCGCACGCTCACCGGCGAGTACGTCCCAGCGCTCGGGCTGGTGCAGCATCGACAGCGCGACCTCGGGCGTGTGGGTCGTCCCGTCGTGCTGACGTGCGGCGGCGACGACCTGCTCTCGATCTACGGCGGATAGCTCTGCTGTTGCGGCAGGACGCCACAGATTCGCAAACGCGAACATCCCACCGCGATGCTACGTGAGATCCGGAATGTCGCGCCTGTCGCAGACGTCGGTTCCTTGAATGTCCGCATCGCTCCGCCTACCGTGCCCCCGTGAGTAGCGAGATCGACGACCACGAGCTTGTCGGCGACGAGCTACCCGATGACGGACCCGGCGCGGCGGTCGCCAACCCGCGCTCGATCGTCGATCCCGCGGCGCGCGTGGCACTGCGCGCGCTGCTCGGCGACGGCCTCCGGTTCGACGAGCCGATGCGCCGCCACACCACGCTCAAGATCGGCGGACCTGCCGATGCGTACGCCGAGCCCGCCAGCGCGGCGCAGATCGCGGCGCTCGTCACGTGGTGCGCCGAACGCAGGCTGCCGCTCACCGTCGTCGGCGGCGGCTCCAACCTGATCGTGCGCGACGCCGGGATCCGCGGCATCACGCTGGGGACCGGTCGGTTGCGCGGGATCGAACGGGTGGGTGCCACGACGCTCCGGGTCGACGCCGGCGTGTCGACCGGCAAGGTGCTGTCCGTCGCGACCAAGCACGACCTCGGCGGGGTCGAGTTCCTGGGCGGCGTGCCGGGCTCGATCGGCGGCGGCCTGATCATGAACGCGGGCACCTACCTCGGCGAGCTCAAGGACGTCACCACGTGGGTCGAGTCGGTCGACCTCGCGACTGGCCGAGTGATCCGCCGCGACAACCTCGCGTGCGGGTTTCGCTACCGCCACAGCGATCTCCCGCCGAGCGAGATCGTCGTCGCCGCCGAGCTGGCGCTGCACCCGCGGCCGCGCGCCGAGATCGAGGCCACGGTGAAGGATCTCCGCAAGCGCCGGGCGGACCGCGAGCCGAAGAAGGTGTCGAGCAACGGCAAGACGATCTAGAACCCGCGGGGCGAGTTCGCCGGCCGCCTTATCGAGGTCGCCGGCTGCAAGGGCTGGCACGAGGGTGATGCGGTGTGCTCGCCGGTCCACGCGAACTGGCTGGTCAACACCGGCATCGCGACCGCAGCCCAGATGCTCGCGTTGATCGCGCGGGTCCGGACCGAGGTCGAGCGCGTGCACGGCATCGTGCTCGACCTCGAGGTCAAGCTCCTCGGCGAGGACCTGGAGTAGGCTCCGCCCGATGCCGCACGCCGCCACCGTTGGGACCGATCGTTTCGCCGGGAGCCGGGTCGCCGTCGTGATGGGTGGCCCGTCCGCCGAGCGCGAGGTGTCCCTCGATACCGGCGCCGGCGTGCTCGCGGCGCTGCGCGAGCGCGGCTGGGACACGGTCGCGATCGACTGGCAAGCTGATCACAGCCTGGCACGCGCACTCGAGGACTCGGGTGCGAAGGTCGTGTGGAACGCGCTGCACGGCACGTTCGGGGAGGACGGTGCGGTCCAGGGCCTATGCGCGTGCCTCGGGATCCCGTGCACCGGTTCGGGGATCCTCGCCAGCGCGCTCGCGATGGACAAGGTGGTGTCGAAGCGCATCTTCGAGAGCAGCGGCGTGCCGACGCCGCGCTGGCAGATGCTTCCGCATGACGGGCCCGCGGATGGCAGCGATGCCTGGACCGCGCTCGCCGCGTGGCGGCCGCCGCTGGTCGTCAAGCCGGCGAACGAGGGCAGCTCGGTCGGGGTCAGCATCGTCGAAGATCTTGCGGACCTGCCTGCTGCGATCGCAAAGGCGCGCGGCTTCCACGGTGCGGTGATCGTCGAGGACTACATCGCGGGCACCGAGGTGTTCGTCGGCATCCTCAACGGGCGCGTGCTCGGCTCGGTCGAGGTGCGTCCGACGACCAAGTTCTACGACTACCAGGCGAAGTACAAGCGCACCGACACGCGGTACCTCGTGCCGCCGGAGCTGCCGCCCGCACTGATCACCCGGACCGAGCAGCTCGCGCTCGCCGCCTACACCGCGCTCCAGTGCAGCGGTCACGCGCGGCCCGACGTCCGGATCGACCCCACCGGTCAGCCGTTCGTGCTCGAGGTCAACACGCTGCCGGGGATGACCAAGACCAGCCTGCTGCCGAAGATCGCGAGCCACGTCGGGATCGACTACCCGACGCTGTGCGAGCACATCCTGGCATCTGCCCAGTAGCCGAAACGCACGACGGGCGACCCGAAGGCCGCCCGCATGCAACGATCACGGGATCGCTGGTGTCAGCTTAGCGCTTGCAGGTCATCTCGTAGGCCTTCATCCAGGTCTTGCCCTTATCCATCGTCATCTCGCCCCAGAACTTCGGCGCCTTCGCATCGGTCAGGTCGGCGTGGTCGCGCATCTGGTTCGAGCCATGCGGGCCCATGGTGTCCATGTTGAACGTCATCTTGCCGTCGACCAGGCCATCCGAGGTACCGACCATCTGGCCGCCCATGTTGTCGACCATGACGCGGCGCCACTTCTTCGAGGTCGCGTCGTACGTGGTGTACGAGACGAACTTGAACTTCATCTTGCCCATCGTCCCTTCGAAGTTGTCGGTGATCCACCACTTGTCCAGGTCGATCTTGGTCTTCTGGGTGGCCGTCATCTTGCCCATCGTGCCCTTCTCGTCGACCGGCGACGTCCCGGTGCAGCGCCAGGTGCCGTTCGCGGCCTTCGCCATCGCCGCAACCTCGGCGGGCGCCGCCGGCATCGCCATCGCCGGCTTGGCATCAGCCGGCACCGGCGTCGGCGCCTTCGCCTTGGCATCGACCGGGGCCTTGGTCTTGGTATCGACCGGCGCCTTCGCGTCCGGAGCCTTCGGCTGCGCGAACGCAACGCCGACCATCGTCAAAGACGCAATCACGACCTTCGAGAACGTATTCATTTGAAATCTCCTCTTGAAAAGAACGCGCACTATACTCGTCGGCGCCGATACCGCGAGCTTGGGGGCTTCCGACGTGATCAATAGATCTGGATTCACTGCTGCAATCTGGATTGTCTGTTTGTCAGCTTGTGGCCAAACGCCCCAGGTCCCAGATCGCCCCATCGCTGCGCACTCGCACACTCCCGACGCACCGCCGTCTCCGGACCTCGATCTGAACCCGCGACCACCGCCGAAACTGCTCGCGATCGACTGGACGAGCGTGAAGCTCGCGACCGATGCCGACGCGCAGGCGCTGTGGTCCCAGATCGCCCCGACCGGCGAAGACTGGGAAGACAAGCTCGGAGAGATCCCGGATGCTGTCGCGCGCCCCCTCGCGGTCTCGTTCCTGCTTGCAGGCAACCTCGCCTGCGGCACTCCACCCGCCGCTGACTGCGGCCCGCTGGTGTTCGATGTCCCGACCCCGAAGCACGCCGCGACGCTCGGGGATCCGTGCCTGCGCCGGCTGGTCGCGCTGTGGGCACTCGACCAGCTCGAGACCCCGGACATCCCGATCGTGAAGCCGACGCTGCGCGCGATCGCCGCGCTGCCGCCACCGGAGTCGGAGCTGATCGTCGCGATGCTCGACGCGCTGCCCGAGGACGATCAAGATCTCCGCCTCGAGCTGCTCGGGATCGCGAAGCGCGCCGGCCAGGACGAGCTCGCGGACACCAACCTCGGCACGCTCGACGTCCCGCATCTCGAGGCCGCCGTGCGCAAGCATCACCTCGGCGGCGCGCTCGAGGTGCTGTCGGCCGAGGCGCATCGCGCGATCTACCTCGCCGCGATCGTCGATGACGAGATGCCCGCAAAGGCGCGCGCCCGCGCGATCCTCGAGCTCGCCACGACGCCCGCGCCGAAGCTGGCGCCCGCGCTGCGCACCGCGATCGGCAAGGCGGGCAAGGCCAAGGACTGCATGGTCGCGGCCGCCGCCGCCCGCGCGCTCGCGCAGCGTGGCGACCTCCGGTTGCTGCCGCGGCGACCGCCCACGCGATCGAAGGACGCGATGATGCGCGCGCTGTGCGTGCTCGCCAGCTACGAGCAGCTGCAGGGCAACGACGAACCCTCGCTGCTGGTGTCGTACGTGCCGCCAAAAGGGCTCGAGCGGATCGAGATCACCTACGATCCGTACACCGACCCGCACACGGAGCAGACGGCGAACCTGGTCGGTCGCGCCGAGCTCGTGATGCCCGAGGTCGAGGAGGTCGCGCGCGCGATGCGACGCTGCAAGGGCACGACGTGCAGCACGCGCGAGCGCGACTTCCGGTTCTCGTTCAAGCCGGCAAGCGATGGCCTGCACCTGTTTCGGCTCGAGATCATCGAACGCCCGCCCTGCACCCCGCCATGATTTCACCCGCTTGAGCTGCGGGCGTGGGATCTGCGCGAGGGCTGTGGCACGATACCGACGTGTCAGGACCCCGATGGCTCGCAGCTCTGCTCCTGGCGTTCGCCGTGATCTTCGCGGGCGCCGCGCCAGCCTCGGCCCAGGTGTTCAAGCCGCGCGGCGGTAGCAAGGCCAAGGCGGGTGGCGGCGGGGCCAAGAAGGCGACGCCAAAGGCGCGCGGCGGTGGCAGCGCGAAGCGCACCACGGCGAAAGCGTCGACCAAGAAGAAAGTCGCCTCGAAGAGCAAGACCGACGCCGACAAGGACAACGTCGCCGAGGAAGACGACTACGTCGAGATCATCGACGACGACGAGTAGACATCGGTGCGTAGACGCGGTGAGTAGACAACAGCGCACAGCGAACGCCTGTTCAGTCCCGTCGATCGGTTTGGTGGCGAAGAGATCCGGAGTGGAGCCGAAAAATTGCTCCCGTGATCGCCGCATGCGTATTTGCCAACCATGGATCGATCCCGTCGATCGGAGGGCAAGCGGAACACCGCTGCGCCTCCGGCGTCCTCTTCGCTGACGATTCGCGCAGCGAAGAGGAACCGCCGACGGCCGCCTTCGCTGTGGTCGCGGCTGCCTCGGCCGGCCGTGCTCGTCGACGGCTGCGGGCGCGCGTTGCGCCGCTCGGTTCCCGCGATCGCCGCGGTCTGCGTGCTCGCCGGGGTCGGCTCGCTGGTCTGGGTCGGCCACCGCTTCGTCACGACGTCGCCTCGATTCGCGATCACCGAGATCCGGGTCGAAGGGACTCACCGGCTGACGGCTGACGAGATCCGCGCTGCGATCCCGGTTCAGCTCGGCGACAACGTGTTCGCCGCGAAGCTCGACGAGACCACGACCGCGCTTCGCGCCCATCCGTGGATCGCATCGGTCGAGGTTCGCCGGATCCTCCCGCACACCCTGGTCGTCGATGTCCGCGAGCACGAGGCCGTCGCGATGGCGGCGTTCGGCGAGCTCTACCTGGTCGCGCCGAGCGGCCACGTGTTCAAGCGGGCAGAGCTCGCCGCCAACGATGGCGAAGGACTGCCGATCGTCACCGGGATCGATCGCGCACTGTATCGCCGCGACCCTGCCGGCACGGCGAAGATGATCGCGACGGCGCTCGAGGCGGTGAAGCGCTGGGAGACCGGCGCGCGCCCCGCGATCGGTGAGGTCCACCTCGGTGCGCGCGGCGACCTCACGCTTCACACCTACGACCGCAGCACTGCGATCGAGCTCGGCCAGCTGTCTGGCGATCTCGCCGCACGCATCCGCACGTTCGACGCCGCCTGGGGCGCGCTGGACGATCTCGAGCGCGCACGGGCGCGCGCCATCCACCTCGACGCCCGCTCCGACCACGTCACCGTCGCCTTCGCGAAGGACTAGAGAAGCAACCCAATGGCAAAGCTCAAGACCAGCGAGATCATCGTCGGCCTCGATATCGGCACCACCAAGATCACCTGCATCGCAGGCGAGGTGACGGAGGATGGTGTGGACATCATCGGCATCGGCACCGCGCCCTCGAAGGGGCTGCGCCGCGGCAACGTCGTCAACATCGACGCGACCGTGACGTCGATCCAGCAGGCGGTCGACGAGGCCGAGAACATGGCGGGCTGCGAGATCTCGGTCGTCTACGCGGCGATCTCGGGCGCGCACGTCAAGGGTCTCAACTCGCACGGCATCGTCGCGGTCAAGGACAAGGAGGTCCGCGACGCAGACGTCGCTCGCGTGATCGATGCGGCCAAGGCGGTCGCGATCCCGATGGACCGCGAGGTGCTGCACGTGCTGCCGCAGCAATACGTCGTCGACGATCAGGACGGCATCCGCGACCCGCTCGGCATGGCCGGCGTCCGGCTCGAGGCGAAGGTTCACATCGTGACCACGCTGTGTGCTTCGGCGCAGAACGTCATCAAGTGCGCGAACCGGTGCAACCTGCAGGTCGCCGACATCGTGCTCGAGTCGCTCGCGTCCGCCCAGGCGGTGCTCGAGGATGACGAGAAGGAGCTCGGCGTCGCGGTGGTCGACATCGGCGGCGGAACCTGCGACGTGCTGGTCTACGCCGACGGCGCGATCGTCCACACCACGGTGCTGCCGCTCGGCGGCGGCCACATCACGAACGACATCGCGACCGTGTTGCGGACGCCGCTCGAGAGTGCCGAGAAGCTCAAGCGCAAGTTCGGCGCCGCGTGGCGCGGGGCGATCGACGACAGCGAGACGATGGAGATCCCGTCGGTCGGTGGACGTGGCCCGCGCACCCTGCGCCGCCTGAAGCTGGTGGAGGTGATCGAGCCGCGCGTCGAGGAGATCTTCGAGCACGTCAAGAAGGAGCTCATGCGCTCCGGCTTCTACGACGGGCTCGCCGGTGGCATCGTGCTCACCGGTGGCGCGACGGCGATGGAGGGCATCTCCGACGTCGCCGAGCGCGTGCTCAAGCTGCCGACCCGGCGCGGCGTGCCGACCAAGATCGGCGGCCTGGTCGACGTCGTCCGCTCGCCTGCCTACGCGACCGGCGTCGGCCTCGTGATGTTCGGCGCCCAGCAGGGCAAGAGCGTCCAGCTGCCGATGCGCGGCGACGATCGGCCCGGCATGTTGAAGCGCGCGTGGAGCCGGCTCGCCGAGATGTTCTGAGCTACTTCTTCTTCACCTTGTACGGTGCGAGCAGGGTGTCCCACGCGTTGAGCTTGAGCCCGTAGTCGCGCACGCACTTCGCGAGCCGCTGCGGCGGCACGGACAGCGCCTTCATGATCGGCGTGTACGTCGGCTTGTCCGCGCCATAGAGCAGGCACAGGATGTCGTGCACGCGCTGCATGCTGAGCGAGTGCTCGTCCCAGTAGACGTCCTTGTGCTGGGGCAGCTTCGAGTTCTCGTAGTGCGCGCGCGCGGCGAGCGCCGCGATCTGGCGCCCCTTGCCACCCAGCCGGCCGAGCCAGATCGCCGCGATCTCGTCGGCGGCATCCTCGCCACGCCCCGTGATGGGTAGCTTGAGCTCGTGATGCAGCGCGTGCCCGAACTCGTGCATGAACGAGAACACCATCGCGCCCTGCGAGTGCAGCTGGCTCTTGGCCTCGTCCATCCCCGCCTTCATGAACAGGTCGTGGCGGAAGTCGAAGTACTCGTGACACAGCGTGATCGTGTGCGCCGCCGGGCTGTAGAACGCGTTCGGCTGGCCGCATTCCTTGAACAGCACCGGCAGCGGCCGCGGCAGCCGGAACTGGCCGTCGAGCATCGCCGCCAGCTTGCCGATCGCCTGTGCGAACTCGCGCGACGCGCCGCGCACGCCGGGCTTGGTCGGGGGCGCGAACTGGACTGTCATCCGTGGGCCGGGGACGCGCGCCGACAGCAGCAGATCCGTGTTGGCCTGGCGCAACATCGGGTCCTGCCCGGGGTTGGTGAACGAGATCAACAGCGCGGCCGCGGTGTTGACCGGCACGGCGAGCACGTCGATCGACACCACGCCCTTCGCCGACGTCACCTTGCCGGTCGCGGCGACCAGCTTGATGCCGTCGCGGGTGAGCGGGGCGGCCTGCTGGATCTCGAGCTTGTCCTTGCCGAACAGCTTCTGCATCGCCATCAGTGACGGCACCGTCGGCTCGGGCATCGACTTGATCTTGATGACCTGGATCGCGCGGCCCTTGAACTGGGGCATCAGCAGCGTCGTCCGCCCCTGTTGCTTGATCTTCCAGCCCTGCGGCAGCTGAAGCTCGACGCCCTGGACGACGACGACCTGGGCCTGTGCGGGCGTGGCGGCCGCCGCGACGGCGAGCCCGATGACGATTCCAACGAGGTGAGAGTGCATACGGATCCTTCCCTTGACCTGCCCAGTTACGCGCGGCCAACCTGATCCTTTACGCGATTTGCTATCGTCGTGGGGTGCTACGGGTCGGGCTCCTCGGGACGGGTGACGCTGGACGCCACCACGCGCGGGCACTCGCGGGGGCACAGCGCCAGGGTCGGCTCGCGTGGACCTGTGTCGCCGGCCGCGATCCGGCGAACATCGATCGGGTCGCGCTCGCGATCCCGGCACCGACCTCGTTGATCGACGTCGAGACCCTGTTCACCGGCAGCGCCTGCGATGCCGTGATCATCGCGACTCCGGACGGCCTCCACGCGGAGCACGCGACCCGCGCGCTCGCCGCCGGGATGCATGTCCTGGTCGAGAAACCACTCGCGCTCGAGCTCGCCGATGCCGAGGCCCTGGTCGCCGCCGCCCGCGATCGCGTGCTCGCCGTCGGGTATCAGCTGCGTCATCATGCAGGCCACCAGCTCGTGCGCGAGCAGCTGCCCGCGCTGGTCGGCGAGCTGCGCGCGATCCACGTCCGCTGGGCATGGCCCGACCCTGCGGTCGCCGGGTGGCGCGCCCAGGGCACGGCGGCCCGCTGGTGGAGCCTCGCGGCGCTCGGCACGCATGGCCTCGATCTCGCGCTGTGGCTCGCCGGGGACGACATCACGCATGCAGCCTGCGTGCGCGAGCCAGCGAGCGGGATCGATCGCGCCGCCGAGGTCTCGCTACGGTTCGCGAACGGCGTGCTCGCGCAGGTCTCGGTCGCGATCACGCATCGCGCGCTGCCGAGCTTCACGATCGCGGGGACGCTGGGCGAGGTGATCGCCAGCGACACGCTCGGCGCCCGCGGCGCCGGCACGATCGTCCATCGCGACACCGCCACGAGAACCAGCCGGGAGCTGGTGTTCCCGGTCGAGGATCCGTATCTCCGACAGCTCGGCGCGTTCGCCGCCCGCTGCGGAGGCACCGGACCGCGCGTCGATCCGCACGCGGTGTCAAACGTCGCGCTTCTTCACCGCATCACATCCGCATGAGCTTCGCCGAACCTCCGATCGAGCTACCTCCCGGTGTGCTCCGCTTCGAGCGCAGCGCCTACCGCGGCAAGCACTACATGCTGCCGATCTTCGATCCGGCGGACGGGCTCGAGATCGTGCCGGTCCCGGAGCGCGCCACCGTGCCGGCCTCGCCCGATGGCCGCGTGGTCGCCGGGATCCACGGCACGTGGGACCTCGCGCAGTTCCTGTCGCCGCGACGTCCGGCCTCGCTCGGCCTGCTCGACGCCGACGAGCTCGCGGTAGTCACCCAGCCCGGGATCGCGCGCGTGCTCGACCTGCCGATCAAGCTGCCGGATCAGGACACCTACCGGCTGCCACGTGCGCTGGCGCAGGTCGCGCCCACGATCCAGCGCATCGTCGACGTCGAGCACCTGATCAACCCGCACCACCGCGACTACCACGCGTACCTCACGATCGATCAGGGCGTGGTGCCGGCGTCCCAGCTCCATCGCGAGGCGCCCTGCCACGTCGACGGCTTTCAGGGCGCGCGCTGGCATCCGCGCTGCCACACCAACCACTCGTACACGGTGTCCGACGTGCTGCCGACGGCGTACTACGTCCAGCCGTTCGAGCTCGCGGCACTCGACGAGACCCAGCATGACGTGTTTTGGGAGATGAACGCGCAGGTCGCCGAGACCGACGAGGCCCACCGCTGGCAGCCCCAGGCCGCCGAGCTCACGGTGATGGACTGCTACTGCGTCCACCGCGGGGTCGAGGCAGCCGTCCCGACGCCACGGACCTGGCTCCGGCTCTCGTTCGAGGAGCGCCGCCGGATCTTCGATCGACTCGGCAACGCACACAATCCGCTGCTCGACTACGCGTGGGAGATGGTCGAGCGCGACATCGAGCAGCTGCACCTGCGACCGTTTCGCACCACCGGAGATCCGTCGCACCGCGTGTTCCCGTGGCAGGCCCTCGATGGCTCGCCGCTGGCAGCCGGCGTTCCGAAGACCAAGCCGCGCCTGCGTCGCTGAACCGAAATCCGCCGAGCAGATCCGGATCGCAACAATTCGCGATGAAAAGTTGCCCGCATGGGTCGGTCACTTTCATATGGGCCTACCAGGGGGAACACGGTCCATGGCACTCATCGAATTCGACGACGTCTCACACGCAAAGATTCTTGTCATCGGCGTCGGCGGTGGCGGCGGCAACGCGGTCAACACGATGATCAGCGGCAACCTCGACGGCGTCGAGTTCGTGGTCGCCAACACCGACATGCAGGCGCTCGAAGCCAACATGGCGGCGCACAAGATCCAGCTCGGCAACGCGCTGACCAAGGGCCTCGGCGCTGGCGCCAACCCCGATGTCGGCCGGCGCTCCGCCGAGGAGAGCATGCAGCAGATCGCCGATCTGATCTCGGGCGCCGACATGGTGTTCGTGACGGCTGGCATTGGCGGCGGCACCGGCACCGGTGCGGCTCCCGTGATCGCCCAGATAGCTCGCGACTGCGGCGCACTCACCGTCGGCGTGGTGACCAAGCCGTTCGGCTTCGAAGGCAAGAAGCGTGGCAAGCAGGCCGTCGAGGGCATCGAGCGCCTCGAGAACGCGGTCGACACACTGATCGTCATCCCGAACAACCGCCTGCTCGCCCTGGTCGGTCATCAGACCTCGATGGTCGAGGCGTTCCGCAAGGCCGACTCGGTGCTGCTCAACGCGGTGCAGGGCATCAGCGACCTGATGACGGTCCCTGGCCTCATCAACGTCGACTTCGCCGACGTCCGCACGATCATGAGCGGCATGGGCCGCGCGCTGATGGGTACTGGTATCGGTACCGGAAAGCGGCGCGCGACCGAAGCTGCGGAGACCGCGATCAGCTCGCCGCTCCTCGAGGACGTCTCGATCGACGGCGCGACGGGCATCCTGATCAACATCACGGGCGGTCCGGACCTCACGCTGCACGAGGTCAACGAGGCGTCCTCGCTGATCCAGCAGGCGGCGCACGAGGATGCGAACATCATCTTCGGCTCGGTGATCGATCCGAACCTGTCCGAGGAAGTTCGTATCACCGTGATCGCGACCGGCTTCGACCGCGCGGGCAAGACCGCCGTGATCGTCCCGTCGGGCCCGGTGCACACCGCGCACACGATCTCGGCCGGCAACCGCCGCACCAGCTCGCCGCAGATCACGATGCCCTACGACGTCTCGTCGCAGGTCACGAAGGAATACCCGCTGCCGCAGGTTCGCCGCCAGCCGGCGCAGATCGTCGACGAGCCCGAGATCCACGTCCAGTGGGAGCAGGAGCACGAGACGTCGTCGATCGAGCGCGCACTCGCCGAGCTGTGCGAGCCGGTGCCCGAGGGTGAGCCGAGCACGCGCCTCGCGCATGGCTCGGGACCGTCCCCGGTCGAGGGCGCGCCGCTCGTCCAGCCCGATCGCAAGCGCGCCCAGTCGCGCCCGAGCATGAAGACCGTGCTCGCCGGCGAGATCGACACCGAGAGCGAGCTCGACGTCCCCACGTTCATCCGCCGCCACAGCGCGACGCACTCCTAGCCTAGCCTCTCCGCCGTACCACCAGGTACGCGCGCCACCAGGCGCACGCGCGAATTTCCGGCCCGGTAGCGGGCCTTTCGCCGTTTCGGGCGGTAAAAAAACGCATGCGTAACCTCGCGATCACGGCAGCCATTCTCATGGCCTCTGCGGCTCACGCCGCCCCAGGCGCCACCCCAGATGCCACGATGAAGAAGCCTGGACAGATGACGAAGGTGACCTGGTACGGCCAGGCCGCGTTCAAGATCGAGACGCCGGCAGGCAAGACGATCCTCGTCGATCCGTGGCTGCAAAACCCGGTCAACCCGACCGGCAAGGACGACGTCAAGACCACGAAGGCGGACCTCATCCTGGTCACCCACGGCCACAGCGATCACATCGGCGATGCGGTCGAGATCGCGAAACGCACCAAGGCGAAGCTGGTCGCGACCTACGACCTCGGCGCGGCGATCGTGGCGGCCGGCTATCCCAAGGACCAGTTCGGGATGGACACCGGCGGCAACTTCGGCGGCACCATCAAGGTGCTCGACGGCGAGGTCGCGATCACGTTCGTGTCCGCGGTCCACAGCTCCAACCTCGGCGAGAAGGCCGGCGGCAACCCCGGCGGCTTCGTGATCGCGATCAAGGGTGGCGGCACGATCTATCACACCGGCGATACCGACCTGTTCGGCGACATGGCGCTGATCGGCAGGCTTGCCAAGATCGACCTCATGCTGGTCTGCATCGGCGGCCACTTCACGATGGATCCCGCGCGGGCCGCGGAGGCGATCAAGCTGGTCAAGCCGAAGCAGGTGTGGCCGATGCACTACGGCACGTTCCCGGCGCTCGCGGGCACCCCGGCCGAGCTCGCCGCCGCGATCAAGAAGCTCGGCGTCCGCACGCAGCTGCAGCCGAAGAAGGTCGGCGAGTCGCTCCTGCTGTCGACCCCGTTGTAGCCTCACCTCGTGCTCTCCGAGACCGCCGCGCGCTGGTTGCTCGTGCTCCACACGGCGCTCGGGGTCGCCGCGGTCGGTGCGGCCACCCACCTCGTGGTGTGGATGCGGGGCTACCTGCGCGGCGAGTACGGCCGCCATCGCGCGGTCCGCCGGTTCGGGTGGATCTCGCTCGCGCTCCACCTTGGCGCGTTCGTCGCCGGTAACGTGATGTATCCGACGTACAAGGTCGAGGTCCGGGCCGCGTACCTCGAGAATGCCGGCGCGATCGTCGCCGAGCGCACCGCCCACCAGCGCGAGCTCGAGAAGATCGCGACCCGCGAGGGCAGTCCGGTCCCCGAGATCACGCCACCCGGTCAGACCGTGCGCGATGCGGCAAAGGCCGCGCGCTGGTTCGACGTCAAGGAGCACTGGGTCGCGCTCGGGCTGCTCGCGTCGGCAGGGCTGTGCCTCGTGCTCGCGTTGTGGGATCCGCGCACGGGCAATCGCGCGCTGTCGCCGATCGTGCTCGGGCTCGCGATCGTGATCGCCGGGACCGTGTGGATGGGCGCGATCATCGGCGTGCTGACCGCGACGTGGCGCGCGGTGTGACGGCAGTGACCGTGTAGCATCGACCGATGCGCTGGATCTGTGCCGTGGCTGCCGTCCTCGCGACGGCGGTCGTGGCTCCCGGCACCGCGCATGCCGAGCGCACGATCACGGGCGCGGTGGTCGACGATGCGACCGGCCAGCCCGTCGTCGGTGCCCTGGTCGCGGTCGGCGCCACCGAGACCGCGTCCGACGATGCGGGGCGGTTCACGATCCGTGATGCGCCGTTCGGCCGGCTCGACGTCGTCGTGATCTCGGACGGCTATCGCGCGTACTTCGGCTCGGCGCGGATCGGCGCCGCGCTCGCGATCCGGCTGGTCGCGGACGCCGGCGCGGGCGAGGTCATCCAGATCACCGGGCGCGCACCGAGCGGGCCCCCGCTGCGGCTCGACACCACCGAGATCCGGAACCTGCCAGGTGCCGGCAACGATGCACTGCGCGCGCTCCAGAGCTTGCCCGGCGTCGCGCGCACGCCGTTCGGGCTCGGCGGGCTGGCGCTGCGCGGCACGGCACCGCGCGACACCAAGGTCTACCTCGACGGGATCGAGGTCCCGCTGCTCTATCACTTCGGCGGCATCGCGTCGTTTCTGCCGACCGCCGCGGTCGACGATCTGTCCCTCGAGCCCGGCGGCGCGAGCGTGCGCTACGGCCGCGGGCTCGGCGGCGTCGCGACCGTGACCTCGCGGACCGGCCGCGGCGATCAGTGGCGCGTCGGTGGCGAGCTCAGCCTGATCCACGCGGCGGTGGTCGCCGAGGGACCGGGTCCGGCGCGCGGTTCGTGGCTGTTCGGCGTGCGGCGGTCGTACTTCGACGCGATCGTCGAGGTCGCGAAGCTCGACCTGACGCTCGCGCCGCGCTACGCCGACGCGCAGATCCGGTGGGAGTCCGGCGATGGCAGCTGGATGGCGATCGTGTTCGCGTCCGACGACAAGCTTCGCCTGCTGCACGATCCCGAGGACGAATCGAGCGGCGGCATCGACACGTCAAACGTCGAGAGCTTCGCGTACACGTCGCGCTTCGCGCGGCTCGGCATGCGCTACCGGGCGGTCCGCGGCGCGACCCAGGTGACGATCCTGCCGTCGGTCGGGATCGACGACGTCAACGGCCGCGCGGTGCACAACGATCTCGACAAGGGGCTGCACCGCTGGACCGTCCCGATCAACCTGCGCGCCGATGTCGCGACGCCGCTGCTCGGCGGCACGTTCCTCGTCGGACTCGACGGCGGTGGCTCGCGCCACTCGTACGACATGCTCAACACGCCGCCGCCCAATCCGGCGAACCCGACGCCCGACATGGTGATCGCGCGCTCGCTGACCCGGTGGACCGCAGATCTGGGCGCGTTCATCGAGCAGTCGTGGTTCGTGCTCGGCGATGCGCTCGAGGTCCGGCCCGGGCTGCGCGGTGAGCACATCGGGTTGTCCGATCAATGGACGCTCGATCCGCGGATCGTGGTGCACGAGCGGCTGCCGCACGGCTTCGAGCTCACCCAGTCGGCGGGCCTGTATCACGCGCCGCCGCTGATCACCGATCTCGATCCGATCTTCGGCGATCGCCGGATGCTCGGCTCGGCCGCGACGCAGCTCGCGCTCGGAGCGAAGGTGCTGCTCTCTGACACCAACGAGATCTCGGCGACCACGTACTACCAGGACCTCCGCCAGCTGCCGGTCGATGCGGTCAGCAGCGCGACCCCGATCTCGGCGAACGGCGGCACCGACTCTGGCGGCGCGCTCGGGATCTCGCGCGAGCTGGTCGACGCCCAGTTCGGCTCGTACTCGTATCGCGAGGCGATCGGCACCGGCCGCGCCTACGGGGTCGAGCTGATCGCGCGACGCAACGCCGGGACCTGGACCGGCTGGGTCGCGTACACCTACGGCCGGTCGTTCCGGCACAACCCGGTGCGTGGGCCCGACGAGTATCCGTACGTGCTCGATCAACCGCACACGCTGACCGTGCTCGCGACCACCGCCCTGCCGCGCGGATGGCGGATCGGGGGCCGGGTTCGCTACGCGACGGGCAATCCGTTCACGCCGGTCGCGAGCGCGACGATCGACGTCGACGGCGACTGGGTGGCGATCGACGGGCCGATCCTGTCCGAGCGTCTGCCCGACTTCTTCCAGCTCGACGTCCGGCTCGATCACGCGTGGCGACGGCAATGGGGCCTCCTGAACCTCTACCTCGACATCCAGAACGTGACGAACCGGCGCGCCGCCGAGGGTGTGACCTACAACGACGACTACTCGGTGCGCTCGTACACCCGCGGGCTTCCGGTCTTCCCTTCGATCGGCGTCGAATACATCCCGTGAAGATCTGGTGTTACAACCCGCGGATGCGCATCTTCCTCGGCTCCCTGTTCGTCGTCGTCGCCGCGTGCAGCGGGCCCGCTGCCAAGCCGGAAGGTCCGATCGTGAAGGAAGGCTCGGACATGCCTGAGAACTGCTGCTGCAAGTCAAATCCATTGACCAGCGAGGACGGCCGGCCGGTGTTCGAGATGGCGAACCGGCTCGAGTGCTCGTCGAACCACGGCGAGTGCGTCGACGACGTCCAGTGTCAGGCCAGCCCGCAGCCCGAGTAGGTCACCAGGTGAACGACAGGCTGCTCTGAAACAGCATCGAGCGGTCGGTGTAGCGCTCGTGCGACATCGGCGGCGCGGCCTTGCATGTGATGCCGCGACAGATCGCGGCGTCCTCCGTCGCGTGCGGCGCCATCGCGATGCGCCAGCCGAGAAACCAGCCGATCCGGCGCGGAAACCCGATCGGCTCCTGCAATCGGTGATCGAGGTGGATCCCGAAGCCGATTTGCCCCTCGACCCGCTTCGTGTCGCCGAGCACGAGCCGGCTCGCCTCGTCGTATGCAGGCTGGTACCAGTCGTTCCACGCGACCGCGGCACCGCCCTCGACGTAGATCGCGAGCATCGAGTTGCCACCGACGACGTGCGAATCGAATCGCAGGACGTCGAACCGCCCGATCACGCCGAGCCGCTGGCCGTCCCCGAGTCGCAGGCTCGACGGGCCGCGGGCCTGTAACGTCAGGTAGCTGTACTCGGCCTCGACCGCGAAGCGACCCCAGCGCTGGCCGATCGCCGAGGTCACGCCGACCGCGGTGACGTCCTGGCGCTCGCCGTAGATGAACCCGACGGTGGTGCCGACCCGCGCCGTGCTGCCCCGCGTCACGTGGGGCGCCATCGGATCCTCGACGTAGTCGCTTCGGGCAGGCCGGGCGGGCTCGGCCCATGCGACCGCCGATCCTGTGAATCCCAGGCACACGATCATGGGCGCGAACGCCCACGATCGGCGGGCGAGTCGTTGAGAGCTTCGCAAGTTGCACCTCGACGTGTGGAGTTGCCGCGATGCGATGCAGATCACGTACCGGCGAGCGAGTCGTCGAGTGCACGCAGCATGACGTCGATCGGCGCGACCTGACCGGTCCAGATCGCGAACGCGCGCGCCGCCTGGTGGACCAGCATCGCGCGACCATCGAGGATCGAATGCCCGCGCCCGCGCGCGCGTTCGGCGAGCAGCGTCGGCCGGTGATAGACCAGCGTCGCGACGATCCCTCCGGACCCCAGCGCCTCGAGCGGCAACTCCTCGACCAGCGAGAATTCATCCGCGCCCCCGAGCCCGATCGGCGTCGCGTCGACGATCAGATCCGAGCGCGTGAAGGCCGCGCGTAGCTCGTCGGCGGTCCACGCGCGCGCCGCGGTCCAGGTCACTGCGTCGGGCCGGCGCGCGATCACCTCGGTCTCGCAGCCGAGGCTTCGCAGGCCATGCGCGACCGCGCGCGCGGCACCACCCGCACCGAGCAGCGTGGCGTGCTTCGGCGTGTGACCGGCGGCGCGTAGCCCATCGACGAAGCCGTCGGCGTCGGTGTTGTGACCGTGGATCTCGCCATCGACGAAGTGCAGGCAGTTGACCGACCCGATCTCGAGCGCCGCGGGCGACAGGTCGTCACATGCCGCCGCCGCCGCGAGCTTGTGCGGCAGCGTCACGCTCGCGCCGATCGCGCGCATCGCGCCGAGGCCGGCGATCACCGTGCGAAATGACTCCGGCGCGACGTTGACCGGCACCAGCACGGCATCGGTGTGCGTCGCCGTGAACGCCGCGTTCAGGATCGCGGGGCTGCGCGAATGCTCGACCGGCCAGCCGATCACCGCCGCGATCCGGGTGGTGCCACGGATCATGGGTCCCCTCGCGGCGGCGCAGCGGACCGCGAGCTCGGCCCGTCGACGCGCGCCTGCTCGAGCGCACGCGTCGCATCGCGCATCAGGCGCGAAAACGACAGCGGCTCGCCGGGGATCGCGCCTGCGACCGCACCGATCACCCGCGGCGGAAACGTGCGACCCGCGGCGATCACCGGCGTGCCGTCGGCCACCGCGACGATGATCCGACGCGCCACCTCGGCCGCACCCGCGAGCTCGGTGTACGGCAGCAGCACGAGGAACCGCTCGTGGTCGACCTCGGTCGCCATGTCGATGTCGCGGATCGAGTGGATCAGCGCGTTGCCCGCGCGCGCGCGCAGGATGCCGCGCACGCCGACCGGCGGTGGTGGTGGATCGATCTCGAGCGCGAACAGCGCGACCGCGATCGCGTAGTCGTAGCGCCGCGCGCGCTTGAGCTCGAGCTCGAGCACGCGCTGGAACAGCTCGAACGGCTGCAACGTCCCGCCCTCGGGCTCGACCAGCGCATCGAGCCGCGCGCGCAGCACGGCCTCGCTGCCGCGCGACCTGGCGGCCGTGCGGCGCTCGTCGACGAGCCGACTCGCGGCGAGCAGGACCGGAGACAGGCGCTCCAGATCATGCGGCCGGACGGTCACCAGATCGGCACCGACCGAGAGCGCGCGCTGGGTCGCGTCGGTCGCGCTGCCGGTACACGCTGCGATCACGACCGGCCGACGCGGCGCACACGCCATCGCGGCCTGGATCAGCGGCTCGCCACCGGGGATGCCGACGATCAGCACGTCGAGGTCCTCGCGCAGCGCCTGCTTGACCTTGTCGATCACGTCCTTGCCCGAGCCGCCCGCGACCACGGCGTGACCCGCCGTGACGATCGCGCTCAGCGCCCCCGGCAGGTGGCTGGCCGCGTCGTGGATCGCGATCTGGAGCGAGCGCATCAGCTCCTCGATCTCGACCACCTGATCATCCGCAACCGTCTGTGGTCGTTCCGGCACAACGCTGATCGCGCGCGCGACCGACGCCGCGCGCCGCGGCACGGCGACCTGCGACGGGGGCTCGTCGAGCGCGAGCTGGTCGATCGGATCTGGCGGATCTGGCTCCCGTGACGCTGCGGTCGCGGCGCGTCTGGGCTCTGAGTTCTCGCTCTGCGTCCCGGAGCGGGTGCGCGGGCGCTGGGTCTTCGCCCGGCTCATGGATCCACCTCGTCGACGCTCACCACGACCGAGCCGCGCGCGAGCCGGACGCGCAGCGTGTCGCCCGCGCTGACGGCCGCCGCGTCGCGCAGGATCGCGCCGTCGTGCTGGACCATCGCGTAGCCGCGATCGAGGACCGCGAGTGGCGACAGCGCCGCCATCTGCGCACCGAGCTGGCCGAGCTCCGCGCGCTGGGCGTCGAGCCGCCGCCGGGTCGCGGCATGAAGGCGCACCGTGGTCGCTTCCAGATCGCGCCGCGCCCGCGCCAGCCGGCCGCCCGGATGCGCCGACAGCAAGCGGCGCGCGATCTCCGCGAGCTCGGCGCCGCGCGCGAGGATGCGCGCCCGCGGATGGAGCGCGACGAGCCGGTCTAACACTGACCCCTCAGGATGATTGGACCGGG
>JBBJLY010000326.1:0-8364 GCA_037720695.1 Kofleriaceae bacterium | reverse complement strand
AGGTGCTCACGGGCTTCGGTCGCACCGGCAAGCCGTTCGGCTTCCAGCACTGGGACGTCGTCCCCGATCTGATCACGGTCGCGAAGGGGCTCGCCTCTGGCTACGCGACGATCGGCGCCGTGATCGTCCACGAGCGCGTCGCGCGGCACTTCGACGCGAACGTGCTCGCGTGCGGGCTCACGTACTACGCGCATCCGCTGGCGTGTGCCGCCGCGGTCGAGACCCTGAAGCTCTACGAGGACGAGTACATGTTCGAACACGCCGCGCGTCTGGGTCCGGTCCTGCGCCGGGAGCTCGACGCGATCTCCGATCGCATCCGCCCGCGCAGCTACGTGCGGTCGCTCGGTCTGCTCGGTGCCCTCGAAGTCGAGGCCCCTGACAGCTGGTCGCGGCTGGGCGGGGAGCTGACGAAGCGCCTGCTGTCGTTGCACGTCGATCCCAAGCGCGGCACGGCGATCTTCGCGCCGCCACTGTGCATCACCGAGGACGAGCTGGTGACCGGAATGCGTAGCTTCGGCGAGGCCGCGGTGGAAGCATTCGGAGCCACCGCGTGACCGGGCGCCACGCCAACAAGCTGGTCGAGAGCGTCGAGCAAGCGCTCGCCCCGCTGCGTGACAGCATGGCGATCCTCGTCGGCGGCTTCGGCCTGTCGGGCAACCCGGAGGCGCTGATCAAGGGCGTCGTCGATCGCGGCGTGCATGACCTGACGCTGATCTCCAACAACGCCGGCAACCTCGGCAAGGGCCTCGCGCAGTGGCTGCGTGCCGGCATCATCCGGAAGGTGATCTGCAGCTACATCGGCAACAACGAGGATCTGCAGACCCGGATGGCGTCGGGCGAGGTCCTTGTCGAGATCACACCACAGGGAACGCTCGCCGAGCGCATGCGCGCCGCGGGCGCCGGCATCCCGGCGTTCTTCACGCCCACCGGCGCCGGCACCGTGGTCGAGCAAGGCAAGGAGACCCGCGAGATCGATGGCCGGCGCTACATCCTCGAGCGCGCGCTGCCAGGCGATGTCGCGCTGGTCCGCGCGCACACCTCCGATCACTTCGGCAACCTCCGGTTCTGGCGCACGGCGCGCAACTTCAACCCGGTGATGGCGACCGCCGCGAAGCTCGCGATCGTCGAGTGCGACCACCTGGTGCAGAACGGGGAGATCGATCCCGACGACGTCCACCTGTCGGGCATCTACGTCCACCGGCTGATCCACGTCCCCGAGCACGAGGACGCGTTCGAGTACCGCACGGTGAGGAAGCGCCCATGACCTGGTCCACCGAAGACATGGCGCGACGCGCGGCCCGCGAGATTCCCGCCGGCTCGATCGTGAACCTCGGCATCGGGCTCCCGACCCAGGTCGCCGACTACCTGTCGGAGGGTCACGCCTGGCTGCACTCCGAGAACGGCTTGCTCGGCACCGGCCCGTTCCCGTTCGAGGGCGACGAGGATCCAAACCTTATCAACGCCGGCAAGCAAACGGTCACCGTGTTGCCGGGCGGCTCGTCGTTCGACTCGGCGTCGTCGTTCGCGATGATCCGCGGCGGCCACATCGATCTCGCGATCCTCGGCGCGATGCAGATCTCCGCCGGTGGCGACCTCGCGAACTGGGCGGTGCCGAACGGCAAGGTGATGGGCATTGGCGGTGCGATGGATCTCGCGTCGGGCTGCCGCCGCGTGATCGCGATGATGCAGCACGTGACCAAGCGCAACGAGCACAAGCTGGTCGCCAGCTGCGACTACCCGCTGACCGCGACCCGCGTCGTGTCGCTGGTGATCACCGACCTCGGGGTGTTCGAGCCGACCGGGCAGGGCTTCCGCGTGGTCGAGCTCGCGCCGACGATCACGCGCGCGCAGGCCGAGGCCGCGACCGGCGCGCCGCTGACTTAGCTAAGAGATGTCCCGCAAAGAGAATCGAAGATTGTGAAGAAACCAGACGGCATGAAGCGTGTCGCGAAGGTGGAGTCCAATGACGTCGATGACCGGGTAGGACACGCCAGGTCTTGAGCCTGGCGATGGCATGCTCGACCTTCGCCTGCCTGTGGCGGTGACGGTTCCACGCCTCGTCGCGCACGATTCGATTGCGACCGAAGATCGGTGTGACGAGCTCGGTAACAGCGCGGGATCCGCCATCGACGAGGACGCGACCGTGGTACCTGCAATGCGCCTCGACCGAGGAGCCACGGGGGGCCGACCCACGCCCGTCCTGCCATTGGGACGGCGGGGGCGCGGCCAACAAGCGCCTCAGTGGTCGGGGCCCGGCACGTGGTGGGTGGAGATCAAGCCATGCTTGGTCCACCCGAACTGCAGCAGCCAGGTTCGTGGCCGCCAGGTGACCAACCCGAGGTAGGTCCGCGGTGGTCGATACAGCGTCGGGTGGCCTTCGCGCTCGCGCCAGCCCCAGAACGACACGGCTGACGAGAACGGGTCCACGGCCCAGGTCCGGGCAACCGAAGTCCGATCCTCGCGGTGGCGCCGCCAGTTGAGGAGGACGTACGCGAGCGCGTTGCGGACCGCGCGCGGCGTGGTGAGCGTGCGCGCGTGATAGCGGTCTGGAAACACCCGGCCCGATCGGCGTTGCCCGGTGCGCTCGCTGACCGCCGCGTTGATGTGCCGGGCGGCCGAGATCTGGAACCCACGCATCCCGTTGGAGATCGCGCGCCGATGCTCGCCCTCGACCAGCAGGTGCACGTGGTTGCCCTGGACGCTCGCGTGGACGATGCGGAAGTCCTCGCGTCGCGCGGTGACCATCGTCGCCTCGCGAACCGCCAGGAACATTGCGCGCGTGCGAAGTGAGCCGATGTCCGACGCGACGCGGATCGTGATGTGGAGCGGGTGACTGCGGCGATGGGTCGGGCGTCGGACGTGCGGCTGACCGGCTCGCTGTCCATTTGGGGGACGCCCCGCGCCAGCGCGCTTGCCACCATGCGTGCGCCAGGTGAGCTCCTGCTGGTGATGTGATTTGCGAGAGCCCGACATCGAACTTGAATTGGCTAATGTTGACACAGATGCGATCAGTGTCAAGGGAGCCCAACGAACGTAGTGGAGGCAGGCACGCACGCACGCACGCACACACACACGCACGCAGGCACGCACGCACGCACGCACGCACGACAAGCGGAACGCGAGAGCGTGTGGATGGTGACGCCTGTGGCCAACCGCTACATACGAGCTCGTGGCGCGCGATTCGGTTGACCACAGGCTTGGAGAGCCGCGCCGCGAGACGTGGCCGAGACGCGAGCGATGTGCGGTTCGGCGCGCCTCTCCACACCATCCACACGCCTGCTACTAGCAGCGGAGTTTTTTTGTTTTTGGATCGGAACCCGAGCGCGAGCATCCCGCGCCCGCGCGTGCAGCCCGCGCCAGCGCGTTGAGCCCGCGCCAGCGCGTTGCACCGCGTGGCAGCGCGTTGCTGCGCCTGAAGCGGGTCTCGAAGCGCCTCGCCGATCGCGTCCTCATGTGCCCGACCTGTCGGCTCCGCGGCGATCGCGGGGGGGTGCGGCGGTGCTCGCGTCGTTTGTCGTGCTCCAACATGCCAGCGAGCCGTCGCCCGCTCGCGTCGACGATGCGGCGGCCGGGGCTGCGCTCGCCGAGATCCCGCGCTCACTTCGCATTTCGCAACCAACGTACCTGGGGTGGCAGACACCCCGCCCGAGTCAACCGACCTCTCTGCCCGTGACGGTTGGTCACGTGGTCGACGTCCACAATCCTCGTTGGATGGATCGGCGAATCGTTGGCACGGTCGCGTATCCAACCCTGAATACGCCTGGCACCGCCAGACCACGTCACACGGGCATGTTTGAGACGTGTTCTAGTCAGATCGAGATTCGATCGGGCACCAGCGTCTTCACGAACACGGCGCTGCCGTTGTCGCTGCGGGTGAGCCGGACCGTGTTGCGGATCGGCCCGCCGTTGGCGACGAACGTGATCGTGACCGCGGTGCCCCAGGCGAGCCGGGCCGAGGCCTTGGGCGCGACCCAGCTGAGCTGGCCGATGCCACCGTTGAAGAACCAGTTGTTCGTCGCGTCGTTGTCCCCGTCGCGGAAGCTCGCCTGCTCGATCCCCACGCTCTGACCGACCGTGAACGTCATCGCGCTCAGCTTCGGATCGAAGTCGTGGTTTGCGAGTGTGTAGACGTAGCGCCACTTGCCGGCGCCGAGATCGGTGACGGCGGCAGCGAGCTGGATCGAGCCGGCCGCATCCTTGTAGGTCGCGTTCAGGCGGTTCGGATCCGTCGAGGCGGGATCGACGAACGCGTCGAGCACCGAGCCCTGGCGGAACGCCCCGGACAGTGCGAACGACCACGTGCTGGCGGTGCGCGACGGGACGATCTTGCGCCAGCCCATGCTGTTGAAGATGTTGATGTCATCGCGAACCACGTACCAGCTCGCGAAGTAGTAGTTCGCGCCGGCCACCGAGAGCTCGGCATCGCTGGCGACCAGGCGGTGCTCGAGGACGCCCTCGGTGCCACCGGTGTTGTCCTGCTGGCAGAACGGCGCCGTCTGGTCGAAGTGCGACGGCGTGTTGGGCGAGGGGAAGTCGCAGTGCGCCCAGGTGCCGGCGTGCGGCAAGATCTCCGAGCGCGGCGCGAGGTGCGTACCATTGGTGCCCACGCCATAGACGTCCTCGCACCCGAGCCCGAGCACGGCGCGATCGGTACACGCGCCGGGCGAGCAGTTGGAGTTGATCGTGAGGAACGCGTGCTTGACGTCGCTGTACGCGAGCGGCTCGAACACGCCGCCGACCTCGCGGAACAGGGACCACACGAGGAACGGGTGCTGGTCGGTGTTGTATGGCGGGAAGTTGCCGGAGAACCGGGCCTGCCACGGGACGTTCGCGGTGCCGACATTCTTCAGCACCGCGGATGGCGTGATCACGACCTGGTCGCCGAGCCGACCCTGTTGCTGGATCGAGTCCATGCTGATCAATGCGACGTCGACGTTGCCCGAGAAGTCGTCGCACGCGTTCAATGGCGTCTGTCCCGCGAGGCCGAGCTTGCGCGCGCCGCCGATCGCACCGACCACGCGAGCGCGCAGCGACAGCGCGCCGACCACGGTGCCGGCGAGCTGCC
Organism: Kofleriaceae bacterium; assembly: GCA_037720695.1. Classification (GTDB taxonomy): domain Bacteria; phylum Myxococcota_A; class Polyangia; order Haliangiales; family Haliangiaceae; genus JABFXX01. The sequence goes on along the minus strand of JBBJLY010000326.1, from coordinate 3,299 downwards.
GTGCGCCCCACCGGGCCGCGAGGGCCGGCGTGATCGAGAGATCGACGTTGAACACGTCGAGCATGGCGGACCTCCCGTCGATCTCGTAGTGCGGCAAGGTGCCGGTCAGGACGCGCTCGCCCGCGGCGGTGACGAGGTCGAACGTGCGCGGCGCTGCCCCGACGCGGAGCTCGAAGCCGTCGAGGCTGACCGTGCGGTCGCCATGCGCAAGCGTCGGACCGCCGATGTGCGCGATGCGGCCGGTCACGAAGTCCCGCAGGTGACCCTCGGAGATGTCGACCGCCAGGCATTCGGAGACGCCCTCGTACGAGCTCGCCGGGCCGGGCTGGATCGCCAGCGCGTGCCGAGGTGCGGCCGCGATCGCACCCGTCATGCGAACGTCAACGCCGATCTCGCCCAGCACCCGCGGATTGAACGCCAGCGTGGTGACGACATCGGCGAGCTGTGTCTGCTGCTCGTCGAGGTTGCAGGCCGGCGGTCGCGATCCCGACTCGATGGGATCGGAGCTACATGCAGCGAGCGAGAACAGCAGCATCGCGGCGGGACGCAGAGCGGAGCCTGTGGTCATGTCCGCCGGACTATACGGGTGAAGCCAGCCGGAAAGCCGGGCGCGCGCTGGCTATGCGACCAGGGTCGTACCGACCGATCCGGGCTCGCGCACCGCGCGCACGAGATCACCTGCGGCGAGCTTGCCGAGGATGTGGATCGCACCGACACCCTGGTCGATCACGGCCATCGCCTCCTCGAGCTTCGGGATCATGCCGCCGCTGACCGTGCCGTCGGCGATCGCCGCGCGGGCCTCGGCGCGAGACATCTTGGGCAGCCGCGAGCCGGGATCCTTGACGTCACGCAGGACGCCCGGCGTCGACGTCACGAGGAACAGCCGGTCGGCGGCGAGCGCGGCCGCGAGCTGGTTGCCGACCATGTCGGCGTTGATGTTGTAGATCCCACCGGCCTCGTCGGCACCGAGGCACGCGATCACCGGCACGTAGCTCGCCGCCCACAGCGTCTCGAGCAGCGCGAGGTTGAACCCGACGACATCGCCGACGAACCCCAGGTCAACGGGCTCGCCGCGGTCCGAGTATGGCTTCGGGGGCCGCCGGGTCGCGCGGACGACCAGGCCCGAGGCGCCGTGGAGCCCGACGGGAGACAGCCCCGCGGCGATCAGCGCGCAGCACAGATCGACGTTGAGCTTGCCCGCGAGCACCATCTTCATGACGTCGAGCGTGGCGGCATCGGTGACCCGGCGACCGGCGACCTGCTGGGTCGGCAGGCCGAGCTGCTTCTGCAGGGCCGTGGCCTGCGGCCCACCGCCGTGGACGATCGCGACGCGAGCGCCTTCCTCGACGAGGACGCGCAGGTCGCCGGCGAGGATCGCCGCTTCGCCCGAGCCGACGACCTCGCCGCCGATCTTTATGACGAGGGTCACGGCCAGTTCCCGAAGTCTTCGAGGCTCGCCTTCTCGTCGCAGCCGAGGACGAGGTTCATGTTCTGGATCGCCTGGCCGGCGCCGCCCTTGATCAGGTTATCGATCGCCGAGAAGCAGGTGATCGTGCGCTTGCCGTTGGCGACCGGGCCGACCGCGAAGCCGACCTCGGCGTAGTTGGATCCGGCGACCGCGACGACCTCGGGAAACCGCTTGTTGCCGGGGCGGCGCACGAACGGCTCCCGCGCGTACATCTCGTCGAACAGCGCGGCCAGCTTGCCGGCGTCGAGCTCGGCGGGGAGCTCGACGAAGCAGGTCGCGAAGATGCCGCGCGTCAGCGGAGCCGACACCGGCACGAAGCGAGCTCGACGCCCTTCGCGCCGGCATCGCCGAGCAGCTGTGTGATCTCGGGAACGTGCTGGTGCTCGAGTGGCTTGTACGTCTTGAGGTTGCCGGCGCGGCTCGGGTGATGCGTGCCCGCTTGCGGCGCGATGCCCGAGCCCGACGAGCCGGTGATGCCGGTGACGTGGACGACGGTGCCGTCGAGCATGCCCGCGCGTGAGCGGCAGCAGCGCGAGCTCGATCGTCGTCGCGAAGCAGCCCGGCGACGCGACGTACTTCGCCGCTTGATCTTGCGTGCGTTCACTTCGGGCAGGCCATAGACGAACGTCCCGAGCAGCTCGGGGTGCGGGTGCTTGGCCCCGTAGTGCTGCTCGTAGGTCGCCGCGTCGCGCAGCCGGAAGTCGCCGGACATGTCGACGATCTTGACGCCCGCCGCGATCAGCTCGGGCACCTTCGCCGCGGTCACCTTGTGCGGCAACGCGAGCAGCGCGATGTCGCAACCGCGGACGGCCTCCGTCGGCGTCAGGTTCTCGAACTTCAGCTCCGTCGCGCCCTCGAGGTTCGGGTGCACCGCGCCGAGCGGCTCGCCGACGTGGTCGATCGACGCCACCCGCACCAGCTCGACGTCGGGGTGGATGAGGAGTCGGCGTGCCAGCTCCGCGCCGCCGTATCCGCTACCGCCGATGATTGCTGCCTTGAATCGCTTTGCCATCGCGGGACTTGGTATGCCACACACGCAAGCTGATGGGAAAGCCAGCGCCAGCCAGCCTCGACGCCGTCCTCGCCACCGTCCGCAACAGCGGTGCCGAGATGCATGCGCTGACGCGCAGCTGGGTCGAGATCAACAGCTTCACCACGAACGTCGCTGGCGTGAACCGGGTCGGTGCGCTGCTGCGCGAGGCGTTCGGGTTGCCCGCGCTCGGGTGCACCGTCATCCCGGGCGGACCCGCGTACGGGGACCACCTGATCTGGCGCACGCCTGCCGCGGCCCGTCCGGGCGCCGCACCGATCCTGCTCGTCGGTCACCACGACACCGTGTTCCCCGAGGGTCACTTCGAGGGCTGGCGCGAGGCCGACGGTCGCGCGATCGGACCCGGCGCGTTAGATATGAAGGGCGGGCTGTCGGTGATCCGCGGCGCACTCGCGGCCCTCTCGGAGCACGGGCTGCTCGCCGAGCTTCCGATCGCCGTGATCTCGGTCGCCGAGGAGGAGATCGGTTCGCCGCACTCGATGCCGCATCTCCAGGCGCTCGCCCGCGGCGCCGCGTGTGCCCTGGTGTTCGAGTCCGGCCGAGCCAACGACATGATCATCACCCGCCGCCGCGGGACCGGTGCGCTGACCGTGATCGCGCATGGCAAGGCGGCCCATGCCGGCAACAATCACAAGGATGGCGGCAACGCGATCTGGGCACTCGCGCAGTTCGTTCACGCGGCCCAGCAGCTGACCGACTACGCGCGCGGGCGCACCGTCAACGTCGGCACGATCACCGGCGGCACGTCGAAGAACACCGTCCCCGAGCGCGCGGAGTGCA
>JBBJLY010000325.1:0-8392 GCA_037720695.1 Kofleriaceae bacterium | reverse complement strand
CGCTGCTGAGCGACGAGGACGATGGCCGGCTCGAGCGTTACGTATGGACCGAAGAGCTCGAGCTCCGGCGCGTCGAGGTCGACATTCACCCGGGGCGCCCCGATCCACGTGGCTACGTGATCGGCAGCGCAACGGTACCGGTCAAGCTCGGCTATGCCGCGGCGAAGCTCGACGGCGCACCGCTGTATCGCGTGCTGATCCCGCGATTCGACTGGTCGTTCGTCACCGAGCAGCTGACCGCGGTCCCCGACACGATCCGGTCGCTCGTGTTCGCCGCGCTGATCGGCGATGCGCCGGCCGCGCTCTACGACCTGCGGCGCGAGGTCGACGAGTCGATCGTCGAGTGGTCTCCCGTCGACGCCCCGACCCGTGCTCGCAAGCGAGCGGTCGACGAGCCCGATCCCGCGCCCGTGCTCGAAGCGGTCGCCGAGGACTGGGTCGCGCTCGCACGCGCACACCGCCTGACGCCCACCGTCGGCGTCGATCCGATGTTCGACCAGCTCTTGCCATTGCTTCTCGAACAGAAGCTGCCGAGCCTCGTGTTCGTCGGACCGCGTGGTGCCGGCAAGTCGGCGCTGGTCCGCCGGATCGCACGCGCGATGCTCGAGCACAGCCGCGGCAAGCACGGCCGCCGCCGCCGGCTGTGGGCGACCAGCGCCGATCGCATCGTCGCCGGCATGGTCTATCTCGGCATGTGGCAGCAGCGCTGCCTGCAGCTCGTGCACGAGCTCGCCGATGGGGATGACGTGCTGTATGTCGACCGGCTCGCCGACATCATGACGCCCGCCAGCGACGGTGCGTCGATCGCCGAGCTGCTCGCCCCCGCGGTGATCTCCGGCGAGCTCGCCCTGCTCGCCGAATGTGACGAGGCCGAGCTGGTGCGTGCGCGCCAGCGCCACCCCGCGCTGGTCGACGCGCTCCGCGTGATCCGGGTCCCGGAGGCCACGCCCGCGCAGGCGATCGCGCTGCTCGAGCCGTACGGCGCGCGACGGACACCACCGGTCGCGATCTCGCATGACGGTGCGCGCCGCCTGGTCGAGCTGCTCGCCGCGTTCCGCCGCGACACCGCGTTTCCCGGCAAGGCACTCGCGTTCGTCGATTATCTCGCGACGCGCGCAGTCCGCGCGCGCTACGAGCTCGCCGAGATCACGCAGGCATTCGCGACGTGGTCCGGGCTGCCGGTCGAGCTGCTCGCACCCGAGCACGCGCTCGATACTGCGGCGATCGCGGCTGCGTTGCGACAAGGCGTGATCGGGCAGGACCACGCATGTGCCGTTGCCGGCCGTGTGATCGCGCGCCTCAAGGCAGGGCTCGACGATCCGCAGCGTCCGGTCGGCGCGTTATTGTTCGCGGGCCCGACCGGCGTCGGCAAGACCGAGCTCGCGAAGCAGCTCGCGCGCTATCTGTTCGGCGATGCCGAGCGGCTCGTGCGGGTCGACATGAGCGAGCTCGTCACGAGCTCGGCGATCGCGCGCCTGATCACGCCCTCTCCCGCCGGCACCAGTCTCGCCGATCGGATCCGGCGCCAGCCGCTCTCGGTCGTGCTGTTCGACGAGATCGAGAAGGCAGATGCGTCCGCGTTCGATCTGCTGCTCGGCGTGGTCGGCGAAGGCCGGCTGACCGACGCGCTTGGCCGGCTCGTCGACTTCCGGATGTCCGTGATCGTGATGACGACCAACCTCGGTGCCGGCGACCCGCAGCCGACCGGGTTCTCCGCGCTCGCGGACCAGCAGGCCGATCACGCCGGCGCGATCCGGAAGTTCTTCCGCCCCGAGCTGCTCGGACGGATCGACTCGATCGTCACGTTCCGCCCGCTCGACGAGGCGGCGCTTGAAACCATCGTCGAGCTCGAGCTCGGCAAGCTGCGCCAGCGCCCCGGCTTCGTCGCCCGAAACCTGCAGCTCGAGGTGACGCCCGCGGCACGCGCACGGCTCGCCCAGCTCGGGCACGATCCACGGCTCGGGGCGCGCCCGCTGCGCCGGACACTCGAGGACCTCGTGGTTGCCCCGCTGGCCGAGCGGATGGCCCGAACGCCAGGCTGGCGCGACGCAACTATCCGGATTCAGGCGGCTTCAGAGAAAGGCGCAGCGGACCTTACGATCCCTTGATCGGCGTAACGGGCGAGACGTCCCCACGTTCAGATGCAATCCTTGATACAGTTTAGACGTGCCCGACCCCAAGCGCGTCCTCTGGTATCTCCGCAAGGTACCGCTGCTCGCGGATCTGGGACCGGATGCGATCGCGCGGATGGCCGAGCGAGTCGAGCTGCGCGAGGCGCGGCGTCGCGACGTGATCTACCTGCCTGGTGATCCGGGGCGGTCGCTGTTCTTCGTGCACGGCGGCCGGATCAAGGTCAGCAAGGTCACCCGGGACGGCAAGTCGCTGACGCTCGCGTATCACGGGCCGGCGGAGCTGTTCGGCGACAGCTGCTTGCTCGACGGCGGGCCGCGCACCGAGATGGCGGAAGCGGTCGAGAACGCGCTGCTCTCGGAGGTCGATCGGGTGCACTTCGAGGAGCTGATCTTCAGCCATCCGCAGCTCGGCCTCGCGATGACGCGGCTGATGATCGTGCGGCGCCGCGAGCTCGAGAACAAGGTCGAGGCGCTGGTGTTCCGCGACGTGTCGTCGAAGCTCGCCGAGCTGCTGGTCAAGCTCGGCAACGAGTACGGCGTCGACGACGCGCGCGGCATCCTGGTCGCGCTCAAGATCACGCACCAGGAGCTCGCAAACCTGATCGGCTCGACGCGCGAGACCGTGTCGCTCACGCTGTCTCAGTTCAAGCGCAAGCGGCTGATCCAGACCGAGGGTCGCAAGGTCATCATCAGCGACTCCGAAGCGTTGCGCGCGCTGTACTGATCACGGGCTGCGGCGCTGGATCATGTCGACCGCGAGGCTGAACGCCCGCTGCATCGAGATTGCGCGCGCCTGGCCCGATCCGGCGATGTCGTACGCCGTCCCGTGATCGGGCGACGTCCGCACGATCGGGAGCCCGAGGGTCACGTTGACCGCCTCGTCGAAGTCGATCAGCTTGACCGGGATCAAACCCTGGTCGTGATACATCGCGACGACCGCATCGTAGCGGCCGTGCACCGCATCGCGGAACGCCGCATCCGGCACCAGCGGGCCGGTCACCACGGCCGGTGGACACGACTCCTCGAGCGCGGGCGCGATGATGTCCGCATCTTCGTCACCGAGCAGTCCGTCCTCACCTGCGTGCGGGTTCAACCCGACAACCCCGACGCGCGGGGTTGCGAGGCCGAAGTCCTTGACCAGTGAAGCGACGACGAGCTCGATCACGCGGCGCACGCGATGCGTCGTCAGCTCCTCGAGCACCTCGACCAGCGGGCAGTGCACGGTCGCGAGCGCGACCTTCAGCCGCGGTCCGGCGAACAGCATCGCGACATCCTCGGCGCCCAGCCGCGCCGCCAGCATCTCGGTGTGACCGAGGAACGTGAAGCCACCGCGCCGCGCCCACGTCTTCGAGATCGGAGCGGTGACCAGGGCCGCGAGCTTCCCGCTGCGCGCGGCGGCGACCGCTGCCTCGAGGTAACCCACCTGCGCAGCGCCCGAGATTTCGTCCGGCTTGCCCGGCTCCGCGTGGTCCCCGACGCCGTCGCCGACGATCGTCACGTTGGGCAGCGTCAGCCCGAGCAACTTGGCAGCGCGCTCGAGCGGCGCGCGATCGCCATACACGACGACCCGGTCGTGCCACGCTGGCGACAGCCCCGCGAGCGTCGCGACGACGATCTCCGGGCCGATGCCCGCCGGATCGCCGAGCGTGATGCCGAGGCGCGTGACGATTCCCACGCGTTGACGCTACCACCTTTCGACCGTGGGTCCGGGCTTGCCGAACGGGCCCGGGTCGTTCATCCAGTAGAGATGAGGATCGTCATCCTGGCGTTGCTCGCCGGTTGTGCGGGCGCGGAGGCGATGACGCTCCCCAAGGACGCGACCGTGGTCCCCCGGCAGGACGAGCTCGGGTTCCATCCTGGCGAGACCATGACGTTCGAGGTCCAGCTCGCCGGCGTGCTGGTCGGCGAGGCCCAGCTCGCGGTCGGTGAGATTGGCGAGGTCGAAGGCAAGCGCGCGATCGTCGTCCGCTCGCGTGCCGCCACGGCGGGTGCGGCGGCGCTGCTCAAGAAGATCTCGGACGAGGCGACCTCGGTGATCGATGCCGAGACCGGCCGCCCGATCAGCGTCGAGACCGCGGTCGACATGAATGGCAAGCAGATCACGACCAAGGCGCGATTCGCCGGCAAGCAGGTCGACGTCGAGATCAAGCGGGGGGATGCGACCCCGACGCTGACCCGGATCAACGCGAAGACCGAGATCATGCACGACGCGCACGCCGCGATGGCGCAGGTCCGCGGCTGGCGGGCGACCACCGGCGCCACGCGCACGCTCTGGGTGCTCGGCGGACGCCGGGTGTGGCGGGTTGACGTCAAGCTGGTCGGCGAGGAGACGATCGGCTCGCAGCTCGGCAACCGCCGCGCACTGGTGTTCGAGGGCGTGTCGTTCCGCGCGCGCCGTGATCTGACGCTCGAGTCGAACAAGCCGTCCCGCACGTTCAAGGTCTGGCTGTCGCACGATGCGGACCGCGTTCCGCTTCGGGTCTCGGCCAAGACCGAGCTCGGCGACATCGTGATGTCGCTGGCCGATTATTCGCGGCCCTAATCGTCCCAGCCGTCGGACACGCGCTTCGGTCGCGGCGGCTCGCTTGGATCGTGGGTGATCTCGATGCTGGGCTCGTCGTCATCGGCGACGGGCTCGTCGTAGGAGATGGTCACGGTCGCATCGTCGTCGTCGGCCTCGGCCGCCGTCGGTTCGCTGACCGTCAGCGTCAGCGAGCTGTTGTCGGTCACGGTCTCGGTGACGCGCCCGCCGTCGTCGTCGACGATGACAGACATCATGTCCGGGGGTGGCGGCGCGTCGCGCTCGGCATCGCTTGCCGGCTCGGCATCGAGCTCGATGTACGCCTCGATCTCGGGGTCGCTGGGTGGGCGCGACCTCGCCAGTGGCGCGGGCCGACTGACGAACGGCACGTTCGCATGCGGGTTGGGCTGCGGGATCCGGACCGCCTCCGGATCCGCGGGTCGCGGATCGCGCGGGGGTTGCCGGAGCACCGGCGCAACCGGGCGCACGAGTGGCGACGCGACCAGCGAGCTGCGCTGGATCGGGGTAGGGATCGAGGCAGGGATCGAGGCAGGGATCGAGGCAGGGATCGAGGCAGGGACCGAGCGGTCAGAGCCGCGTCCGAGCACCTGCTCGAGCGACGACGGCACAGGCATCGCCTCGATCTGCGTCGCGATCAGCGCGTCGAGCTCGGGATCGGGATCCGAATCTAGCGCGGTGAACCGATCGCGGACGATCGGCTGGGTCTCGAGCTCGGCGAAGCGCGCCCGGTTCTCGGCATCCGGGTCGATCACCGTCGGGCTCCGACCGGCGAGCCGGCGGTTCCGCGTCTCGATCAGCGGCGCGATCGCCCCGAGCAGTGCCTCGCCGAGATCGGCGTCCTCGTCGCACAGCTCGCGGAAGTCGTCCGCGCGCAGCGCGAGTGCGCGCACGTCGGTCCGCGCGCGGGCGAGGGAGTCGCGGTCCGGAGCCGGCGCCGCGCTGACCAGCGACTCGGGATACACGAGCGCACCGGGCTCGATCACGGTATCGCCTTGGTCGAGCGTGCCCTCGACGATGATCCACGCGATCCGATCGCCGAGCGTGTGCGCTGGCAGCCGGTCGCCCGCGGCGAGCTCTCGCGGGATCGCGATCCTGAGCGCGCGCAGGCGCTGCTGCGGCGTGATCTTGTCACTCCACAGCAGGCACGACTCGATCACACGATCGTCGTGCCGGCGGAGCGCGACGGGTACCGGCGACTCCCCGGCCTCGAGCACGCGGACCACGATCGCGGTCGCGTTGTCGCCACCGCCGCGCTCGAGCGCGAGATCGATCAGCCGTCCTGCCGCGCGAGCCGGGCTTGGCTGGCGGGCCAGCACCTCGCCGATCTCCGCCTCCTTCACGTACTCGCTGATCCCATCGCTGCACAGCAGGAACCGATCGCCGTCGGCGAGCGGGACCACGAACGTCGAGACCTTGCACTCCTGCCCGATACCAAGCGCGTTGGTCAGCATGCTGCGAAACCGCGAGCCCTCGCCGGACACGTCGACATCGATCCCGGCCGCGAGCAGCCGCGCGAGCAGCGTGTGGTCCTCGGTCAGCTGCATCGCGATCGCGTCGCGCACGAGGTAGGCACGCGAATCGCCGGCCTGCGCGAACACCGCCTCGTTGCCGACGATCAGCAGGCCGACCAGCGTGGTGCCCATGCCCTGCTTGGTGGGGTCGACGATCGCCTCCGCGAGGATCGCGGCATGGGCTGCGTGGACCCCGTCGCGTACGCGATCGATCAGGCGCTTCCTGGCATCGGGCTCGCCGTTGTGGAGCCAGCCGTTGATCAGGCGCTGGGTGGTCTCGTGTCCCCAGTTATCGCGGATCGTGCGGATCGCGAGCGCGCTGGCGACCTCGCCCGCGGCGTGGCCGCCCATGCCGTCGCACACGATGAACAGCCCGTTATCGCAGTCCAGATGGTGCGCGTCCTCGTTGTGCTCGCGCACCTTCCCGACATCCGTCGCCGCCGCACCCACGATCGAGGCTCTACCCGCCACGACGTTCACTCTACACCGCGCGCAGATCAGCCACGCATCTTGTAGCCCACGTTCCGCACCGTCTCGATCAGCGCGCCGGTCTCCCCGAGCTTCGCGCGGACCCGTCGAACGTGGATATCGACCGTGCGAGTTCCTCCGGCGTAGCGATATCCCCACGCGCGCTCGAGCAACGCCTCGCGGGTGAACACGCGTCCGCGGTGCTGACCGAGGAACCGCAGCAGCTCGAACTCCTGGTGCGTGAGCTCGATGCGCCTGCCGCCCAGCCGGACCTCGTATCCGGCGATGTCGATCACGAGATCATCGATCTTCAGGATCTCGTCCGATCCGAAGGTCGCCGTGCGCCAGTCGACCTGCCGCATCCTCGCGTACAGCTCGGCGGGCACGATCGGCATCAGCACGAAATCGTCGAACCCGATCGAGAAGTCGAGTGCTGGCAGACGGGCGACTGACACCGCGACCAGGATCGGAACTTCCACGAGGGGCCCCTCATCCCGCAGCCGCTTGATCGTCTTGTGGGCGCGCGGAACGTCGTCCCCAGCCTCGACGATCACGACCGTAGGCGGCTTCGCCGCGACCGCCGCGAGGTCCAGCCCCCCGAGGTCAAAGCGCCCCAGGGTCGCCCGGCAGCCGAGCTCGGACAGCAGCGTCGCGACCGTCCCCGGATCGTTCGCACGCTCCAGTTCCGCGCAGATGACGACGACGCGCACCGGCTGGAGTGATCCCCGCGTGGTCGCTCCCGGTCAAGTGGGTCGTGTGGCCTACCTCATTTCCGGCACAGCGAAGACCACTCCAAGCTATTGCCAGGCCTCTCGAACATGTAAGAATCGGGGCTGGATGGAAGAGTTCCATTGCTCCTTCTGCGGAAAGCAGCGGCGCGAGGTGCGGAAGCTGATCAGCGGTCCGCGCGTGTTCATTTGCGACCAGTGCGTGACGCTGTGCAATGACATCCTGGCGAAGGAAGAGGCCTCGGAGCGGCCGAAGTATCCGCCCCCGCGCGCCATCGTCGAAGAGCTCGATCGCTACGTGGTCGGCCAGAAGGACGCCAAACGCGCGCTCTCGGTCGCGGTCTACAACCACTACAAGCGCATCGGGATGCGCGGCAAGCAGACCGACGTCGAGCTCCAGAAGGGCAACATCCTGCTGATCGGGCCCACCGGCTGGGCAAGACCCTGCTCGCCCAGACGCTGGCCAAGAAGCTCGACGTGCCGTTCGCGATCGCGGACGCCACCACGCTGACCGAGGCCGGCTATGTCGGCGAGGACGTCGAGAGCGTGGTCAAGGCGCTGTTCCGCGCTGCCGGCGGCGACGTCGAAAAGACTGCCCGCGGCATCATCTGCATCGACGAGATCGACAAGATCGCGCGCAAGGGCGGCTCGCCCTCCCCGACCCGCGACGTTTCAGGCGAAGGCGTCCAGCAGGCGCTGCTCAAGATCCTCGAGGGCAAGACCGCCACCATCACGCCTGACGGCGCGCGCAACCGCCCGCAGCAGGAGCTGATCCAGATCGACACCACGGACATCCTGTTCATCTGCTGTGGCGCGTTCAACGGGCTGGAGGACATTGTCCGTCGCCGCACCGGCCAGCGCGGCCTCGGCTTCGGTGCCGAGGTGTCCACCGCCGAGGACGACAAGGACGCGCTGCGCCGTCAGGCTCGTACCGAGGATCTGATCAAGTTCGGCATGATCCCCGAGTTCATGGGCCGCCTGCCGGTGATCGTGTCGTGCGACGCGCTCGAC
>JBBJLY010000324.1:0-8396 GCA_037720695.1 Kofleriaceae bacterium | reverse complement strand
CAACACCTGGGTGCTCCAGATCAACGCGACCGGCGGTAGCCCGGTGACCGGGGCGGCGATGACGGTCACGCCGTTCATGCCCGACCACCAGCATGGGTCCGGCAAGACGGTCGTCGTCGAGCCGATGTCCGAGCCAGGTCAGTATCAACTCGCGCCGGTGAACATGTGGATGCCCGGCCTGTGGGAGACGACGATCAGCGCGTCGTCGGCCAGTGGCACCGATCAGGTCGTCTTCAAGTTCTGCATCCCGAGTTAGAGCGGGCTGCAGTTCGTGTTGACCGCGGGCCCGGTGCCCTTGGTCGCCTTGAGCCAGTTCTTCCGCGTCGCGCTGATCTCGAGCGTCGGCACGCGACTGCGGATCGCGGGATCGAGATCGCCCGATGCGATCAGCTCGTCGAGCACCTCGAACGGAAGCGCGCGCAGCTTCACGACCGCCTCGATCCGATCGATCTCCGCGTAGCTCGGGCCGATCTCGAACCGCGCGGTGCGCGAATGATCGAACTGCGGGCTGTTTGGATCGAGGGTGGTCGGGCCGAGCAGCAGCCGGCTGTCGATGCGCGCGACCTCCCAGAAGAAGTGCGCCGTCGAGTTGTCCTGCTTGAACGTGCGGTCCCACAGACCGAACAGGTTTGGGTCGGTGGTGCGGATCAGCTCGTCAGGATCGGTGCCGTCGGGCACCTGGCCGCTCGCGAACACGACCGTGTTGTCGGCGCGATACGCGGTGACGTCGAGCCACAACCGCCGATCCTGCGCGGCGCCGGATGGGAACGAATGGCCGGTGCCGAGCGAGTCGATCCGGACCGTCAACACGCCCGGCGGATCGAGGCAGATGCCGCCCGGCGAGGGTGGGCCGGTGCGCGGGGTCGGCCCCTTGATGGTGATCGCCGGATCGAGATCGCGCTTGATCCCCGCGGCCTGTGCTTCGAGCTGCGGGAACGGCGTGAGCGCCTGATCGATGGCGGGCCACATGTGCTCGTGGAAGCCAGCGCGTCGCGACGGCACGTCGAGATCGGGTGCGTCGGCGATCACGTCGTCCTTGGACTTCATGTGGCACGCGCCGCACGACAGATGCAGGACGGGATTGTCGGCGGTCGCGAAGATCGTGCCTTTCCACTCCGCGAACGATCGCTCGACGGGGACGCCCCCCGGCACCCCGTTCAGTGCCTCGGGGACGACGATGTCGTGGCACGAGCCGCACATCTCCGACTGGTTGGTGTCGGAGTCCATCAGCGGATCATAGGCCGACCGATGCGCGCGGTTTCCGACCGGGTTGCGGGCACCACCGCGCATCGTCTGATCGCCGGCGATCTGGAGCCCGTTGTTGTGGTCCTCGGTAATCTGCTCGACGTTGTGGCAGAAGTAGCAGGTGACGCCGCGCGCCTGGGGAGGCAGTGTCGTGGGATCGAAGTCGCGACCGTCGGTGAGGCCGAGCGTCACCGCCATCGGCGCGTGGCAACGAACGCAGAGGTCACCGAGCTGGCCGCCGGTCTCGCGCTGGCCACGCTTGTTCATCGCGAGGAACACCGGATCGTCGGACGCGTACGCGTGCATCGAGCCCGACCACTGCTCGTGGTGCTGTGGGTGGCACTCCATGCAGGTCGCCGGATCCTGTAGCTGCTCGATCGGGAACACCGGATCGTCGCTGCACGCGACCAGCACGAGCCCAGCGAGCACGACGAACGCGAGTCTCATCGCGGAGCTCCCGCGTGGACCCACTGGACGAGCGCGCACTGCTCCGCGGTGGAGAGCGGCGAGCCCGGCGGCATCTGGTAATCCTCGCCTGGCGAGCTGGTGCGCACGATCATCTCGCTGCACGCCGCGTCACCCGGCACGACGCGGCCGGCGATCAGGGCAGCATATGCAGTGTCGGGATCCTCGAACGACATCCCGCCCTTCTGGCCACTCGCCGAGTGGCAGGCCGAGCGCTGGCTGCCGCAACCATCCTTCAGTGTCTGCTCGTAGACGTTCGCGAACGTCGGCGCGTAGAGCGGCTGGCACGCGAGATCGACGGTGATGCACGCCGGCGGCGGATCGCTCGGGCAGCCAGCGAGGGCCAGCGCGATCGACATCCGGCGCATGCGAAACAATGTAGCCGACCGCGCACGATCCGCTGCGTGACACCCACGACAATTGACCGGATAGCCCCGAGGCCGTCTGGCCGAGGGGCAGCGGAGGTCACAATTGTGTGCGAAAGCCCTCAGTCCGCAGGCTTCGCATCGAGCGGCTTCGCCATCATCCCGAACGTGACGCATGGCGTGCTGCCCGTGCAGCGATCGCCGTGGACGTAACCCCCGGGCTGGAACCAGTACGTGCCCGGCGTCACGGGTTGTCCTTCGTCCGGCTCGTGTGGCAACCAGTGGACGGGCGCGCCGGCGACCACGATCGCGTGATATTCGGACGTGTGGGTGTGCAGTCCGGCCGTCCCGCCGGGTGGGATCTCGATCAGGAACGCGACCGGACCGGTCTTCGGATCGCCCGACACGATGCCGAGCTTCGGGCCGTCAGGCTTCGCCGGATCCATCGGCGCGAACGTGACGTCGGCGCGGGCGACCAGCAGGTAGTTGTCCGCCTTGCCCGGCTTCGCGGTCGGCGCCGGGATCGAGTCGAACGGCGCGGACAGGATGAAGAACAGGATGCAGGACTCGCTACCGACGCACTCGTCGCCGTGCGGCAGCTTGCCCGGCTGGAACCAGTAGCTGCCAGGGCCGAGCGGCTTGGCCTTGAGCTCGCCACCCGCCAGCCAGTGGCGCGGCGTGCCGCTGACGACCACGGCGTGATAGTCGGCGGTGTGCGTGTGCAAGCCGGGCTTGTAGCCCGCGGGCAAGCGCAAGAAGTACGAGCCACCGCCACCCACACCACCACTGACGGGCGCGAGCGCGGGTCCATTCGGCTGCTTGGGATCGACGGGCGTGTACTCGAGCGTCGCCGGCGCGACGAGCCGGAACCCGCCGGTGTCGGGCGGCGGCTTCGCAGGCTCGATCGGCGCGGTCACCTCGGGCGTGACGGGTGCAGGCGTGCTGCCGCCACAGGCGACCAGGAACATCAGGGCCACGAGCTTCATCGCGGCGACACTATCAGTTGATCGACCAGCCGCTGGTAGCGGGCGTAGGGCTCCTCGAGCTCCGCGCGTGGCTCGAACCGCGTCGCCGGTGCGGGCACGAGCGCCGCTGCCGACACCAGGTCGGGCACGAGGTCCGCCGCGGCCGCCGCGATCATCGCGGCACCGATCGGGCACGTGTCGGCCGTGGTCGCGATCTCGTGTGGCAGCTGAAGCGTGTCGGTGCGGATCTGCGCCCACATCGCGCTCCGCGATCCGCCGCCGAGCAGCAGCACGCGATCGCCGGCGAGTCCCATCGCGCGTAGCCGACCGACGACATCGCGCGCCGCGAACGCGAGTCCCTCGAGTACCGCACGCGCGACGTGCGCGCGATCGTGGTTCGCCGCGAGCCCGTGCAAGGTGCCGCGCGCCTCGGGTCGCCACACCGGCGTCATCGCACCGCCGAGCGCGGGCACAAACGTCACGCCATCGGCACCCGGCGGCGCGGTCGCCGCGATCGCGTCGAGCTCGGCGTCGCTCCCGAGCTGGAGCAGACGCCGCGCCCAGCGGACGGCGCCACCCGACAACCAGCCCGGGTTCTCGACGAAGAACCCACCCGTCGGATATGCGTGGGTCTCGACCATCGGCTCCGCCGCGATCCGATCGAGGATCGGTGTCGCGGCGAGTGCGCCGACCACCTCGGCCGTCCCGATCGCGCACACGATCGGGCCGCCGGGTCGTGCTACGCCGGCACCGAGCGGTGTCGCGAAGTCGTCGCCCGTGCCGACCGCGACGCGCGTGCCAGGACGCAACCCGGTGAGGCGTGCACCCTCGGCGCCGAGCGTCCCCGCGATCGAGCACGCGGGTGCGATCGCCGGTAGCTCGGCGTCCGTGATCGCGAATGCCGCGAGCAGGTCCGGATCCCAGCGCGACATCGCGAGGTCGAACAGCATGGTCGTCGAGGCGAGCGCGGGATCGATCACCGCGACCCCGGTCAGCCGCTCGACGACGTAGCTCACCGGCTGGTGGAAGCGCGCCCCGCGAATGCCAGCGTTGCGGAGCCACGCGATCTTCGGCGCCATGTGACTCGCATCGGCGACCTGCCCGGTGCGCGCGAACACCGTCGCCGGATCGGCGATCTGGCTCTCGGCGAGCGCACGGCGGTCCTGCCAGATCAACGCGCGGTGCACCGGTTGCCCCGCGGCGTCGACCGCGATGCAGCCGTCGAGCTGACCGGCGATCGCGATCGCGGCGATGTCGTCAGGCGAGCCCCCGGCCGCGGCGAGCGCGCCCTGGATCGCCGGCGCGAGCGCAGCTTCCCAGCTGCGAGGATCTTGCTCGGCCTGCCCACCTGCGGGGTGCTGCGTCTCGACCGCGATCGCGTGCTGGCCGCGCACCGCGAGTTGCTCGTCGCACACGACCGCCTTCACGCTCTGCGTTCCGAGATCGAGCCCGATCACCAGCACCGTTCGATGGTAGTACGAGAACGTGAACTTCTTCGGCCACGCAGCGGTCGCGAGCTGGTCCTCGTCGGCACCAGGCGTGCTGCTCGGCTCGATGATCCCCGACTTCCAGTCGATGTCTGGCGCGCGGGTGAGCGTGGCGCACGAACCGGACGTCGCGACCGGGATCGAGCTCCACCACGCGACCGACGCGAAGTTCCATCGCCTGCCGGTCGTCACGGGGCTGATGCGCGAGCTGGACAACCTGCTGCTCGGGCTCGGCTGTGCACGCGGTCCACGGCGCGCGGTCGCGCACATCGGCGTCGAGTTGCTGCTGGATGGCGTGCTGGTCGCGGATCCGGCGTATCGCGAGGCGTACGCGCGCGGGCTCGCTCACGATCCCGAGATCGACTGGCGCGCGGACGGCGACGCGGAACGGTTCAGCCGGCTGCTCGCGCGGCTTCGCGAGTACGGGCCACCCCACGATCTCGAGCGCCCGGCGGCGATCGTGCAGCGGCTCGCACGCGTGCTCGGCCCGCGGCCATTGATCGCGCCCTCGCCCGCCGACCTGCGTGCGATCGCGACCGCGCTCGCCGACTATCAGCCGCGCGTCGTGGTCGCCGCCGAGACGGTCATGCGCGCGATGCGAAACGCGTGATGCACGCGACTGTCGCGAAAGTCCGGCGGTAGCGTCGCCCGCGTCTCGTCGCGCGTCTCGAAGCGCGGGTCTTGCCACTCGAGCTTGAACCGGCGGCGATTGGTCGAGAACCAGATCACGTCGGCGATCGCCGCGACATCGTCGAGCAGCGCGGCGTGATCACGCTGGAGATCCCAGGTGTAGTCCATGCGCTTCGAGTTCGAGAACGTCGGTGGATCGACGACCGCGACATCCCACCGCCGGCCCGCACGGCGCGCCTCGACGAGGAACTCGCGAACATCTGCGTGCACGAGCTCGGACGACAGCTTGTTCAGCGCGAGGTTCTCGCCGGCCCACTCGAGATACGTCTTCGACAGATCGACCGTCGTGGTCTGCATCCCGGCCGCGGCGGCGTAGACCGAGAACGAGCCGGTATACGCGAACAGGTTGACCAGCGTCTTCGCCGGTTCCGCGGCGACCCGCGCCCGCGTCGCGCGATGATCGAGGAACAACCCGGTGTCGACGTAGTCGCTGAGGTTGACCCGGAATGCGTGGCCACCCTCGCGCACGGTGCGCCACGCGTTGCCCTCGGCGAGCCGCTCGTACTGGTGCCCTTCGCGACGACCGACCAGCCGCTCGCGTTGCTTGACGAACACCTCGCTGGCCTCGAGCGCTCCCTTCGCGGCGAGCGTCATCTCGTCGAGCCACTCGTCGCCACCGCCGCGATCCGACGCGCGGTAGTCATTGACCACGAGCGCACCGTCGTAGTGATCGACGGTGATCGGGATCTCCGGGATGTCGCGGTCGTAGACCCGCCAGCACGTGACCGCCTCGCGCTTGGCCCACTTCGCGAGATGGCGCGCATTCTTGCGCAGCCGGTTCGCGAGCATCTCGGTCTGGCTCATGCTCAGAGCCCCGCGACGCCGCGCTGACTCTTGACGCGATACTCGAGCGTGACCGCGCGCCGCCCGAGCGGTGGCAGCTCGACCGACCAGCGCACCATCCCGTGCTCGTCCTGCGTGCGCGCGGTGACCTGCGTGATCTGCTCGCCCCCTGGCTGTTCGTCACTGCGCAACAGGTACGCGTTGGCGTCCGCGACCTTGATCTCGACCTGCTCGACCTCGCTCACCGGCACGCGCTCCGTCACCGTGACCTGGCGCTTGGTCGTGCCGAGGTTCGACAGCCGCACGGCGACGCGCACGGTCTGGGTATTCCAGCCGCCGAGCAGCCCGGCCTCGTCTCGTTCGCGGGTCTCCGTGCGATGCGCGCGGATGTCTGCCTCGGGCCCGAACCCGAGCTCGAACTTCTCGCCGACCGCGACCAGCTCGACCTCGGCGCGCCCGACGTACCCCGACGCCATGATCAGATCGACCGGTCCGGCGAGCACTGGCACGCTGCCGGTATTCGCGAGTCGCGCGCGCAGATGGACCCACGGGGACCGCAGCGGGATCGTGACGAGGTCGAGCTCGGTCGCCGACGCGAACGACGCGACCGGGACGCGGTGCGGTGCGCCGTCACTCGCGATCGTCGCCTTCGCGGCCGACAGCGTCAGCCCGAGTCCACCGTCGTCGATGCCTGGCACCTCGGGTGTCCCCGACGGGCCGCCGCCGCCACCGAGCCCCGTCGTGTCGATCTCGTGCTCGCGCGCCTCGACCGTCACCTGATCCGGGCGGCGCCGCGTGCGCAGCGTGTCGTCGAGCAGGTCCGGCGGTTCGACGCCGAGCGACGGCCGCTCGAGCGAGAACGTCAGCGCGGCATCGGTCCAGTCCTCACCCGTGGCCTGCCACACGCACGCGGTGGTCTGCCAGTCGACGCGGCCCGCGGCGCGATCGAGCACGGCGCGGTGGTACGGCCGCCACGCTGCCCCCGGCACGATGTAGCCGATCGTGACGAGCGCATCCGCCGCCTGATCGGCGACGAGATCGATCACGAGCCGCGCCGCCTCCTCGCCGCTCTCGCTCTCCGCCCGCAGGATCCGGACGTGGAGCCGTCCCAGCGCCTGCGTCTTGTCGAGCGCGATCCGCTCGGCCTCGACCCGGCGTTCGCGCGCGGCAGCCTCGAGTGCGTCGAGCTCCGCGAGCTGGCTCGCGGCAGACTCGGCGGTGATCCCGCGCGTCGCGGCGATCGCGAGATCGCGCAATGCGGCGGTCTGTAGCTCGGCCAGCGCGTCGATCTCTGCGCCGGCAGCCTGCGCGCGTGCCTCGGCGGCGTCGCGCTCGGCCTCGAGCGCCTCGTGCTGCGCGTTGAGCTGCGCCGGTAGCTCCACCGAGCCCGCCTCGGGATCACGCCACGGTGCGAGGTAACGCTCGCACCTGATGTCGAGCACGCGTGCCCCGGTCGCGGCCGCGGTCAACGTCTTGTCGGCGAGCACCGGGCTGACACGCTCGATCACGAGGCGATGCTGGCCCGCCGCGATCGCGATCGATCCCTTGCGGGTGACCGCGGCGCGATCCTCGAGCACGGTCACGGCGACGATCGGGACGTTCACGACTCCCTCCGGTTTCCGCCGACCAGCTCGAGCTTGCCCGCGATCTTGACCTCGTAGGCCGCGCGCACCGTTCGCTTCTGGCCCGCCGGCAGCGCGAGCCGCCAGCGATATCCACCGCGCAGCCGCTGGTCGTGCGGCGCGTCGGGATCAGGCGTCCAGCGTTCCCACGCCGGGTCGACCTTGCCGAGCGTGACCTCGACCTCGTCGTCCCCCTCGCGCGTCACCGGGATGCGCTCGCGAATCTCGAGATCGATCGCGCGCCCCGACAGGTTCTCGACATCGACCTCGATCGCGTGATGCAGCCGCAGCTGGCCGCGCAGCATGCCGGCAGCCTCCTCGCGGAACTCGGTGTTCCGCGCGAGCTTCACCGTGGCGTCGACGCCGAGGCCGACCTCGACCGAAGCGCCCGGTGGCGTGTAGTCGACCTCGCTGGTGACCAGGAACCGGCCGCGATCGTAGACGTCGATCGGTCCGGGCAGCAGGGGCCCGGCAAAAGGATTCGCGATCGACGCCACGCGGAACACGTCGGTCTGCTCGCGCGGCACCGCGACGTGGCGGAGCTTCACCGTCGAGCCGTGGCGGGTGACCGCGACCGAGTGCCACGCGCCGTCGGCCCGAACATCGACCGCTCCGTCGGTGGCGAACGAGTAATCGTAGCTGTGGGCCCAGCTCGCGCTGCAGCCGCGAGGCAACGGCAGTGCGAGGATCCGTGCGCGCGCAACCCCGACCTCCTGCTCGGCCTCGCTTGCATGCTGGTCCGGCTTCGCCACGACGAGCTGACCGCGGCGCGGC
>JBBJLY010000323.1:0-8420 GCA_037720695.1 Kofleriaceae bacterium | reverse complement strand
CCCTGTCCGATCCTGATCAGGGTGGCGGCCCGGGCTCGGCGTGTTGGCCGGCGCGAGGCCCCCGCGCGCGGCCGAGGTCCCGCCGAACGTCGAGACCGCGTCCTCGAGCGTCGCCTGACCATCGAACATCGTGGTCGGGCGGTAGATCCGGGTCGGCGCCTCGCCGGTGCCGGCACGCCGCGCGACCTCCGCCCACGGCGGCGGCTCCTCGATCTGCGCGCGCTCGATCGTCGGCGCGGTCGACCTCCCCGCGCCGACGCTCGGGGCGACCAGCAGCGCGAGCACGAGCCACGTCCCGCGCCCGGGCATCCGCCACACCAGCGCGAGCGCGCCGGCGAGACACGCGACCGCGAGCCCACCATCGACCAGCGCGCGATCGATCGCCGCGGCGGCATCGGCGTGATCATCGCGCAGCGCAGCGAGTGCCCCAAGTGCCACCACGGTGCACCCGCCCGCGACCGCGAGCGCGAGGATCGCGCGCCGTTGGCCGGCGAGCAGCGCATCGACGCCGGTCCCCGCGTGCGCAGCGAGCACGATCACGAGCGCCGCGACGTGCAGCTCGGGTGCGCCACACCACGCCGGCCAGCCGCCGCGCCCGACGAGGAGCGCGAGCGTGCACAGCGCGATCACGAGCCCGCGCATGCGGCTCGACGGCGTGCGTACGCGGCGAGCGCGAGCAGCGGTGCGCCGGCGTGACTCGGGGCCCACGGCAGGTCTCCCGCGACGGCGGCGATCGCGTGTCGGATCATCTGCGCCGAAGCTGCCGGCGGACGAGCTCGACCAGCCGCCCGAGCGGCAAGCCGTGCACCTCGGCCCCGGCAGTCGCGCCGATCTGGTACCGCGGGCAGCCACTGGATCGCGCCGATCGCGAGCCCCGCGGCGATCGCTCCGGCGAGATAGCGCGCGCACCGCTTGCGGCCACCCACGATGACGGCGAGCGCGAGCGCGTGCCCGAGTCCGGCGAGCACCCCCGACAGTGCGACCAGGCCGAGCAAGCCCGCGAGCGCGATCGTCGCGCGCGCCCGCGCCTTGCGATCTGTCGCGCCGGCGAGCCAGCCGGCCGCGAGCGCGATCCACGGCAGGTGAGCGAGCGCGGGTAAGGCACCGCGCACGGCGGCGCTCGCGAGGAGCCCGCTGGTCACCGCGAGCAACCCGACAACCAGTGCGGCAGGCTCACTCGCGCCGGTCGCCGCGACCCGCGAGCTGCGGCGCGCCCACAGCGCGATCCCGAGTGCGAGCCACGCGAGGTGCGCGATCGCGACGAGATCGAGCACGCGCGACGTCGCCGCGATCCAGTGCGCGGGATACAGCGCGCCGTGACTCGGCTCGCCGGCCAGCGCCTCGCCGAGCCCGGCACCATCCCACCACCCGGGCAGCTCGCCACCGAGCACCGCGTCCGCCGCTGCCAGCCGGGGCGGCGCGACCTCGGTGTGGTAGCGCGCGTCGCCCCACGTGTGACCGCCGGCGACCAGCTGGGCATTCGCGATCACCACGCCGATCACGATCACGAGCGCGACCAGCGATAGCGCCGGTGAGCCGGCTGGCATCCCAGCCCCTCCATTCTCGGCCCGGGTCACGTGGCCGGTATCTTGACACGGTCCGTCGCGCAGCCGAAAACCCAGGAGTGATTCGTCTCCTCGCGCTCGCCGTGATCGTCGCTGCGGGCTGCAAGGGCGGCTCGGATGGCCCCCCGTGCGGGGCGGTCGCCGCCAGCTTCAACCGGATCGCGAACGCCGATCTCGCGCGCGCCGGCAACGCGAGCAAGCTCGACGAGCCAACCCGGCGGGCGGTGCTCGACCAGATTCCCGCGATGCGAGATTCTCTGCTGCACGCGTGCACCGAGACGGGATGGACGCGAGAAGCCCGCGCCTGTCTCGTAGCCGCCCCCGATCATGTCGCGTTCCAGTCCTGTCAAGCGCAACTCACCGAGGCGCAACGTGCCGCGCTCGATCGATCCGCGCTCGGGAACACCGCCCCGCCCTGACGGGGTATGGTAGACCAACGGTCTTACGGATGGTGATCGACTTCAAGTACGCGCTCTCCGATCAGGATGCGCTGTCGCGACTCCAGGTCCTCGGCAAGTACCTCACCAACCGTCACGGGATCCAGGTCACCTGGGTCGATGACACCCGTGCCCGGTTCTCCGGCAAGTACCTCGTCGTTCGCATCGATGGCGAGCTGACGGTCCGCGAGGGTCGCGCCCAGTTCAAGGGCGAGGACCCCGGGTTCCTGTGGCGCAACCGCGCCAAGGATTACATCGAGGGCAAGCTGGCGAAGTATCTCGATCCGCAGGCCGCCCTCGAGCAGCTGCCGACCGGCTGACCGCTACCGCGCCATCGCGAGCTGCCGCAGGGCGAGCTCGACGGCGCGATCGGCCGCTTTGGCGGTCATGCCCTGGCGCTCGAGCCGGCGCTGCAGGCGTTCGATGATGCTCCACAGAGACAGATCAATCGTTGCTTTCATCCCTGGCTATTCCTTTTGGGCTCACGCAATGGACGATGTCGGTCTAACTGCGATTTGACGTCACCCATTCCCGTCACCTTGGACCCGTTGTGGATGACCCCGACCGCGGTGCCCGGTTGCATGCCAACGCCACGTGGTCCGATGTAGGTTCCCGCTCGTGAAGCTCGTCACCTGGAACCTGAACTCGATCCGCGCGCGCACGGATCGCTTGCTCGCGTGGATCGAACGCGAACGGCCCGACGTGATGTGTATCCAGGAGACCAAGGTCGAGGATGCGAGCTTCCCGACCGATGCGCTCCGCAAGGCTGGCTACGAGATCGCGACGTTCGGTCAGAAGAGCTACAACGGTGTCGCGATCCTCTCGACCCAGCCGCTGGTCGACGTGCGGCGCGAGTTCGGGGACGGTGAGGACGACGGCGATGCGCGGGTGATCGCCGCGACGACCCACGGGATGCGCGTGGTCTGCGTCTACGTGCCCAACGGGCAGGACCTGACCTCCGACCGCTATCCGTACAAGCTCGCGTGGCTGCGCAGGCTGCGGCGCTATCTCGAGCGGGAGTCCGCCGCCGACCGACCGCTGGTGCTGTGCGGCGACATGAACGTGACCGCCGACGATCGAGACGTGTGGTCACCCGAGCAGTGGAAGGACAAGATCCACTGCAGCGGACCGGAGCGCGAGGCGCTCGCCGAGGTGCTCGGGTTCGGGCTCGCGGACCTGTTCCGGATCCACCACAAGGACGCGAAGCTGTACTCGTGGTGGGACTACCGCGGCGTGTCGTTCTTCAAGGACCAGGGCCTGCGGATCGACTTCATCTTCGCGACGCAGCCGATCGTGCAGCGCTGCACCGGCTGCACGATCGATCGGACCGCCCGCAAGGGCCAGGACGCCAGCGATCACGCGCCGGTCACCGCGGTGATCGATACAACAATCTAGAGAGGCAGCTCGGCGCTCTCGCGGAGCGACTTCGGCACGGATGCGAACAGCGGTTCGGAGACGACCGCCGGCGGCTTGACCGCGGGCTTCGATGGTTCAACCGCGCTGATCACGTGCCCGGCCGCCTCGGCGTCGCGGCGCGCGAGCACCCGGTACGCGACGATCCAGCGGTTGAGCGCGGTGGCGGTCGAGGCGACGCCGGTGAGCAACATCGTGCCGCCGAGCACCAGGATCATGGTCTCCCGCTGCGCGGGATCGACGCCGAACCACGCGGCGACCAGGGTGCCGAGGCTGACCAGGAAGATGCGCTCGGCGCGCTGCATGACGCCGCCGTGCAGCTCGATGCCGAGACCTTCTGCGCGCGCGCGGGTGTAGCTCACCATCATCGAGCCCGCGATCGCGCCCAGCACCGCGAGCAGCCAGATCGTGTCGCGCATGAAGTACGCGTAGCCGGAGAACACGATCAGCTCGCCCCAGCGATCCGACACCGAGTCGAACAGGGCGCCGGACTGGGTCTGCTTGTTGGTGATGCGCGCCAGCCGGCCGTCGAGCACATCGAGGATGCCCGACAGGATGAACAGCCACAGCGCCCACGCGAGGTGGCCGAGGGCGGCGGCGATGCCAGTCGCGACGCAGCCAAGCAGCGAGGCGGCGGTGATCGTGTTGGGCGACACGCGACCGACGAGGAGGCGCTCGATCGGGAACAGCAGCCAGCAGACGTACCGGGCGAAGAAAAACCCGAACACCTGGTTGTGCTTGACCCCCTCGATCACAGGAGGCTTCCCGATCGCACACATCCCGCAGTACACGAGGAACGCGGCCACGAACGCCGCGAGGATCAGAAGCGCTGGGGCGAGGAGGGAAAACCTGTCCACGTGGGCCTTGCGGGTACGACGGCGAACGGGCCGCGAAATTGAGTTATCACGCCTGACGTGGCGCGTCCAAGGTCAAAGGTCGGCATCGACCGTTCCAAGGTGTCGAAAATCCAGCAGGTCATCGCATCCGACGGGTATTGTGTGACTCCGTGAACGCGATTGCCAAGCTGCTCGCCACGGCGCTCGGGGCGGGCTATTCGCCCGTCGCTCCCGGGACCTGCGGCACGGCCGTCGCGGTGCCGCTGGTGTGGGCCCTCGCGGGCCTCCCGGTGTGGCAATTCGCACTAGTGACGGTCGCCGTGACCGCGCTCGGGATCGCCGCGGCGCACCGTGCCGATCACGCCTGGGGCACCCACGACAGCGGTCGGATCGTGATCGACGAGGTCGCCGGTTACATGGTCACGATGCTCCCGGTGGCCCGGGACCACTGGGCGACGCTGCTGATCGGCTTCGTGGTGTTCCGGCTGTTCGACATCGTCAAGCCGCCCCCCGTGCGCTGGCTCGACGAGCACCTCCCCGGCGGCTGGGGCGTCGTGCTCGATGACATCGCGGCCGGTGTGATGGGCGCCATCGTGATGGCGGTGCTCAGCCATTTCGGGGCGTTCCGCGCACTCGCGGGACTATAGTTCGCCGCATGCGGCGTGTGCTGTTGCTGTTGTGCTCTGTGTCCCTCGGGACAGCCCTCGCGTTCGCGAACGGGCGACCGCCGGTCACCAATGGTGTGTTCTTCAAGCCCGCCGATCCGCACACGATCTACGTGCGCTCGACGTTTGGCCTGCTGGTCAGCCACGACGACGGCTGCTCGTTTCGCTGGGTCTGCGAGAAGGCGATCGGCTACGGCGGCGAGTTCGATCCGAAGTACGCCGCGACGGCCGACGGCACCATCTTCGCCACCACGTTCACCGGGCTCCACGTCAGTCGCGATGGCGGATGCACGTGGACGATCGCGACCGCCGAACAGCCCGCCGGTCCCGGCAAGATCGACGACATCTGGATCGACGCGCTCGACCTCGCGCCCAACAATGACCTGTGGGTCGCGACCGCGGAGAGCGCGAAACCCAATGACGTCTATCGCTCGTCCGACAATGGCGTGACGTTCGTGCCGCGCGGCCGGATGTCGCCGACGGTCTGGTACAAGAGCGTCAAGGTCGCGCGCAAGAACGCGCAACGTGTCTACCTGACGGGGTATCAGGTCGCTGGCGCGTTGCCCGACGGTGGCCAGGCCCAGCCGCAGGCGCACCTCTACCGCACCGACAACGGCGGCGACGATTGGGACGAGCCGCCGCTCACCGGAGTGCGGTTTGGCCCGACGCCGATCGTGCTCGTGAGTGCGGTCGACCCCGAGCAGATCGGGACGCTGATGCTGACCTCGCAGGCGGCCAACGGCGAGGGCGACGTGCTGTACCGGTCGAGCGATGGCGGCGACACGTTCCTCCAGGCGCTCGAGACCACCGCGCCGATCCGCGACGTGATGTTTCGCGCCGACGGCACCGTCTACGTCGCGACCGTCGACGGCACGTTCCGCTCCACCGACCGCGGCGCGACGTTCCAGCCGCTACCCGACACGCCGAAGCTCGCGTGCCTCGGCCAGAGCAACGACGGCCAGCTGGTTGGCTGTGGCACCAACTGGGATCCGGACTTCAAGGCGGTCGCAAAATCGATCGACGGCACGTCGTGGAACAAGTTGTTCCGCTTCATCGAGCTGGCGGGTCCGCTCGAGTGCGCGGCGGGAACGACGGCGGCCGATGTCTGTGACCCGATGTGGCCGTCGCTCCAGCAGCAGTTCGGGGCCACCGGACCGACGACCTGCGTCGCGCCGCCCGATGCGACCCCGCCCCCGCCCAAGAAGTCCGGCTGCTGCGATGCCGGTGAGGGTCAGCTCGGCGCGTTCGCGCTGGTCGGCTGGCTCGCGTTGCTCATGCGGCGTCGCGCCAGCTCGGATACTGGAGTGTCACGCCGAGCTCGTGCTTGAGCCGGTGGTTCGCGATCCGGCGATCCGCGGTCAGCATGCCGGCGACCTCGGCAGGCACGCTGTCGGGCGCGACCCGCGGCGGTGAGGGCCGCCCGAGCTGGTGAGCCACCGCGTCGGCGACCTCACCGATCGGCGCGGGATCGTCGTCGGCGACGTTGATGAAGCCGCCGATCGCCCCCTCGCCTGCCGCGATGATCGCGGTCACCAGATCCGCGACGTGGATCCGGCTGACGTGGCTGGTGCCGTCGCCGACGATCCGGTAGCTGCCATCGCGGATCCGCTGCGCCAGCCCGCGGTCTGGCCCATAGATGCCGGCGACGCGCAGCGACGTCCACGGCACCGCCGCAGTCGCGAGCGTCTGCTCGGCCAGCACCCGCGCACGACCGGAGGCGGTCACCGGCTCGAGCGGCCACTGCTCGTCCACCCAGGCACCACCGCCGGGCGCGTAGACGCCGGTCGACGACACGTAGACCAGGCGGCGCGCGTGATCGGCGACCTGCACGAGCGCACGGATCTCGGCTGCCGGATCCGGGCCGGGCGGAGCGAGCGCGACGACGATCGCGTCAGGCGGCACGACCCCGGCGAGCGTGGCCGGCTGCGCGAGGTCAGCGCGCACGCCGCGGACGCCGAGCTCGCTGGCGATCCGCGCCACCTGCTCGGGATCGCGGCGCGCGATGGTGACGTCCTCGCCGCCGCCGACGAGGCGACGCGCGAGCTTGGTTCCCACGTACCCACAACCGATCAGCACCCAGGGCGGCATGCGCGAGAGTTTGCGCCAACCCACTGACGGTGGCTACGATCGCCGGTCCGTGCGAGCGATCTGCCTGGTCACCCTGTTTGCCTGCACGGCAAAGCCTCACGTCGATGCACCGGATCTCGCACCCGCGGATCGCCACTACACGATCTGGCTTGGGGGCGCGCGGATCGGCACCGCGGTCGAGCACGAGACGAGATCGTCGACCGGCCTCGTGTTGCTGCGCACCGAGGCGATGCGATTTCGCCGCGGCGACGCCACGATCACGATCGCGACCGACATCGAGATCGAGGCCGACCACACGCTCGCGCCGCGTCGCGTGCACTGGATCGAGCGCGGCCCGCTCACGCGCGAGGCGACCGCGACCCGCGATGCAGCGCGATGGACGATCGAGCACGACGGCGAGATCAGTCATCTCGCCGGCTCCGCGATCCCTGCCGAGCTGGTGCCGCTGTTCGTCCGCCGCGATGGCAAGTTCGCCGGTCGCGTGTTCCTGCCCGCGCGCGCATTCGTCGCCGGTGCGGGCCGCGTCGAGCCGGTCGCGCCGGCACGGCTGGTCGCCCGGCTGGCGCTCGACGGGGGCGCGCTGGCGGAGGCGACGATCGACCTCGATTCCGATGGCAGCTACGAACGCGTCGTCGATGGCGAAGGTGTGATCGCGATCCGCGCGACGCCTGCGCAAGCGGCACTCGCGTTCGAGCCGGTCGACCTGATCGCGGCGACCGCGATCCCGATCACCGGCACCCGCAGCGATCGGATCGTCCTCGACGGCACGCTGACCCTGCCCGCGCTCCCCGGCCAGGCGAGCCACGCGCACGACGGCGGGATCGCACTCGAGCTGTCGGCGCGGCTGCCGGGCGATCTAGATCCCGCGGCGCACGGTCGCGATCGCTCGCACGACATCGTCGCGCTGGTCGCCCAGGTCCAGGCGCGGATCGCCCCGGATCTCGCGGCCGGGCTGACCTCCGCTCGCGATGCGATCGCGGCCAAGGCCGGCGACTGCACGACGTTCGCGCTGGTCTATGCCGCGCTCGCGAGCCGGCAGCGGATCGAGACGCACGTGGTCACCGGCCTCCGGATCGACGGCGATCGCCTGGTGCGCCACCGCTGGGCGGTGAGCTGGACCGGCCGCAGCTGGATCGCGGTCGATGCGGCGTATGGCGCGGTGCCCGCCGGCGGCGATCTGATCGGGCTCGCGGTGCACGATGCCGACGATGCCGGGCTGGTCGCGGGAGAAGCCGCGCTGACCATGGTCCACGCCGCCGCGTGGCGGTGACCAGCTAGCCGCAAATGCCGGTCGATAAGCCGCACAGGTGGCAACGGCAACGGCAACGGCAGGGCAACGGCAGCGGCATCAGCAACGGCAACGGCAACGGCATCGGCATCGGCATCGGCATCGGCATCGGCATCGGCATCGGCATC
>JBBJLY010000004.1:0-81225 GCA_037720695.1 Kofleriaceae bacterium | reverse complement strand
TTCCGGGACAAGGACGAGCTCCTCGCGGCGGTCGCCGGCGAGTGCGCGGAGCGACTGGGCGCCCTGGTCGCGCAGGCCGTCGCGCAGGCGCCCGCGGACCCGCTCGAGCGGTTCCGCGCCAGCGGGATCGCATACGTGAAGTTCATCGCCGCTCACCCCGAGCACTTCCGCGCACTCAACCTGCCCGGGATCGCGGAGCGGATGCCGGCCGAGCAACGCCGGACCTGGGACGAGCACAATGCGAGTCAGCGGCAAGCGCTCGCGGATGCCCAGGCGGCAGGTGTGATCGCCGACATGCCGCTCGACGATCTGTGCCTCGCCGCGAGCGCGCTGACCCACGGGCTCGGGCACATGATCGTCGAGGGCAAGCTCGGGGAGGTCGACGCCGCGCGAGCCGAGCAGCTCGCGATCGCCGCCACCCGGGTGATCGGCATGGGTCTCCTCCCGCGAACGGGGAACCCACCGACGGACCCACTGAAGCGTACGCCACATAACCGCTGACGTCCCGACACCTCGCTGGGCGCCCGCCCCGCGAACGAAGTGAAAACGCAAGTCGAGGATCTGGGTACGTTTGCGAACGGGCGGCACGACAGTCGCTATGCTCCCCTGCGTGACCAAGGTCCTCCATCGCGTCCTGTCCGTGTTCTCGCGGGTGCTGCCGGGCGAAGCATTGCCCGTCGTGATCCTGCTGGTGGACCTGTTCCTGATCCTCACCGCGTACTACCTGCTGAAGGTTGTCCGCGAGCCGCTGATCCTGCTCGGCGGTGGCGCCGAGGTGAAGAGCTACGCGGCCGCCGGCCAGGCCGCGCTGCTGGTCGTGCTGGTTCCCGCCTACAGCATGCTGTCGAGCCGGGTGCCGCGCATGGTGCTCGTCAACACGGTGATGGCGATCTTCGCCGGGTCGTTCGTCGTGTTCTTCCTGCTGCTGCAGGCGAACGTCCCGATCGGAGTGCCGTTCTTCCTGTGGCTCGGCATCTTCAACATGATGGTGATCGCGCAGTTCTGGTCGCTCGCGAACGAGCTGTTCAGCCCCGACCAGGGCAAGCGGCTGTTTCCGATCATCGCGTTCGGCGGGACGATCGGCGCGATCGTCGGCGCGTGGAGCGCGCAGCAACTGATCGGCGCATTCGAAATCGAGGTGATCATGGTGATCGCGTCGGTGCTGCTCGTCGCGTGCATCCTGCTCACGATCATCGGCGCGAAGCTCGCGCACAAGATGCCCGCGGGCGAGGACGAGACGGAGGACCAGGACAAGGCCGAGGACCGTGCCACCGGGCGCCCGCTCGAGAAGCAAGGCGCGTTCCGGCTGGTGCTGTCGCAGCGCTACCTGTGGATGATCGCGATCATGATCGTGCTCTACAACGTCGTGAACACGACGGGCGAGTACATCCTCGGCTCGGTGGTGACCGACAACGCGACGGCGGAGGCTGGCGGCGATGTCGAGCTCGCGAAGAAGCTCGTCGGTCAGTTCTACGGCAGCTACTTCACCTGGGTGAATGCGATCGCGGCGGTCCTGCAGGCGCTCGTCGTGTCGCGCATCGTCAAGTATGTCGGGGTGCGAGTGGCACTCTTGCTGGTGCCCGCCGTCGCCTTCGGCTCGTATGCACTCCTCGCGGTCGCGCCGGTGCTGGCCTACATCCGGATCGTCAAGACCGCCGAGAACAGCCTCGACTACTCGCTGCACAACACCGTCCGGCAGATGCTGTGGCTGCCGACCACGCCGGAGGTCAAGTTCAAGGCCAAGGCGGCGATCGACACGTTCTTCGTCCGCGCCGGAGATCTGGTTGCCGCGGGCCTG
The DNA here is from genome assembly GCA_037720695.1 of Kofleriaceae bacterium. Classification (GTDB taxonomy): domain Bacteria; phylum Myxococcota_A; class Polyangia; order Haliangiales; family Haliangiaceae; genus JABFXX01. The sequence continues at coordinate 79,427 of JBBJLY010000004.1, read as the reverse complement.
GTCGCCGGCGGCACCGCGCTCGCGCTCTCGACGCGCGGATTTGCCATCGTCAACGTCGCGGTCGTGGCACTGTGGCTGGTGTTCGCGGCGTTCGTCGGTCGCCTGCACGACAAGGCCATGCGCGAGAAAGCCAAGCGCGAGCCGCGCGAGCCGAACCAGCCTGCAGAGCGCGATGATCTGGCGAAACGTCGATGCGGACGTACCAGCCCGCCGACCCTGCGAAGCCGAGGACGAGTGCCAGCGCTCCCGCCTAGTCGCAGCGTCCCCAGAACGTTGATCATCGGCGCGGCGATCGGCGCCGCCGTCGTGATCGCGAGTCAACTCGCTGGCAAGACCGCACGAGACGCGATCTTCCTCGAGCACTTCGCCGTCAAGCGGTTGCCACTCCTGCTCGCGGTGTCGAGCGCGCTCGCGATCGGCACGACGTTCTGGTTCGCGCGCAGGATGTCGCGCGGTGTTCCGACGCGCCTGGTCCAGGCGACCAACATCATCAGCGCGGGCCTGCTGGTCGCGGAATGGGTGCTGGTCGAACAGTTCCCACAGCCGGTCAGCGTGGTGATCTACATCCATCAGACGCTGCTCGGGCCGATCCTGGTCTCCGGGTTCTGGTCGATCGTCAGCGAGCGATTCGATCCGCGCAGTGCACGCCGCGCCCTCGGCACGATCGGCTTCGGCGCGACGCTCGGCGGCCTGGGCGGCGCGGTGCTGGCCGAGCGCGTCGCGGCGATGATCGGCACCCGGGAGATCTTGCTGACCGTCGCCGCGCTTCAGGTGATCGCGGCCACGCAGATGTCGATGATCGGCGGCAAGCGGGCCGACGCCGCCGTGAATGACACGCCCGACGACGCGCTGAGCGGCGCCGCTGGCCACATCGCGCGCGTGTCGCTGCTCCGCCGGCTGGCCGCGATCACCGTGACCGTGACGATCGCGGCGGCGCTCCTCGACTACGTGTTCAAGGCCGGCGCGGCCTCCAAGGTCGCGCACAGCACGGATCTCGCACGCGTGTTCGCGCTGTTCCACGGCGTCGTCGGCATCACGACCGCGCTCGTCCAGTGGCTGTTCGGGCGCTGGGCGCTGCAATCCTGGGGGCTCGCGCGCACGCTCGCGACGTTGCCGGGTGCAGTGATCGTGTTCGGCATCGTCGCGCTGGCGATGCCGGGCGTCGGCACGTTCGTGCTGCTGCGTGGCGCGGAGAACGTGCTGCGCAACTCGCTCTACCGCGAGGCCTACGAGGTGTTCTACACCCCGCTGCTCGCGCATGAACGGCGCGCGACCAAGACCGTGATCGACGTCGGCGTCGAGCGATTCGGCGACGTCATCGGAGGGCTGCTGGTCGTGCTGTTGATCGGCGCGCTCGCCAGTCCCACCATCCCGCTCGTCGGGGGTGCGATCGGGCTGTCCGTGATCGGCGTGATGATCGCGCTCAAGGCCCAGGTCAGCTACGTCGAGGCGCTCGAGCGCAGCCTGGTCGCGAACGCGATCGAGCTCGAGAAGGACGAGCCCCGCGACCGCACCACCCGCACGACGATGGAGATGGTCGCGCAGCGCGGGCTCGCCCACCCCGTACCACCTTCGCCAGCTAGCGGCGACGCGCCCGCCGCGAAGACTGGCAGCTGGTTCCGGCGTGCGCGTGCCAAGCGAGAGGCGTCTGCCACCGAGAAGTCATCGACTCAGCTCGAGCCCGATCTCGTGCGCCTCGCCGATCTGGCCTCGAAGGACGTGGCGCGGATCCGGCGCGCGCTCGAGCTCCCGCTGCCGCCCGCGGGCGTGCGATACGTGATCCCGCTCCTGGTCCATCCCGAGCTCAAGGCGCTCGCGAAGTCCGCGGTCGAGCAGGTCGCTCACAAGAACGTCGGCCAGCTGGTCGACGCGATGCTCGACGCCGACCTCCCGGCGCCGGTGCGGTGCCGGATCCCGATCCTGATCTCGAACCGCGAGCTCCCACCGGTCACCGAGAGCTCGCCCGCGCGCGACGTGCGGATCAGCGAGGTCGCGCGGACCGGGCTGCTCGCGGGTCTCATCGATCCCGAGCGCGACATTCGCTATGCGTCGGCCGAGGCGCTGCTCGTGCTCCGCGAGCGCGAGCCCGATCTCGTGTTCGACGACGAGGTCGTGTTCGAGGGCGTTCGCCGCGAGCTCGCGCTCGACCCGGCGGTGTGGAAGGCGATCGACGTCGCGAGCTCGGAGGCGATGGTCGCGGCCAAGAACGAAGCCCACCCGGAGCTGTCGCGGGCGGTCGATCACCTGACGACCTTGCTCGCCCTCGCGCTCCCCGCCGAGCCGATCCGCGCCGCGTTCCAGGGCCTGTGGAGCGAGGACCCGGCGATCCGCGGGGTCGCGCTCGAGTACCTCGAGAACGTCCTGCCCGAGGACATCCGCGCGCACCTGTGGCTCGTGTTCGCAGTCGACGGCAAGCCGAGCGACCGGCCACGTCGCTCGCTCGAAGAGTTGATCGGCGATCTGGTCCATCGACGCGATCCGACCCCGACGGTGCCCTGACTACCAGGCGCCGCGAAACATCAGGCTGCGCATCCCGAGCCCGGTCCGGCCAGCCACTGGCTCGGCGAGGTCGTCGCGAGCGGCGCGATACGACGCCTCCTGCAGCACGTAGGTGAACACCGCGACCGTCGCGCCGACCAGGCTGCCGATGATCACGTCCGACGCGTGGTGCCGGTTGAGCGCGTACTGCGAGTACGGGATCGCGGCCGCACCGGCGGCGAGCGCGGTGTAGCTCACGATCTCCCACCACGGCCACGTCCCACCCGGGCGCCAGCGGTCGAACAGGTGCTGCCGCGCGTAGAGCCCCAGGTACGTCGCGGTCGCGAGCGTGACCGACGAGTGCCCGGACCAGAACGATCGGCGCGAATCGTGAGGATTGTCGGCGCCGATCGCGAGATCGAACATCGGGCGCTGGCGACCGAACGTGCCCTTCGCGAGCGCGGTCAATAGCGAGGTCATCGCGATCCCCTGCACGAACCCCTTGGTGTGGTGCCAGCGCGAGTCATCGCCGGCGAACAAGATCGCGCCGCCGGCGACCACCGCATCGACGTACAGCAGCACGACCGGGTACTGGCCACCGGTGTACGACCGGCCGCCCTCCAGCGTCGAGAACAGCAGCGGCCGTGGTCGCGGCGGACGCAGGAACCGATAGCCGAGGTTGAGCGCGATCGGGATATAGAGGAACGGGATCACGCCGCCGTCCCACCAGTAGGAGCTCTCCGGTCCCTTCCAGTCGAACTGACCCGGATAATCCTCGGCAGCTGCGACGCGCGCACTGGTCAGCACTGCGACCAGCGCGACCAGCCCGAGCGAAGAGAGGCGACGACGGCTCGCCATGGTTTCTGCCAGCGCCGATTACAGGCGCCAGACTCCCACGAGCCGAAGCGCGCCGGCGCCATCACGCGCGACGTGGAGCAGCGTCCCAGGCATGCTGCGCGTCGACTCGACCCGCAGGATCGCATACTGCACGGCAGGCACCGCGGCACACGCGCGACCGGCGGAATCCGGCACGAGCTCCTGGCGCGCTCCGACCACCGTGCCGTTGGCGTCGTGGGCGGCGACCCTGAACTTGGTCGGCGCGCGCTCGAGCTCGTACAACAGCGCGAGATCGGTGAAGCACAGGGTGGCGCCCTCGACCTTGAAGTTGTCGATCGGGTTGACGCGTCGGAACCAGAACTGGGCGGTCTTGCGCGCGCGTCCGAGGATGGCCTCGGTGAGATACGTCGCCGCGCGCGGATCCGAGAACTGCGCGGACTCGACCGCGGCGGCGATCTGTTCGCGCGTGAACCGCGCCGCGATCTTCGAGCCCCAGTAGTTATCGAAGCGATCGGCTTCGATCATCGGAAAATGGGCGAACGTGTTCGACTTCCACTTCGAAGGCAGGTAGTCGTCGACGGCGTACAGGCCAACGCCCTTGAGCGGTGGATCGATCCGGCCTTCCCACGGCTGGCGGTGCGCGCCGAGCGAGATCAGCGACATTCCCATCTCGGCGAAATCGACATCGTACTGGTAGCCGAGATAAGGCCGCTGCCGCACGCGTGCCTGCGCACCGAGCGAGTTGCCGAAGTCGATCAGGAAGTGCCTCACGTAATGCACCTTCTTGTCCTTCGGGTCCTCGATCCACGCGTCGTGCGAGTTGTCCTCCTTCATGTCCGTGTGCGACAGCCAGGCGAAGATCGCGGCCTGGCCGCGCAGATCGCGCCGCAGCTCGTGCGGGATCACGTCGTTGGGATCGCCCGTGCGGACCCCGAGGCGCTGCGTGCCGCCGAGCGGCTTGCCCTCGACGAACACCGTGGCGAGGCCACGCATCCTGACGTCCTTGCCGCGGCTGAACTTCGCGAGCTGACTGTCGACCCGCTGCTGGTCGAGCTTGCGCTTCGCCCCGAGATGCTTGTAGTAGGCCTTCGGGTCGAGCTTCAGGTCCGACGGCTTGAAGTGCACGATGTGATCGTCGGGGACGTTGAAGCCCGCAGCCCACAGGAGTCGCGCCACGATCACGTCCGCACCGGTCTCGACCTCGGGTGCGTGCGTTTGATCGAACTTGAGCAAGAACTTCACGCCGCGTGCATCCTCGACGATGAACCCGACCGCGGTGCCGCCCTCCTTGCCGCTCTTGATCGTCCACGGGAAGTGGGCGTCGGGCGGATCGCACGTTCCGGCGCCGCACTTGATCTCCGCCGTCGACACCTCGCGAACGCCGATCCGGTTGGTGAACCAGGTCGAGTCAGGAACCTCGTCAAGCGCGTTGACCCCGAGCGAGCGACGCTCGCGCGTCAGGGCAACGCTGCGATCCGCCACCTTGTAGTACGAGTCGAAGTGATAGAGGCCGCGGTCGAATGGCTTCTCTTCTGGAGCCTTCGGCGTGTCGATCCGGTCGTTGACGCGCCACACGGGCGGCTGATTGGCAAACCGGACGTCGCCGACCGGCGAGGAGGAGCCGCACGCGCCTCCGTGTACGGTGACGAGGACCATGACGACAAGGCTGCGATGCATCAGTAACGCTCCACGCGCGAACGCGCTCCGAAGACCGGGTCCAGTGAGACAAATGCGGTGATGCCGCCGTCGATCGAGGTCGCGAGCTGGGCACGCAGCAGCAGGCCGGAGCTGCTGTACGCTTCGAGTGCGCCGCCGAAGCCGACCCGGAGATCCTCGAACGTGAACGCGTTGACGCCGTTGGAGACGCGACCGGCATCGACGAAGCCGACCGCCCCGAGGTAGCGCGACAGCATCCACAGGTAGTTGACCTGCGCGACCGCGGCGAATCGATCGCGGTACCGGTCGGTCGTATAGCCGCGCAGCAGATCGACCCCGCCGAGCCTCGGCAGCTCGGTGAATGGAACGTGCTCGCGATCGCCGGTGACCAGCTCGGCGTAGCCGCGCAGCTCGAGCACGCGGGGTCCGGGCCCGAACCGGAGGAACCGCTGGAGGTCGACACCGATCCGGTAGAACGTCGCGCCGTCGTCGAGGCCGGCCTGGCGACCGGCGTAGGCGAGCACCAGCCCACCGGTGCCCCACACGCCCTTCGGATCGAGCCAGTGCGACGGCCGGCGGGTGTCCCACGCGACCTCGAGCTCGGTATAGAGGAAGCGCGTGCCGTCGATGAACCCCGGGATCGACGCGGGGTCATAGATCTCCTGGATCGGGCGGTCGCTGCCGTCCGCGTCCTCGAGTTGTTCGTAGTTCTTGTCGATCACCGCACCGGTACCGGTGACCCACAGGTTCTGCGGCAGCTCGAGCCGTACCCGCGGCGACGCGCGCAGCACGGTCATCCGGTAGCGGGTCGCGACGCCCAGCGGATCCACAGGATCGCGCCGGTCCATCGAGGTCTCGAGCTCGTTGTTGCCGATGCCGCTGAACCGCTCCGAGGCGCGCAGCTCGTAGCGCATGTCGATGCCCGCCGACACGCGCGGGCCGAACGCCTCGCCGCTGTCGATGTCGAGCGTCGCGACCTGACGGAACCGACCGCCGTATCCGCCGCGCGCCCGGATCTTCTCGCCCTGACCGAACAGATCCTTGAGCTGGATGCGGACACCGCCATTGAGCCCGAAGCCGGTCTCGACCAGCACGGTCGGGAAGATCGCGAGCTTCTTGTCCTCGGTGTAGAACAACGCGGCGATCGTCTCCGCGGCATAGAACCGATCCTGAAGGTAGAGCGCACCGCGCACCGGCTGCGCGACGATGAACATCGGCACGCGCACCGGGAACAACAAAACCCGGCCAATCCACCGGCCGACGCCGTCGCCGAGATCCAGCGGATCGAGACGGCCATGCTCCTGCCCGGGCTTCGGAGCATCGCGCACGTCATCGGCGGAGACCGGCTTCGCAGGCGACGCGGGATCGGCCGGCGCGGGCGCCGGATCGGTCGAGGAATCGACGGTGGCAGGCTGCGCGGCGGCCGCCCCTCCGAACAGCACGAGCAGCACCAAAACACGGGAAACGTTCACGCGCCTCGGCATTTGCCCGAGACGTGCCAAGGCCGACCCCTCCCTATCCCAGATCTGCGTGAGGATCGGCTGCGCCCGTACGCTCGCCGCGCGCCTGTGCCACGGTTCGCCGCGCGATTTGCTACCGCTCTGCAACCGGTGCCACTCCGTAAGAGCATCGCAAGGGTGCACAGGCTGATCCAGGGTTCCGGCATGGTGAACGGTGGTGGATAGAACAGCGACCTCGGTGGCCCTGGGCGACGTGATCGCCTCGCGATATCGGCTGGAGTCGATCCTCGGAGCGGGTGCCATGAGCACCGTATATCGCGCGCGGCACGTAAAGATCGCTCGGCCGGTCGCGATCAAGATCCTGCACGACGACTTCGTGCCCAGCCCGAAGCTCCGCCGCCGGTTCGAGCGCGAGGCGGAGCTCGCCGGAAAGCTCTCCCACCCGAACGTAGTGTCGATCCTGGATGTCGGCGAGTCGGCCGGGGCGCATTACATCGTGATGGATCTCGTCGACGGGCCGACGCTCGGCAGCGTGCTCGAGGCCGGTGCGATGGATCGCGCGCGCATGATCGCGCTGGTCCGCCAGCTGTGCAGCGGCCTCGAGCACGCGCACGGCCACGGGCTCGTTCATCGCGACTTCAAGCCCGACAACATCATCGTCGAGCACGCACACGATCTCGAGCGCGAGCGGGTCCGCATCGTCGACTTCGGGATCTCGACGCTGCGTGACGAGGCGACCTCGCAAGGCGAGCGGCTCACCACCGTCGGACTCGTGCTCGGCACGCCGCGCTACATGGCTCCGGAGCACGTCACCGGCCAGGCGATCGATCACCGGATCGACCTGTTCGCACTCGGCGTCGTCTGCTACGAGATGCTGACTGGCCGGGCACCGTTCGACGGGGATGGTGTCGAGGTCGCGCGTGCCAACCTGCTCGAAGAGGTCCCGGCGATGCGCGATCGCGCGCCGGGGATCGCGGTCGATCCGCTGCTCGAGGCGTTCACCAGGCGGCTGCTGGCCAAGGATCCAGATCACCGGCCGCCGAGCGCGTTTTCCGCCAAGCTCCTGCTCGATCTGATCGAGCGCGATCCTGCGAGTGCCGCCGCGCTGCTGCTCGACCTCGCGCCGCCGCCGGCGATCGCAGATGGCTCCGACCGTCTCGCCGACGTGATCCATCCCTCGCCGGGTCCGGAGGTCGCGGCCGCGGTCATCCATCTACCACCCGACCTCACGCCTCAGCTCCACACCGCGATGCCGCTGCCGCGAAGCCTGTTCAAGCGCTGGGCGCCCTGGGTTGCGGCGGGTGCGCTCGTCGTCAGCGGTGGGATCGCGGTGGCACGCTGCAGCACGGCCGCCGCGCCACCATCGGCGACGCAGCCCAAGAAGTAGCCGCGCGCACGTCGCCCGGCCGCTCCGGGCGAGGTATGTCGACTCTGCGATGTACGAACCGCCCTCCCCCGAGCTCCTGACCAAGATCCTCGTCGACGCACGCACCATCGCGATGGTCGGCGCGTCGTCGAATCCCGATCGCGCGTCGCATCGGATCATGAAGCAGCTGCTCGCCGCGGGCTATCACGTGATCCCGGTCAACCCGAAGGAGACCGAGGTGCTTGGCCAGCGGGCGTATGCCTCGCTCCGCGAGCTCACAGAGCCGGTCGATATCGTCGACGTGTTTCGCCGCTCCGAGGACACGCCCGACATCGCGGACGACGCGATCGCGATCAAGGCCAAGGCGCTGTGGCTCCAGCTCGGCGTCACCAGCGACGAGGCGGCGAAGCGCGCCACCGCGGGTGGGCTCACCATCGTCATGGATACCTGCCTCGGCGCGGCGCACCACTCGCTCGCCATCCCACCGCGCCGCGCGTGATGACCGGCCCCGAGCTCCGCGATCTCCTCGCGGGTGTTCCCGACGCGGAGGTCACGCACCCCCCCGAGGTCGAAGCCGCAATCGAAGATGAGGTCCGTTACCTCGCGTCTGACGCCGCGCTCGCCAGCCTCGCGACCGACGCGTACTGGCCGAAGTGGCGATCGCCGTGGTGGAGCATGTTGCTGCTGCACGAGCTCGGCGAGACCGCGCGCATCCCGGCGCCTCCGATCGCCGCGATGGTCGAGGCCCTGGCCGCGCTGCCGATCCACACGTTCCCCCTCCGCGACGAGGACTGGCCACCTGGCCTCGACAAGTTCCGCGCCTCGTCGTGCCATTGCGCGCTTGGCTGCATGGATCCGCTGCTCGCCGCGCGCGGGGTCGACGTCGATCACGCGATGCCGTGGGTCCCCGCGTGGTACGCGCGCTACCAGATGGCCGACGGCGGCTACAACTGCGACGAGTCCGCGTACCTCGTCGCAGACGAATGCCCGAGCTCGATGGTCGGCACGGTGCCGGTGCTCGAGGCGCTGACACGTCGCGGACCGAGCGAGCTCGCGGAGCGTGCCGCGGGCATGCTGATCGCGCGCGAGCTGCACCGCGGATCTCCAACGCAGCACAATGCCGCAGAGCAGACGTCAGCCGTGCAGTGGGCCGCGCTGTGCTTCCCGCGGTTCTACTTCTACGATGTGTTGCGCGGGACGACCGCACTCGTGCGCTGGGCAACGGTGGGTGCGCGCAAGATCCCGCTCGCCGCGATCGAGACCACCGTCGCGAACCTCGTCGCGCAGTCCCGCGATGGCCTGCTGCGGATCGGCCGCGTCGCATTTGCCGACAAGAAGACGTGGGCTCCGGACGCCAGCGGGACGTGGGCACGCAGGTCCGCCGACTCCTGGCCACTGCTGCTCGCGGTGAGTCGCGTCGGGGCGCCGAGCCGGGCCCTGACCCGGCAGTGGGCGACCACCCGCCGCGAGCTCCTCGTCTTGATCGATCGCGATCTGGTCGCCTGATCTGGGCGCCTGATCTGGCGCGCTGATTCGGCGCGCTCGCGACCCCCGACCGCCAACTCCCCGGCATCGCTCGCGAACCGGATGGCGCGTCGGCTGCACGATGACGCTCGGATGAAGCTCCTCTCGCTCGTGCTCGTCGCCGCGTGTGGCACCGTGTCCGAACAGCCTGATGCGCCAGTGCCCGATGCCGCGCCGGTCGATCCTTGCAACGATCTCGATGGTGCCGGCTGCGAGTACGCGAGCCCGGCGCATCCGGTCGCGATGATCGAGGGCTACACGGTCGAAGATCCGATCCTCGTGCGCGCGAATCCGATCCTCCTCCGCTATCCGACCGATGCCACAGGCCCGCTGCCGATCGTCGTGTGGTCGCACGGCGGCGACTTCGACAACAACGGTCACCACCTGAACGACGCCTGGGGCGAGACGATCGCCGCGGCGGGCTGGGCCGTGATCCACGTCGCACACACGGTTCCGGACGCCACGCAGATCCGAGCGATGTGCATCCACGCCGGGGTCTCGATGGCGGAGTGCACGGCGAGCACGTTCCAGCCGGCGAGCGTGGCGCGACCGCGCGACGTGATCGCGCTGCTCGATGATCTCCCCGCGATCACGGCGCGGCTTCGCGATCTGACGGGGATCGAGATCGACGCCACCCGCGTGGTGGTCGCCGGCTGGTCGGCGGGCTCGCAGGCGCCGCTCGTGCTCGCCGGTGCGGTGCGTACGATCACGCCGTCGCTCACGCGCTTCGCGTTCTCGGATCCGCGCCCGCTCGCCGCGATCGCGCTGTCACCGCAGGGCCCGGAGTTCTCGGGCTTCTTCGAGACCGCGACCGACAACTCGTGGAGCGCGATCGGTAAGCCAGTGCTGGTGATGACGGGCGACAACGACCTGAACCCCAGCAACCCGACGCTGTCTGGCGGGATCCGCCGGCGCGCGTTTGACGATCTGACCGGCGGGCGCCTCGACCAGCACCTGCTCTACTCGCCGCTCCCCGACGGCGTCGGCGGCCACAACACGTACAACCTCGGCGATGCCGCGTCGGATGACGTCCAGCTCGTGCGGCTCAGCAGCGCGCTCAGCTCGACGCTGCGTGCGTTCCTCGACCGCTCGATCGGCGACCCCGCCGGTGCTGCGTACCTCGCGTCTGATCTACCGGCCCGGCTCGCGGGCTCCGCCACGGAGTGGTCGAGCAAGTAGTTGCGATCAAGCGCCCGACTTGGTGCCGCACACCTTGGGAAGGATCTTGGTCAGGTACTTCCTGACCTCGCCTTTCGCGACGAGCCGCGCCGCGCACGGCTCCTGATAGGACTTGGCGACATCGCGCAACAGGCGGGTGATCTCGTGGATCGAGTCGCCGTCCTCGCCGTTGTCGAAGGCCTTGAGCTTCGAGATCGAGCGTTTGCGCGTCGCCTTGTCCTGCGCCTGCCAGACCTTGATCAGTCTCGGTGTCAGGCGCGGATCGGATGGCCGGTTCGAGTTGGCAAGCGCGGCGATGGCGGACCACTGCTCGTCCGACGTGCCGTCGAGGACTCGAGCAAGATGTCGTGGCGGCGGCAATTCCGACATGAGCGAGCTCCGGATTCCGGGCTGGGACGGCGGCGTCAAGGGCTCGGTGTATCGGGACACAAGTGGGTTCAAGAGAGGCACCAACTTGATCGTTAACACCAGCGACACGTACGCCGATGGCTCGTTGACCAACGCGCTGAACGGGAGCGCTTCAACCGCAGGTGATCGTGACGCCGTGCGTGTGCGTGCCACCGGTCGCCGTCGCGGTGACGGACGCGTTGGTGGCGAGCGAGGCGAACATCGCGGCGGTCACGGTGACCTGGTGCGGGTGGGTCGCCGTGCCGGTCACGTCGTAGGTCTTCTCCACGCCCGCGACGACGTCGGCGTTCGGGATCACGAGCGCGTGGCCGTGGTTGCTGGCGATCACCGAGCTAGGCGAGCACGTGACCGGCGGAGGACCGCACGAGATCATGACGTCGTGGGTATGGGTGCCCCCGGTCGCGGTCGCGGACACTGCCTTGTTGGCAGCGAGCTCGTCGAACATCGCGGCGGTCACGGTGACCTGGTGCGGGTGGGTCGCCGAGCCAGTGACGTCGTAGGTCCGCTGCACGCCGGCGACGACGTCGGCATTCGGGATCACGAGCGCGTGGCCGTGGTTGCTGGAGATCACGGCAGATGGCGAGCAGGTCACGGGCGGTGGGGCGCAGGCGATCGTCACCGTGTGGCGGTGCGTGACGCCGCCGGAGATCACGGAGACCGTCGTGCCTTGACGGAGCATCGTGAACATCGCGGCGGTCACCGTGATGAAGTGGCGATGGGTCGACGTGCCCTGGATGCTGTACTGCTTGTCGACGCCGGCGATGATGTCGGCCTCGGGCACGGTCACCGCGTGGCCATGGTTCGCGCTGATCGTCGCGGTCGGTTCGCACGGTTCCGAGAGCACGCAGCTGATCGTGACGACGTGCGTGTGCGAGACGCCACCCGAGCGGACGGTCACGGTCTGGTTCGCGCGTAGCTGCGCGAACATCGCGGCAGTCACCGTGATGAAGTGGCGATGGGCCGACGTGCCCTGGATGCTGTACTGCTTCTGCACGCCCGCGACGACGTCCGCAGCCGGGACCACGACCGCATGGCCGTGGTTGTTGCTGATCTCGGTCGCCGGGCTACAGGCCAGGCCCTCGATCGGCGTCTCGTCGACCCCGATGTCGCCGGCATCCACCAGCGAGGCATCGACGCCGTCCGCGCAACCCACGAGCGCCGTGGCGCCCAGAACCCCAACCCCAACACCGGCCAGGGAGCGTAGAAACTGTTTGCGATTCATCATCGGAGTTGGGCTTCTATAGGCGAAACCCTGATCATCCGATGCCGCCCGATTCGAAACGGGCGTTCCACATGCGGGAACGCTGAACCCGCGTCGGCGTCCGGTTCAGCCGAGTTGTTCGAGGATCGCCTTCGAAAACGCCGGGAGGTCCGCGGGCTTGCGCGACGTGATTAGCTTGCCATCGACGTGAACCTCCTCGTCGACCCAGGTCGCGCCGGCGTTCTCGAGATCCCGGCGGACCGACGGCCACGAGGTGACGACCCGGCCTTTGACCGTGTCGGCCTCGATCAGGAGCTGGGGGCCATGACAGACCGCTGCGACGACCTTGCCGTCGCGCGCGATCGCCTGCACGAACGCCACCATCGGCGGGTCGGTGCGCAGGTGATCGGGCGAGTAACCGCCCGGGATGACGAGCGCGTCGTAGTCACCGGCCGAAGCCTCGACCACTGCCTTCTCGATCGTGACCTCCTCGTCGCCCTTCTTCCCCTTCACCTTCGCTCCTGCCTTCACGCCAATCACGTCGATGTGATGGCCGGCGGCCTTCAAAGCGTCATACGGCTTCCGAAATTCGCTGTCCTCGAAGTCGTCTGCGAGAACAAATGCAATGCGTGACATGGGCGCTCTCCTCGGTTGGTAGCTCCGGGTGATGCAGCGCCCGTGCCGGCACTCGGGGAGGAGCTCAGGGTGGATTGATGTAGAACTCCCAGGTTCGCACCACCCCGGTCGCGCCGTGGTAGCCGGTCACCTGCGTCGTGTTCTGACCCGAGCCCGTGTTGCACGTGAAGCCGTCCGTGGTGCCGCTGCACGCCCAGTTGGTGAACGAGAATGACCAGCCGCCGTGATCCATCGTCGCGGTGATCGTCGCCCACGGTTGACCGAGGTAGTTGCCGGGCATCAGCAGGCTCGGCCCCCACAGCTGGCTGGTGCCGGTCGGCGACCACGTGAAGTTGCCGGCGTAGGTCAGGCAGGTGCTCTCCTCGATCGAGCACGTGCTATTGCACGTGATCGTGCCGCCACACGAGCCGCACGCCTGCCCGTACGACGGTGGTGTCACCGCCGAGCACGTACCGTTGCACTGGACCGTGCCGCCGCAGCTGCCACACGCCTGCCCGGCCGCCGCGTCGCAACCGGTGTTGCCGACCGCGCGCTCCCACATCACGAGGAAGTTCTCGGCCGAGCGATTGAGCTGGTCGAGATACGGCGCGGCGACCCCGACCTTCTGGAGATCGGTCATCAGTTGCGGCAGCAGGCCGACGTGCGCGAGCCCCTTGCCCTGGAACTCGTTCGGGCCGCCGGCCTGATCGATGAAGTACTTGTCCGACGGGCACTCGCTCCGGTACCGCGGCTTCATGTTCTTGATCATGCCGTTGAAGTCGGAGCCAAAGCCGACGGTGAGGCCGTGGTCGACGCTGTATAGCAGCGACTGGGCGAACGACTGGGTCGAGCCCTGACACTGATTCGGCACGGAGGTGGCGCCGTGATATTGATAGGTATTCTCCGGGCCAGTGCGTAGTCCGATCATGCCGCCGGTCTCCGTGATCATGTGGATCTCGTCGGCCCGGATGTACTTCTCGTGCTTGTGCTTCGGCTCCTGCTTTCCGTGCACCTCGTCGGTCGTGATCGTGTCCCACTGGTGCGCGTGCGAGTAGAACAGCGGGTAGTTGTTGCGCTGCTTCGCGAGCTGGTAGACGTCCTGGATCGTGCGTCGCGAGCTGTGCGCGATATCGACGAGCATCCCGCGATCCATCATCGCGTTGACCAGGGTCGTGCCTTCGGCTGTGAGGCCGCGCTCGTTGAGGTACGTCAGGCCGTCGCAGTGGCCCTTGTTGCCGTTGGCGTCGCGGCAGGTCATGTCGTTGATCGCGGTGACATCGTTGAGCCCGCCGATGATCGCGCCGGCTCCCGGGATCCCCGCGAGCCCCATCAGCACACCCCACAGCGTCTCGACCTTGTTGGCCGCAGACACCGTCTCTTCGATCGGGACCGCGCCGGCAAAGCGGTTATCGGCGTGGTGGACGAGCTGGATCGAGCTGACCCCTTGCGCGCGCAAGTTGTCGAGCTGAACAATGAAGTCGCCATCGGGGAACAGCTTCGTGACCTCGACGGCGAGCACGAGGGCGAGCTTGCCCTGGGCGACCAGTGCCCGTGCCTCCGCGGGAGAGGTCGCGAGGCCGATCCAGCTGCCGTTGTGGGCGACGAACTCGCGCGCGGCGGCCGCCTGGCGGTAGACCGACGCCATCTCGTCGCAGCCATAGCGCCGGCTCGGCAGGGAGGTATGCGCGCACAGGAAGCTCGACTCGACGAGCGACGCGACCATCACGCGCATACCACCAGCGTGCGCCTGCTGGAGCCAACCCTGCCACATCTGCTGATGACCGACGCCATCCCACGACGGCCAGCCTTCGAAGTGTTGCCGCGGGCAGGTGCCCGGGATCTTGATCCCGAGGAAGTACTTGCAGCGCCGCGTGTCATAGCCGCGACGCCGGCCGAGGTGGAGCCCGGTGTCGGCGCCGATGAGCTCGCCGAGGATCGGGAACAGCGAGGTCGCGTGCTTGTGAAACGGCAGCGTGGTCGGCAGCAGCCCCGTCCAGTTACCGCTGCAGCGCTCGACCGCCTTGTCGATCGGGCCCTCGACCGTGCCGGAGAACCAGCCACCGCCGAACGCGTGCTCGCCCATCAGGTGCGAGTGCAGCTCGGCGAAGCCCTGGACCGGCTGTGCGGAGGCGGCGGGCATGGCGAGCATGCTCGCCACGATCGCGGTCACGTACAGTCGCGAGCTGGTCATCGCAGCACCTGGGTTCCCGGGTCGATCGGATCGGGCTCGCCCGCCGGTCCCGCGTAATAGAGTGGCTCGACGACGTGCGTCGCGAGGTTCAGCTTCTGGCTCATCTGGCCGACCGAGTCACCGACGTAGAGCGCCGCCCCATCCGGCGTCAGGGCGAGGCCGTGGACCTCGTCCGGTGAGCCGACCTGGAGCAGGACCTCGATCGCCTCGGTGCCGAAATCGATATCTTCGGTCAGCTTGATGATCTGGGTGTCGCGCAGGCCGTAGACGACCTTGTGTGTTCCGATGTCGTGGAGGATCGCGTAGCCCTCCTCGAACGAGGTCTCGAGGCTGGCGACCTCCCCGCCGCCGACCGGCGCGATCTGCACGACCTCGAGCTCGGAGCTGGTGAACACCAGGCGCTGCGCCGCGACATCGAGGCTGAGGCCGTACGGGCCCTGCACGTCGTCGAACAGCACGTCGGGCGCGCTGCCGTCGAGCTCGCTGGACTTGATGGCGTTCGCGGTGTGGTCGGCCCACACGCGCTTCGGTGCGGCGGCGCCGCGCACGGATGGCACGAGCAGCGCGCGCCGCGCCTCCTGACTCGTGATCGAGACGGGGTCCTCGCGCTCGTCCTGCTGGCAGCCCGCAAGCGAGGCAATCGCGAGTAGTCCCGCCGTGAATGGCGTGGTCCTCATAGCTTCCTTCCGGATCGGATCGCATTGACCAACAGGTGAATGCGATTGTGAGAAGTGGAGATAACACTCCACTTGTTTGTCAGATGCAGATTTGTAGACCGTCTATGCCACGCGGCACGATCAACTGACGGCGATACGTTCTGCCCATGGTTCGGGCCACGTAGGCGTGTTGTGCCGGGTCACAAATGCGACAAACCGAGATCTCGGAGGAAGCCGCGACGCGCGTCAGGACATCGAGCCGGGCGCCATGCCGAGTCGTTGCTCGTACGCGGCGCACGTGCGCTTCCACGCCGGGCGGTCCTCGCAGCGCGCGACATAGCTCGCCACCGTCGGATAGTTGCCGAGCAGCTTCGACTTCCGCGTCTCGCGCAATACGTGCGCCATCAGCAGGTCCGCGACCGTGAACTCGGACGTCGCGAGGTACGAGCGCCCATCGAGCCGGCGCTCGAGGCCCGTGAACCAGCGGTCGGCTTGCTTCACCAGCCCCTCGCGGCGCTTGACGGACGCAGCATCCTTCGCGCCATTGACGTCGAGCTGCGCGATCATCAACGTCGTCGGCTCGACCGTGTTCATCGCGGCGAAGCACCACTGCGTCACGGCGGTGCGGCCCGCGAGGTCGTCGGGAATCAGCTTGCCAGCCTTCTCTGCGAGGTAGAGCAGCACGGCCGCGGACTCGGCCACCACCACGTCGCCGTCGACGATCGCCGGGATCTGACGGAACGGGCTCAGCTTGCCGTAGGCCTCGGTGTCGAGCTCGCCTGCGCAGAAGTCCAGGCCCTGCACGCGATACGAAAGCCCGGTCTCCTCGAGCGCCCACTGTGCGCGGAGGTCACGCGTGTGACCGATCGCAGGCTCCGCAACCTTGCTGAAACCGTAGAGGATGATCATGCGCTCGTGAGATGCACGGCTCGTGCGAGCATCGCGGCGTGAGACCGGGCATCGTGCACCTGCGAGACCTCGCGCATCGCTACATGTGGAATGCGCGCGCGATCGAGCCGTTCGTTGTGGCGACCGAGCTCGCGATCGAGCCGCTGCCTGCCTGGCGCGCGTTCGTACCACCGCGCGTGCTCGTGCTGATCGTCCACCACGACGATCACGGCTTGCTCGCGCGTTCTCGACCGTGGCTCGGCGACTGCGAGCACCTGATCCTGGTGCGGGACTGCCGCGGCGATCTGATCGCCGACGATCCAGCGCTCGCTGCGCTGATCGAGGAGGAGTGGCAACGCGAGCTCGCCTCCCTGCCCGCGCACGTCGTGGTGGATTGGCACGATCCAGAGCAGTGCCACGAGGCACTCGCGCTCGCGATCGCACGCGCGGACGCATTGCCGGCGGTCGCGCCGCCACCCGTGCCCGTGAGCCCGGATCTCGAGCTCCCGATGTCGTCGTGGGTCGGGTTCACCAGCGACTGTTTCCGATCTCATTGGATCGCCAATGCGAGGCTCGTGCTCGACGGCGAGCCGGTGCTGGTCGATTCACGCGGCACGCGGCTCTCGCTCGCCGCGCCACGCGAGCCAATCCATCTCACGTGGACCCCCGACGAGCTCGGGCCCCCGCTGCCAGCGCAGGCGCATGGACCCGACCACCACCCCGGGATGTGGCGGTACGGTCGCGATCCGATCCATCCGGTAGGCTGGCGCGGCTCGCGCATGGCCGTGTACTGGTCGTACGTGACCGACCGCGAGACCGGGTTTCTGTCCGCCACCGACCATGACTATCCGAGCGGGCCGGCGAAGAAGCTGTGGGGCTTCGAGGACAACGATCCGGTCTCGGTGGCGGTGACCCCGGCGGCCGACGCATGCGTGCAGCGCTTCGGGCACGACGTGACGGTGCTCGATGTCGTGCCGATCGCGTGGCATCGCGCGGGCGCGGTCGACGTCGCGGCCTTTGTCCGTGACCCGCGTCGGGCGACGTTCTACGCGCAGACTGCGGACTTCGCGCACGACCGCGCGACCGACGATCTGACCGACGAGGACAACCGCGAGCTCGCGCCCGTGATCGTGCTCGGTCCATCGCCTGCGGTGCGCTACGCCGTCGGGCTACTCCACCGCGTCGTGCGGGTTAGCAACCAGGACGACACCGCGGTGGCGGACGTCATCGGCGGCCCAGACGAAGGCTTCGCGGTGTTCGACCGCGACCACCAGCTCGTGCGGCGCGGCACCGGCATCCTCCTCGGTGGCTGGTTCCGGCACGCGACGATCGAGGATGCGGGCTCGTTGTGGCGCGAGGACCTCGCGACCGGCGAGCGCGTGCTGCTCGGATCCGCGGCGCGGGTCGCGTGCATCGATCCCGACGTCGAGGCCGTCGTCCAGGACGCGATTCGCGAGGGGCGCCACGATGCGGCCGCCGCGCTGCGCGCCGCCCATCCGACCCGACCGATCGACGGCGCGCTGGAGGTCGTGGCGATACCTGGCACCCGCAACATCCTCGAGATCGGCGCGCAGATCCTGCGCGTCGTGTGATCGCGGCGCGCGCGGGCGACATACTCTGCGTCCCATGCACGTCGACGCGTATCTGCGGTTCGATCGCGAGGCGTGGTCCGAGCTGCGCGCGAACACGCCGCTGACGCTGGCCGAGCACGATCTCGACGCGCTCCGCGCGATCGGCGATCACCTGTCACTCGACGAGGTCGAGGCCTGCTACCTGCCGCTGTCGCGGCTGCTGAACCTGCACGTCGCCGGGCAGCAAGCGCTCCACGCCGCGACCGCCACGTTCGTCGGCCGTACCACCGCGCGCGTGCCGTTCGTGATCGGGATCGCGGGCTCGGTCGCCGTCGGCAAGAGCACGACCGCACGCGTGCTGACCGCGCTGCTGCGGCGATGGCCAGATCATCCCGCGGTCGAGCTCGTGACGACCGACGGCTTCCTGCTGCCAAATCGCGAGCTCGCGGCGCGCGGCATCGGCCATCGCAAGGGCTTCCCGAGAGCTATGACGTCAAGGCGCTGCTCGGCTTCCTCGACGACGTCAAGTCGGGTCGTCCCGCGTCCGCACCGCTGTACTCGCACCTGGCATACGACGTCACGGACGAGACCGCGCTGATCGACTGCCCCGACATCCTGATCGTCGAGGGTGTCAATGTCCTCGGCGCGGGTGTCCCGGGCCGGCCGTTCGTCTCCGACTTCTTCGACTTCTCGATCTACGTCGATGCGCCGGAGCCGCTGGTGCGTGCCTGGTTCCTCGACCGCTTCCAGCGCCTGCGGGCGACCGCGTTCCTCGACCCTGCGAGCTACTTCCACCGCTACACCACGATGTCGGACGCCGAGGCGATCGCGTTCGCCGAGCACATCTGGAACACGGTGAACGCGGTCAACTTGCGCGAGAACATCGCACCGACCCGCGAGCGCGCCACCCTGATGCTCGAGAAGGGCCCCGATCACAGGATCGCCGGGGTCGCCTTGCGCCGCGTCTGACCGCGGAGCTACCGCTTCGGGCCGAGATCGATCCAGGGGATCAGCACCGCGGGCCGGTCGCTGGGTGTGGCGTCGTGCTCGGTAGGCGCCGGACCGGGCACAGGCCTGGCCTGGTGATCCTCGAACAGGCGATTCTCGTCGATCGGCGCGGACGCCCCGAGCACGACGTTCTCGCTCGAGGACATCAACCAGCCCACGACCGCCGCCGCGGTGGCCGCCGCGGTCTCGGCCTTGCGCTCCTTCGGCGTCTGCGACTTGCGGCTCTCTGCGGTCGGCCGGGCACCCGCGCTGTCGAGCAGGTGATCCCGCTTCTCGGACTCGGCTGGCATCTGCGTCATCGTCGGGATCACGGCCGGCCGGGCCGAGCCAGCGCAGCCAACCGCCGTGACGACAACCAGGACCCAGGGCGCGCGCATCATGCCGGCGAGCGGTGCATCGCGGGTGCCAGGACCTGCCGTCCTGCGTCCAGCTGGTTGCCGATTCGATCACGCCGCGGGTGAGTCGTGGGCACCACACTCGTGGCGGTGGTGTGGCGCGGTACAACCGGGCGCCGATGGCGCCCCTCGTTCCCGACCCTACCCGGATCCGCGCATTCGCGAGCGCGCAGGCCTTCGAGACCTGGCTCGCGAAGCATCACGCCGACGAGCCCGAGCTGTGGCTCAAGATCCACAAGAAGGCCGCTGGCCTTCCGACGGTGACCTATGCCGAGGCGCTCGACGTCGCGCTGTGCTTCGGCTGGATCGACGGTATCCGCAAGAGCTTTGACCACACGTCGTTTCTCCAGCGCTTCACCCCGCGCCGGGCGCGCAGCATCTGGAGTCAGATCAACCGCGATCACGTCGCTCGCCTGATCGCCGCGGGCCGGATGACCGCGCACGGCCTGCGCGAGATCGACGCCGCGAAGGCGGACGGCCGGTGGGCGGCAGCCTATGCACCCGCACGCACGATGACGATCCCCGATGATCTGATGCGCGCGATCGAGGCGGTGCCAAAGGCGCTGAAGACCTTCCAGACGCTGAGCAGCCAGAACCGGTTCGCCCTCGCGTTTCGTCTCGGCAACCTCAAGACCGCCGCCGGGCGCGCGAACAAGATCGCGACGTTCGTCACCGGGCTCGCACGTGGCGAGACGCTGCATCCCCAGCCGAGCACCGCCGTGAAGCCGCGCAAGCCAGGCAAACGGGGAGCAGCCGCGCGCACGCGACGCGCGTAGGCTGACGGGATGACCGAGGTGCCGTCGCTGTTCGCGTGGGCCGGAGGCGCAGCAGCCATCGAGCGTCTGTTCGTGCGGTTCTACGACCGCGTCCCGTCGGACCCGCTGCTACGCGACGTGTTCGCGCGCATGGATCCGGCGCACGCGCAGCATGTCGCTGCATTTGTTGCCGAGGTGTTCGGCGGGCCACCGGCGTACTCGCGCGACCACGGGGGCCACGCGCACATGATCCGCAAGCACCTCGATCGCGCGCTCGCGGAGCCGCAGCGCCGGCGCTGGATCGAGCTGCTGCTCGATTGCGCCGACGAGGTTGGGCTGCCGGCGGACCCCGAGTTTCGCTCCGCGTTCGTCGCGTACCTCGAGTGGGGCTCGCGCCTCGCGGTGATCAACTCGCAGCCCGGCGCGACCGCCGATCCGGACCAGCCGATGCCGCGCTGGGGCTGGGGCGAAGCCAAGGGTCCCTACCAGCCCTGAGCTCTGCGCTTTGCTAGACACCGTGCTCGACTGCCTCCACGGCCGATCGCACGGATTCCGCGCGCCGCGCCTTACAGATCGATCCGGGTGATCGTGCCGGTGCGCCCGACCAGCCAGCCGCGCCGGTGGCTCGCGAACTCGACGCTGAAGTAGCCCGTGGCGGCACCCGGCACCAGCTCCCAGGTGTCTCCTTCGTCGCGCGACCAGGCCGCGCCGCTCGGACCGGCCGCGAACACGGTGTGGTCGGGGCAACCGCCGCCCGGCGGCACGTAGCTCAGCGCGTAGGCCGCACCTGGGAACGGCGCCGGTGTCCCGAGCGTCCAGGTCACGCCGCCGTCGCTCGTCCGCGCGAAGTTGTCCTGAAACACCGTCGGCGTCGCGACGTCGCCACCCGACACGACGCCGTGATGGCGATCGCGAAACAGCACGTTCATCCCGCCGCCACTCGGACCCCCCGGGATCGGGATCGGGTGCGAGTCCCAGGTGTCACCACCATCGCGAGTCGAGACCACGCGTGACGGCGACGCACCCGCGAGCACGGCCCATGCGCGGTTCGCGCCGAGCGTGGTGACGCAGTTGCCGCTGGTCGGGAACAGGCCCTCGCCGGCCTGCCCTGCCGGGAAGCCGTCGCCGATGTTCTCCCAGCTCGCGCCGTCGGTCATTCGCACGACGTCGAACCGGCCATCCTCGGCATCCGGGATCGCGATCGCGTGACGCGGGCTCCAGAACGCGAAGCAGTCGTAGAACGTGTTCTCGATCGGACTCTGGAACTGCAGCGTCCAGGTCAGCCCGCCGTCGACCGTCTTGTAGATCCGCGCGTTCGGCCCGCCATTGTTGGTCAGGACGAACGCGATGTCGCGGCTGACCGCGTGGATGTCGCGAAACGCCAGGGTCTCGGTACCCGGGATGCCGCGCGGCTCCCAGGTCTCGCCCCCGTCGGTCGTGCGCAGGATCGTGCCTGCCGAGCCGCTCACCCACGCGATCCGGTCGTTGATCGGGGCGATCGACTGCAGGCGCGCGAGCGTGCCACTGGTCTGCGGCGTGAGCACCGGGACGCCGGTCCGTGACTCCTGATCGATCGTGGTGTCGTCGGGGTCATCGACGGCACATCCGGCAAGCTGCGAGGTCAGCGCGAGGACGGAGGCGAGATGGTTACGCATGCCGAGCACTCTCCACGAACCGCATGTGCGGACTCGTGCCGAGGGATGAACCGCCCGCGTCGTGGGATCAACTGCAGGGTGGGACACCTCGATCGATCACGACGCCGCGCCCCGTCAGCCCGTTTTAGTGTCGCCCCCGCGCGCGCCGGCGCACCGTGACGCGGTCATGACCACGCGGTGGATCCGGCTGGGCGTGGTCACGCTGTTCTGGACGCTCGACGGGGTCGCGCTTGCGCTCGACTCGGTCTCCCGCTTCGACCACGACTTCATGACCTCGGTCGTCAGCTGCGAGCTGTGGATCCCGCACACCATGCTCGCACTCGAGTTGACCGATCGGTTTCCGCTCGAGCGCGGCCAGCTCCCCCGCCGACTCGCGCTGCATCTCGCAGCGACGGCGTTCGTCATCGTGACGCGGCCGCTGCTGTTCGTGATCACCGATCCGGTGCTCGACTGGCCGGGCCTGCGCGAGCTCTCGCAGCTATTGCTCAACAGCGTCCGCTTCAACCTGTTCCTCTATCTGCTGGTGGTCGGCGCGGCACACGCGGCGCACTTCGCGAGGCGGGCACGCGACCGCGAGCGTCAGGCGCAGCGTCTCGCGGTCCAGCTGACCGACGCCCGGCTCGCCGCATTGCGTACGCAACTCCAGCCGCACTTCCTGTTCAATGCCCTCGGCGGGATCGCAGAGCTCGTTCATCGCGATCCGGACGCCGCGGATCGCATGATCGTGCGGCTCGCGCGCCTGCTGCGGATCGCACTCGATGAAGGTGACGCGCATGTCGTGCCGCTGACACACGAGCTGAGCTGTCTCGACCCTTACCTCGAGCTCGAGAAGATGCGATACGGCGAGCGGCTGCACGTACGGATGGAGATCGATCCGGAGGCATGCGACGCGTGCGTGCCCGGTCTCCTGCTGCTGCCGGTGGTCGAGAACGCGATCCGCCACGGCATCGCTCCCCGCAGCGCACCCGGCACGGTCACCGTCCGCGCCCGGCTGGTCGCCTCGATGCTGAAGCTGGAGATCGAGGACGATGGCGTTGGGTTCCCGAGCGAGCTCACGCTGGGGATCGGGCTGCGCAATACCCGCGCGCGGCTCGCGGAGCTCTACGGCGTGGGCGCCGAGCTCGCGATCGTCCATCGCCCCGCTGGCGGCACGTGCGTGCGCATCCGGGTGCCCCAGGAGCCCATCGCGTGATCCGCGCGTTGATCGTCGACGACGAGCCGCTTGCCCGCGCGCGGCTCCGGCGCCTGCTCTCGGAACAACCCGAGGTCGTCGTCGTCGGCGAATGCACCGATGGCACCACCGCGATCGCCGCGCTGGCGTCGACCGCGATCGATCTCGTCATGCTCGACATCGAGATGCCCGAGGCCGATGGCTTCGACGTCGCCGAGGTGCTCGACGCCAGCTACCCCGCCGTCATCTTCGTGACCGCGCACGAGCAGTACGCACACCGGGCGTTCGACGCCGACGCGGTCGACTACCTGCTGAAGCCGGTCGATGCCGAGCGGATCGCCGAGTCGCTGGCGCGGGTCCGACGGCGGATCCAGGCCGGACGCGTGACCGTGGACCCGGGTCGCCGGATCCCGGCACGCACCGGCAAGCGCATCCGGTTCGTCGCGGCCGAGGACATCGAATGGATCGAAGCCCAGGGCAACTACGCCGCGCTGCACGCAGCGGGGCGCATCGAGCTGATCCGAGAAACCATGACAGCGCTCGAGCACCGCCTCGATCCGGCGCGGTTTATCCGGATCCAGCGCGGGATCATCGTCCGGGTCGATCGCATCCACCACCTGATGCCGCACTCGACCGGCGAGTACACGGTGCGCATGGCCGATGGTGCGCGCCTGGTCTCCGGTCGCACGTATCGCGCGCGACTCGCGGCGATCGCACGCGGCACCTGGCCCACCGCGGCGCGCTGACGCGACCGCCGAACGGAGGTGTATCTGGGCGCCAGGGCCCTTATGCTCGGGGGCAGAAGTACATGGAGCGCGCGCGCCTGGGTCGCTACGAGCTCGTCAGCCATCTCGCCACCGGCGGCATGGGACGGGTGTCGCTCGCGCGCGCACAGGGCGAGAGCGGGTTCGAGCGCCACGTCGTGATCAAGTCGCTCGACCTGGTCGACGTCGACGACACCGAGGCTGCGGCGATGTTCCTCGACGAGGCTCGGCTGCTCGGCATGCTGCACCACCAGCATGTCGCGGCGATCCTCGAGGTCGGGCGCGACGAGGACGGCCGGCTGTTCCTCGTGCTCGAGTACGTCCACGGGCACAACGGGCACGACGTCTGGGAGCGCGCGCTCGACACCTCGTACCAGCTGCCGCTCGACTTCGCGCTGACCGTCGTCGCCGGGGCCGCGTCCGGGCTGCACTATGCACACACCAAGCGTTCTCCCGACGGCCACCGGCTCAAGCTCGTGCATCGCGACGTCACGCTGTCGAACCTGATGGTCGGGTTCGACGGCGCGATCAAGGTGATCGATTTCGGGATCGCGAAGGCCGCGTACCGGACCACGCGCACGCAGACCGGGTTCATCAAGGGCAAGCTCGGGTACATGGCCCCCGAACAGCTCCGGGGCCGCGAGGTCGATGCGCGGACCGACGTGTTCTCGCTCGGCATCGTGCTGTACGAGCTGACCACGATGCGGCGCGCGTTTCGCGATGTCTCGGATCGCGCGACCGTGCAGCGCATCAAGGCCGGGACGTACCTCCGGCCATCGGAGATCGTGCCCGACTACCCGCCGGAGCTCGAGGCGATCGTCGCGCGCGCGCTCGATGTCGAGCCCGAAGCGCGGTTCGCGACTGCCGACGAGATGCGGCGCGCGGTCGAGGCGCTCGGCCACCAGCTCCACCTCGTGATCGGGGACGCCCCCGTGATCCACGTGATGACAGAGCTGTTTCCGGATCGCGCGGTGCCGTGGCAGCGGCGCGCGACGACGCGCGCCGAGACCGAGGCCACGATCGAGGTCGAATGGGATCCCCACGTCGCGCCGACGGTGGTCGCGACCACCGCAACCCTCGACTCGCTACGCGCCGCTCCGGAGGCGGCACCCGCTGCAGAGCCCAACGGCCGGGCGATCACCGAGGGCGCCGAGCAGCTGGTGATCGATAGCGAGGAGGTCAGCGTCACGTTCATCGGTGCACCCTCGCCGGTCGAGCTCGTGCGGGCGGCCAGCATCGCCGGGGTTCCCAGCCGCGAGATCACCGAGTCCTCCGGCGAGCTGATGACACCCACGGTGCTCGTCGACCAGCCGAAGGCGCCGATCGTCGTCCAGCTGACTCCCGTGCGCGTGACCAAGCCGCGCGTCGCGACCACGTCGGTGCGGCTCCGGGCGCCGGGCCGCGGGCGCTGGTGGATCGCCGTCGTCGCCGTGCTCGCGGGGGCGGACACGGTGCCGATCGTGGTGGTCGCGACGCGCGATGCCGAGCTGGACGCGCCCCTTGCGGAGCCTCGCCCCCGCGCGTCCGCGCCCGTCGTGGCCCCGAAGCCGCCACCCAGGCCGACCGTCGTTGCCCCAGCGAGACCCGCGTCCGCGCCGACGATCGCCGCGCCCACGACGGGTCGCTTCCGCGTCACCTCGATCCCCAGCGACGCGACCGTGCTGCTCGACGGGCGCCGCCTCGGCCGCACGCCGCTCGAGAGTGAGCTCGTGGTCAAGCCGGGCACCCACGTGCTGAAGCTGCGGCGGCGCGGCTATGCGCCGCAACGTCGCACGATCGAGCTGTCGCCAGGCGCCGCGGTCGACGAAGCGTTCAAGCTCGTGCGGATCACGCCCGGCGTCGCCGACAACTGACCTACGGCACGCTGAACGTCGCCTTGTCGATCTGCAGCTGGCATGGCGGAGACCCGTAGCGATACTCGAAGTCGATCGAGTGCGTGCCGGTCGCCACCTGCCCGAGAGGGAGCTCGATCCACGCGGCCGAGGTCACCGTGGTCAACACCACCGCGACGCCGTCGATGTAGACCTTGACGTATGGCGTGGAGCTGCACGACGCGGCGCGAAGGCGCACGCTACCAGTCGTCATGGCGGTGGTCGTGAACGAGGCGATCGCGTGCGTGTACGCCGCCGTGAAGGCACGCAGTGCGCCGCCGCTTGCGGTGGGATCGGAGATGACCAGGCCTGCGCCGGTCGCCAGCTCGGCCTCGACGATCACGGGCGGTGGCGCGGGAGGTGGTGGCGGCGGCGGATCGTTGACCGTCAACGTCGCCTGGTCGTAGCGCAGCACGCAGCCCGCGAGGCCCTCGCGATAGTGAAACTTGATCGTGTGGGTGCCGGCCGGCAGCGCGAGCGGCGAGAACGGCAGCGTCGTCCAGCTCGTGCTCGAGAGCTGGGTCGAGACGACGTTGAAGTTGTCGAGCTGCACGCGGACCCACGGATTGCACGCCTCACCACGCACGCGCACGGAGCCCGACGCCAGAGTCCCCGCCGTGGTGAACGTCTGCTGCGCCACCGTCTGCGCGATCGGCATCGCGAGCACCGCACCGCCACTCGCGGTCGCATCCGCCTGGACGGCGCCCGCACCGGTCGAGTCCTCGCTCTCGATCAGAAGCTGGGTGACGGCCGAGCTGACCTCCTCGAGCGCGGGCTCGTCGAGGCAGCTAGTGAGGACCACGAGGGCGAACCAGCGGAGGTGCGTCATGATCGAGATAGAGCGTCGATCCGGTCTCGCGTTTCATGAATTCCTGTCGAGGATTTCCTTGTAACGCGACGCCGGCAGCGGGCACTACCGGGTGAGATCTGGCTTCACGATCGTGCAGCGACGCTCGCGAAACGCAACGCAGGTCCAACCGTTCATCGAAACAGCGGCCCGTTGCCGCACTCGATCGCGAGCATCCGCTGCTTGGTCGAGCCGCCCCCGTGAGCCGAGAACCCACCGAGCTTGCCACCCGCGGCCAGTACGCGATGACACGGCACGATGATCGGCACCGGATTGCGGCCGAGCGCCTGACCGATCGCGCGCGCGGATCCGGCGGACCCGAGCCGCGAGGCGATGTCGCCATAGGTCAGCGTGCAGCCGGGTGGGATCGTGCGCGTGACCTGGTAGACGCGCTGGTTGAAGGCGGGCACGCCCGAGAGGTCGAGCGTGATCGGCGCCAGGTCTACCGGCTCGCCCCGGAGCAGCGCGATGATGGCGTCGATCGCGCGCTGCGCGTGCGCCGCCGGCGTGGCGTCCTGCACCTCGGTGAACCGGCGCGCTAGTCGCGACCGGGTCTCGCGCTCGTCGACCTCCGGCAGCTGGACGCCGGCGATCGCGTGCTCGGCCCACGCGATCCCGCAACGACCGATCGCGGTGTCGAACAGCGCGAGGCCGATCACCGGAGCTCGATGGTCGAGTCGCTCACGACGATCGGCGTGTCGTCGTGCGCCGAGATCATCGGGTACTGCGTGTACCAGCTGCCACCGGTATTGTTCGAGATCACGGATTGATCGATCCGGACGTCGCCCGTGTGGTTGTTGGTGACGAAGAAGATCGCGCTGCCGTGCTGGACCACGTCGTTGTCGCGGATCGCCGTGCCGCACAGCGAGAGCGTCATCTCGTTGCCATCGTTGTAGATCGCGCCGCCGCTACCCCCGCCCGGCTGGTCGGGCTCGGCTGGATTACCGCCGCGACCGATCGCGCGGTTGTGCGTGAACAGGCTGTTGTAGATCGACCACGACACCCCGATGCTCGAGAGTCCACCGCCGTTCGAGCACGTATTGCCGTAGCCAGACCCGCCGCCGAACGTCGAATTCACGACGAAGATCGGCAGGTCCTGCGATTGATCGAACGCGCGCACGGCCGCACCGCCGACGTCGGGACCGGTGTCGGCACAGGCGTTGTTGAAGAATCTCGTATTGACCAGCCGCAGCCGCCCGCCGCGCGCCCAGATCGCGCCACCACCTTCGTACTCGGACTCGGCCTTCGAGTTGCCGTCGACGAACGCCAGGTTCTGCACCGTCAGCCGCGGATGATCCTGATCGTTACAGTGGTCGGTCGTCCAGCCCTGGGCCTGGTCGCACGTGTTCATGTACAGGATCCGATGCTGACCGCGACCCGACAGCGTCACCTTGCCGCCACCATCGATCACGATCTCCGGTCCGGTGTCGTTGAAGATCTTCGCAGGCCGCGCGAGCTCGATCACGATCGGATCGGGACCGCACGCAAACGTGACGACGCCACCGGCCGCGACCGCGGCGATCACGGCGTCCCCGGTACAGCTCGCCGCCGTGCCATCGCCAACGACCGTGCGCGCGTGCGTGCTACTGGCGAGCCCGGCTCCGGCCGGGATCTCGCAGCTGCCGTCGGGGTTTCCGGCCGCTGGACCCGACGCCGGATCCGTCGGTGGGTTCGGAACGTCCGTCGTCCCGCCGTCGCTACAACCAGCCAGGAAAATTACGGCGGCCAGGATCCTCATCGTTCCCAGTCTATCGAAGGCCGATGTGGGCGGGGAACACCACTGGCGTGCGGTCGTGAAGTAGCATCAGTGTGCGCGTGACGCGTGCGTACGTGCGCTTGCGTCACGGTCAAAACTTGTTATGAGCAGCCCACTTGCGAATGCTGCAGCGCGTCGCATGCTAGGCGCATGAACGAAGCCACCGTCCGCCAGATTCCGCCCGCCACCACCCTCACCATGCGCGCGATCGACGCGGTGGATCGAGCACACGCACGCGCCGCGTCGGCGATCCATGCTGTCCGCTCCGATCTGATCGCAACGCTCGAGCGTCGTCTCGAGCGCGCCGAGCAGCTCGCGAGCACCGCGATCGACCGCGCTCGCAAGGGTGTCAAGCGCGCCGACGTCGCGAGTGCCGACGCGGTCAATCGCACGCAGGGCGTGGTCGGTCGCGCGCTCGACAAGGCACGTGCCTCGCGCGCTCCGTCGTGACGCTCAGCCGCCGCAGCTCACCGGGATGTACGAGTGGATCGTGCAGATGCTGACGCGAAACTGAAACGTGCCGGTGAACGAGCCGCACCACTGCCTCACGCTGTCGTGATAGCTGGTGCCCGGCTCGAGCCCGATGATGATCGGGACCTGGTTGAATGGATCGACCTTGGCGACATCGCATTCCGTGTCACCCGTGTTGATCCAGTTGACCTCGAAGCTCGTGCCAGCTGCGACATTGATCGCTGACGGATCGGCGACCAGGACGCAGTCGTTGCGGCAGGTGATCCGGACCGGCAGCACCGCTGGAAACGCATCGATCGGCGCCAGCGCATCCGGCGTGGCGGCATCGATCACGACCGCGGCATCGGCCTGCGCATCGATGGCGTCCGTCCCATCCAGTGCATCCGTTGCGGTCGCGTCGATCGACGCGGTGGCATCCATGCCGCCGGGCGACTTCGATCCGCAACCGACCAGCAGCACCAGGGCGAGGCGAAGCATCATGTCGGACCGGACGATAGACCTCCACGCGGCGTCGCGGTGGTCGATCTCGGTACAGGCCTTGCTGTTTCCGCACTGCGTGCAACGCATCGCGTGGTTTGTAGGATTTCTCGGCGCTTGTGGCGGCGGTGGTGGCGGATCTGGCGACAGTGGCGTCGGCGATGCCGGTCGCGACGCGCCAGCCGACGCGGCGGTCGCGAGCTGTCCGACCCCGACCGAGGTCCCTACCCCGCCTGAGGCGGAGCTCGTCGTCGCCGGCGATGTCGGCTCCACCCTCGGCATCTTCGATCCATCGATCGTGTATCCGGCGGATGCGGCGGCGGGCGCGATGGCGTACTCGGCGGTTCCCGATCAGGAGACGATCCGGACGCGGATCGCGGTGTCGACCAACGCCGGCCAGAGCTGGACCTACGCCGCCGAGGCCAACGTGCCGGAGCCGCTATCGATCACGTCGACCGACACCACGGAGTGCCCCGGTGGAACCTGCACGGGCAAGCTGGTCTCCGAAGTCTCGTCGCTGATCTACGACGCTGACGATCCCGATGCGGGGCGGCGCTGGAAGTTGTTCGCGCATCGCTACCTGGTCGGTCCAGAGGTCGCACTCCACTACCGGATCGGCACGATCACGGTGCAGACCGCCGGTCAGCCGCAGGGTCCATGGACCGCGCCACAGAAGATGATCGGGTGGAACGGCCCCACCACCTACTCGTCATCCGGCGTCCCGACCAGCACGAGCACGCTGACCGGCATGGCGGACTGCATTGCGCTGACCGAGCCCGGCGCGATGTGGCTGCCGGGATCGATCCAGCTCGCCGTCGGGTGCGTCTACGTCGATGGCACCCCGAAGATCCGCATCGAGCTGCTGCGCTCCACTGATCACGCGACCTCGTGGATCGCGGCGGGCACGCTGGTGAGCCCTGCAGATGCGGATTGCCTCACACCCGGCGCCTCCGTCAATGCCGCCGAGCTGTTCGCCCTCGATGGTCAGGTCTACGTCTCGGCGTCGCCGTCGAACAACGCGGGTTATCACGGTTGCCTCGTGTTCCCGGTCGATGATCTCTCGACCGCCACGCTTCGCCGCGACGCCGCTGGCAAGGCCTTCGTCACCCGCGCGATCGTGCCGTCGCCAACCCGGTTCGCCGGTGCCTGCACCTACGCTGCGGGTGCTGGCGGCTACGCGATGATCGTGGGCTACCTCGATCAAGCACGGAGGTTCCGGATCTTCCGCACCGGCGTCGCCGCGCCGTAGTTGCGCTTCGCGTGGTGTCAAAATCCTGTCAGGCGTACACGCGACCCTCACGTGCAACTGCTACCTCCATCAGCCTCGGGCGGTTTCGTTGTGGCCATTCCGTTGCGGTGAGCATGGGCGCCCGGTGGCGAGGGATCCGTCGCGACTAACTGCAGTCAGCGCGCCCCTTCCATCCCGGCACGCCAGATGCTGAACCCTTCGCATATGCGTACTCGACTACTCCAAGCCTTGTTATTCGCGGGCCTCGCCAGTGCCTGTACCGGAACCGGTGCGGTTCAGTACGGTGCCTCTGCCAGCGTCACCACGCCGGAGCTCGTCTACGTGAGCCCGGGCGTCCAGGTCATCGCTGACTACGACGAGCCCGTCTTTTACTCCGACAACATGTACTGGCGGTACAACAGCGGCGTCTGGTACCGGTCGCAGTACCACACGCGCGGCTGGGCCCGCGTCGAGACGGTGCCGGTCGGTGTTCGCCAGATCGAACGACCGCAGACGTACATCCGGTACCGCGGGAACGCCCGCGCGGGGGTTCGCCAGGATCGCAACGACGCCGCGCGCGAGGCCGCGCAGGACCGTCGCGAGGATCGCCGCGAACTGATCCAGGAGAAGGCGCAGGATCGCCGCGAAGATCGTCGCGAGCTGCTCGACGAGAAGCAGGACCAGCGCGAGGCGGACCGCAAGAAGCTGCTCGAGCAGCGTGAGCGCGAGCAGCGTGAACGCGAGCGCGAGCGCGAGCGCAGCAAGCGCTAACACTCATCATTCACCACCTTGGCCCGCGACAGCACCACGCCGTCGCGGGCCTTCTCCCATGTGCGCAGGGACGGT
Organism: Kofleriaceae bacterium; assembly: GCA_037720695.1. Taxonomy (GTDB): domain Bacteria; phylum Myxococcota_A; class Polyangia; order Haliangiales; family Haliangiaceae; genus JABFXX01. The sequence goes on along the minus strand of JBBJLY010000004.1, from coordinate 48,153 downwards.
CCACCATGAAGCCTCGCCTCTCAATTTCGATCGGCGCGATCGCCATGCTCGGTCTCGCGACCAGCATTGCGGCCGCCGAGCCCACGGTTCGCCTGTCTCCCAAGACTGCGCGACCCGGTGACGCCGTACTGGTCACCGTCACCAGGACGAAGACCACCCCCGAAGGCAAGGCGGCGGGCAATCCGCTGCAGTTCTTCCGCTCGAAGAGCGGATACCAGGCGGTGTTCGCGGTTCCGCTCGTCGATGCTCCTGACACGGTCGACGTCGAGGTCACGGGCGCAAAGCAACCAGCGTCGATCAAGGTCCTCGCGATCACGTTCCCCGACTCGAAGCTCGTGGTCGACGACGAGCTCGCGAACCCGCCGCCCGCCGAGCGCGATCGGATCGACGCCGACAACAAGGCGATCATCACTGCAACCCGCAAGGCTGACGGTGAGCCTCAGTTCACGCGCGGCTTTCAGCGCCCCGCCGGCAAGATCACCTCCGGCTTCGGCGACTGGCGAACGTTCAACGATGGCCACAAGAGTCAGCACCTCGGCCTCGACGTCGCCGCACGCGAAGGCACCCCGGCCAAGGCGATCAACGCCGGCACCGTCGCGCTCGTGCACGATGGCTTCCTCGCTGGCAAGCTCGTCGTGATCGCCCACGGCGGCGGCGTCGCCAGCGCCTACTACCACCTCAGCGAGATCACCGTCGCCGAAGGAGACGTCGTCAAAGCAGGTGCCCAGGTCGGCCTCGTCGGCAAGACCGGCCGCGCGACCGGGCCACACCTCCACGTTACCGTGCGTGTCCCCGGCGGTTTCGTCGACCCGGCCCGCTTCTTCAAGCTGGCACTCACTCCCACGCCGCCCAAGAAGCTCGCTGCCACGAAAGCCCCATGACGCTCGCACCAGGAGAACAGTAATGAAGGGTCAGCTTCTCGCCGGACTCACGGCCACCACCCTGCTCACGACCGCGGTCGGGTCCTCGGGTTGTGGCTACATCCTCCATCCCGAACGCCGTGGCAACACGGGCACGATCGATGGCACCACGCTGATCCTGGATCTGCTGTGGCTATTGCCCGGCATCCTCCCTGGCGTCGTGTTTCTGATCGTCGACTTCTCGAGCGGTGCGATGTACCGCGGCGCGGGGCTCATGGTCCGGCCCGACGGTCACCTGTCCGTCCGGCTCCCCGCGTCATCGGAGCCGACGCAGGTCGAGCTCCGCCTCGTCACCGGCACCCAACGTGTGGTCGCCAGGTCGGCCACCGTCGTCGGACCCAGCATCGAGACTCGCTCGGTCGAGCTCCAGTTCCGCGACGCCCTCGCGCAGCAGACCGAGCCGCTCTACCTCGAGGTCGCGACCGCCAACGGCGTGTCTCGGTTCCCGAGCCCGATCTCCGTTGCGCCTTAGTGCGCTCGCACGAACTCGGCGATCGCTGAAGGCAAGCGATGCCCACGTCCGACCGCGTGTTGAGTAAGGCAGTCGAAGAACCTCCGTTCGACGACACGCCCGACCGCCGTGCGGTTATGTTCCAGCGAGGGGGACATAAGGATGAAGGTTTCAATGTTGACGGTCACGTTGTGCTCGGTGGCGTTCGCAACAGCAGGGTGCAAGAAGAAAGGCGAGCCCGCTGCGAGCGGCTCTGGTTCAGACACCGCGGCTACCGGAAGCGGCGCAGGCTCGCCCACCAAGGCTGGCTCTGACACGGTTCCTGCGAGCGGCTCCGGCTCCGCCGCGGCCGCCGCGCCCGCCGGCAAGGACGGGCTCATGTCGGCGACGTGGAGGGACGGCGGCAAGCTGGCAGCCCCGCTCTCGTTCGACCGCCAGTTCTGGTCCGACGACACCAACGGCAACTTGCAGATCTTCCTGATCGGCAACTGCGCGAAGGCGCCCGAGTCGTGCGCTCTGCTCAAATACGACAACCTCCAGCACGAGGAGCTCGACAAGCTGTGCCCGGGCTGGTCAGCGGTTCACATCGTCTTCAACCCGAAGCAGGGCGAACAGAAGGCCGCGATGGGCTCGCTCAAGTTGGCTCCTGGCAAGTACGGCACCGCCAGCGAACCGCTGACGCTCGGGATGGTGGAGTACACCAACAAGTTCGACGGCAACCCGGGCACCGTCGGTGGAAAGATCTACCAGGAAGCCCCGAACGTCGAGCTCACACAGGTCTCGGACACGATCGCGGGCACCTTCGACAGCAAGGACGGCGACTACGCATTCAAGGGCGCGTTCACGGCGAAGAAGTGCACCTGCGATCCAAACCAACCGGTCTGCAAGTAGGGACCGCCTTCGGACGCACTGGTCATCGACCGACGCGCAGCGATGCGGCCCGGCGCACACGCTCGTCGGCGTCGTCCGCGGCGACCCTGACGAGCAGCGCCGTGCGTTCGTTCGACGCTGGTAGTCGGGCGACCTGATACACAGCTTCCCGGCGGACCAGCCACGAGCTCGCCGGATCCCCGAGCACGGCAGTGAGCTCGGCGAGCCGGGTGAACGTGTTGCCATCGACCGCGCGCCCGTCGAACCCGGTGAACGCGGACAGCGACACGACCGCCTGCAACCGCACTGCCTCGTTCGGTGACCGCAACGCCGCACGGATCGCCGCAACGCTCGCGGTGTCGCCCGCGCGACCAAGGTAGACCGCCGCGGTGACCTGGACCTCTGGCCACGTTGGATCGCGGAGCGCCTCGTGCAGCCTTGCGCGCGCCTGCGTGGCTTGGGCGGCGTTGCCAAGCTCCGCCAGGGTGGCGGCGGCCTCGACCGCGGTCGGCGGTGGCGCAGTCAGGAGTGCCTCGATCCGGGGTAGCAGCACGCGACACTGCAGCACCGAGCTCGCAGTCAGCGCGGCGAGCTGGGCCGTGGGATCCTGATAGTTTGCGAGCGCGCGTGTGAGCCCCGCCATGTCGAGCGCGAACCCCTTTCGGGTCAACGTCGCTGCAGCCCGTGGATCCGGCGTGGTCACCGGCCCGCGTAGCGGCGTCGCATAGCCGCCGGTCCCGAGAGCGCCACAGCTTGGTTGTATGCGCGGAGCCAGTGTTCGTCGCGCCGGCTCGCGAGCGCATGCTGCGACCGTGAAGATGACGAGGACGCGCGCGCGCATCGCCTAGCCGTCCACGCGCAGGCGCGCGGCGTTGGCGACCGCAGGATCGGTGTCGGTCTTGACCTGAGTCAGGATCGGATCCGAGATCTCGCGGCCGAGGCCAGCGATCTGATACACGGCCTCGCGACGAACCAGCGCCGACGTGTCCTCGAGGACCGCATGGCGCAGCACGCCGACGACATCGATGTTCTCGTAGCGGAGAAACGCGCGCACGAGGAGCACGGCCTGCAGCCGAAGTGCCTCGGTCGGGCCGATCAGCGCGCGCTCGATCACCGGATATCCGCTCGCGTCGCCGAGATCGCCGAGGTACGCCGCGGCATTGATCGCGGTCTCCGGCCAGTCGATCGTCAGTAACGAGCGCAGTTGCTCGAGCCCACTGGGGTCACCGAGCATGACGGCCGCACGCGCGGCCTCGACGCGTGCAGGTGGGTACGAATCACCGAACCCGACGCGCACTTGATCGAGGGCGCCGCGCTCGTCGTGCACGCCGAGCCACGCGAAGGCGATCCCGCGCACGTCAGGCGGCTCGGCGCGCGTCGCCGCGCGTACCGCTTCGATCTCGGTAGAGAAACCGGCCTGCTCGAGTCGCGACGCCCAGATCTGCAGCAGGTTTCCGTTCGGCCACGTGTGCATCTCCGCCATGCTCACCTCCAGCTCGCCGCGGCCGCGCGTGCGCGGACGGCGTCGGCGCGCGCCTGATACAGCGCGACGCCATCGTCGTACGCACGATCTTCCATCGACGGCGACATGTTGGTCTTGGCCTGGTTCCACGCCGCGAGCAGCCGCGTTCTCAGATCTGCGGCCTTGCGACCGAGTGCGGCAGCCTCGGTGTCGGTGGCCGTCGCCGCTTCGACGTAGGTCGCGGCCTCGATCGTGGTCTCGAACGAGGTGAAGGACGTCCTCAGGAACGTGTTGTACTCGTTGAAGTGGAACACCTCGTGTCTCCACGTCAGGTCCTCGGCCCAGTACTGTGTGCGTGGCGAGCGATTCGGGGTGCCACCTCCGGGGGTCAGGTCGCTGGCCACCCTGCGCCACGTCGCCGCCGTAACCGTCGCCGCGTTCGCGCTGGGAACATCTCTGCGGGTGCCGCCCGCGACGCCGACCGGGACGCGAAGCGCCAGCGACTCGAGCCGGAAGCGCCAGTTCGCCCCATCGCGATACGCCGCGTACGTCGCCGTGGGCTCGTGGGCGTTCCAGTTGACCTCGCCGAACACTGGTGCCGTTGGATGCGCGACGCGGGTCGCCGAGAACGACCCGGCGATGCTGGCGCCCGGCCCGGTCGGCGTGGTGGTCGGAGCCGGCGTGGCCGTCGGGCCTGGTGTCGGGGCGGGCGTGCCGCCGTCGAGTGGGTTCGCGACCGCGCCACCGATCGGTGCCTCCTGACTCGCCGGACCTGCTGCCGCCGGCCCTGCCAGATCGGCCGCTTCCTCGTCCATCGGCTCCTGGCCGACGAGCGTCTGCTTGCCCGGTACGGCGCCGCCCCGGGCATCCTGATCGCGCGCCGCTTTCGCCCCTGCTCCGTTGCGTTGATCGAACATCGGACCCCTTCCCCTCTGCTCAGACTGCGGATGTTACGGCGAGCCACGCGCATCGCTTCCTCTCCGCGGCATCCGTCTTCCCTGAATCGTTCCGCGCGACGCGCATCGCGCACGCGGGCGTCAACCGCTAGGGGGCGATCGCGAGGGTCTCGAACGCGCTGCGAATCTCGGGCAGGCGGTCGGCCGACGCGCTCGACACCAGGGCGAACCCCATGACCACACCGTCCGGCGACGGAACGAAGATCCGCGCGTGAATGTTGTTGCCCTGAGGCGCGGACATCCACACGCGACCACCGGAGAGCTCCACCCGCTCGGCGCCGGTGGTGTCGTCGTACTGCATCTTGATCGCCTTCGTGATGCGCGCGCCGTTATCGCCGTTGAGTGAGATCGCCGCGAACGTCAACTGCTTCACATCGGCGCCGCTGACCTTGAACGTCGGACCGTCGCCAGTCGAGGTGTCGACCGTCCAGCTCGACGGGATCGCGGCCTGGACCTTGACCGGGGTATCGGAGCCTGTCGTCGTGAGCAAGTAGGTCTGCATCGAGCCCTTTCCAGACGGCACCGCAGCAGGAGATTGACCGGTGGGACCGGGGACCGTCTTCGCGGCAGGCTCGGACTTGGTGCCGGAGTCCGACTTCGAAGAGCTACAGGCGACCGCACTCACGACCGCCACAACACGCATCAAGTGCATCACGCGATGCATTCTAACGAAGCCCTAGCCGCGCGCGCCGCTGCCAGTCCAAAAATCGTTGTATGGCTCGTTGATGTCGCTGGTACCCCGGTACGTGTAGCCGATGCCCACGGCGTCGAGCGCTTCGTAGAGGACGATCGCGATCGCGCTCGAGGGCGAGATCAGGATGTCGTCGGGTCCGCCGGTGCCGATGTCGGCGACACCCGGGATGCTGATCTTGAACTCGGACGCCGCCATGAACTCGTAGTTGTCGAAGGGCCACGGCTTCCACACGTAGTAGCTGTGACGCTTGACGCCGATCCAGCCTTCCTTGACGGCCCGGCCGATCAGCTTCTTCGCAAACGCTGCGGCCTTGTTCAACATCTTCCAGACCGCTCTGGCGAGATCAGGCAGCCCGCCCACCGCGAACTTGAGCACCTTCTTCGCGAGCTTCCACACCCACGGGATCACCTCGTCCGCGCCCTTGGGTAGCTCGGTGTCGAACAGATCGATGAACTCCTCGATCCGCTTGCCGATCATGTCGAACAGCGGCTCGACCAGCTCGTAGACCGGCTTGACGACGTCCCAGACCTTCTTCGCGATCGTGAAGATCTTCTCGGCCGTCGCGAATCCGGGGATCGACTTCAGCTTGTCCATCAGCGCGTTCAAGCTGAACGGCCCCTCGTCGCCGCCCTCCGAGACCTCGCCTTGCTTGGCAGGTTTCGTCTTCTCCGCCGCGTCTCCGTGATCCTTCGAGTCCCCCTTCGTTTCCTCGAGGACCCGCGGCGCGGTCGGCTTGGTCGGGGTCTTCGTGGAGTTCTCCTCCGGCAACGGAGGGGCGTCTCGCTTGGTCATGTCGCCCGCGAGGTCGACCTCGAAGTTGAACAACTCCTGCGGCTTCAAGATCTCGAAGCTGGTGAGCGGCTTGCCTTCCCATGTCGGGTTCCACAGATCGTTCAGCACGGCGAACTCGGCGTATGGCGTGACCGAACCCGTGATCCCGAAGGTCGCGGCCATCCCGATCTTCGCCTCGCCCTCGACGCCACCGCCCGGGAGATACGACAGGCCGATGGTCCCGGTCGGCTTGATCTCCGCGCGACCGACGATCGGAACCTTGAGGCCGCCACCACCGCGGAGGATGGAAGGATCGAGCGCGAACACACCGATCCCCAGCCTCGGCGTGCCGGTGAGCTGCGCGTAGATCGCGCCCAGCAGCTCGAGCTTGGCCTCGATCTTCTTGAACTCCCAGGTCTCGAGAGAGAGGCCTTCGAACGCGACGGTCGGCTTGAGCCCGAGCTGGAACCCGAAGTCGAAGCCGAGATCGAACCCGATGTCGATGTAGATACCGAGCCCGTAGACATTGACGACCGGGATCTGCTTCGACGCCTTGAACAGCGTCTTCGACACCTTGGTGTCCATCAACGTGATCTCGCTGACCTTCATCTCCAGCGAGATCGCGTGGGTCTTCGTCGAGTACTTGAGCGTACCCGTCGCGATCATGCCGTCCTTGATCTTGTAGTTGATGACGCCGCCGACCTCGAGACCCTTCGCTTCGTCGTAGTTCGCGCTCAGCGTGCCGTAGAACTTCCCCTTCTCGGCGTCGCCGAAACCCGCCTCGACATGCATCTTCTCGATCACGATGCCGGTCTTGGTGACCTTGCATTTGATCTCCGCCTTCGGGAGATGCTTGATCTTGACGATCTTGATCTCGAAGTCGCCCGAGAGCGCGCCGTCCTTGTCGAGCGTGCACGAGATGCTCGGCACCTCGATGTGCTTGCCGAACTTGAGCGGTGTCGTCGTGCGGACGGTACCGCGATAGCTGCCATCCGCGTTGATGTGGGCATCGACGGCGAGACCGGCGCCCTGCTCGCCCGCCACCGCCTTGAGCGCGGGGATGTTGAGGTTCGCCGAACCGCGAATCGCGCCGGAGAACTTTCCGTCGTCGTACTTGAGCGTTCCGCCGACCGTGCCCGTGAACGCCGGCTTGTCGCTCTTGGCCGGATACTTGAGCTCCGGCGAGTCGTAGCTGAACGTCGCGTTGGTGAGCTTGTTGTCCTTGAGATCTGCGGTCGCGCTCGCCTGACCGAACATTCCGAGGTCAGCATCGATCCGCAGGAACCCGTCGAACGAGCCCTTCTTGATGTTGTAGGCGATCCCCGCCGCCTCACCGCGCAGCCAGATCGTGCCGAACTGCTTCTCGAACTTGACCGCGTCATCGACGCCGATCGTCCACGCACCCGCCTCGTACTTGACGCGGCCGGTGAAGCCGGAGAGCCCGGGCACGACGTCCTTGGGAATCTCGACCGTGCCGTCGAACGACCACTCACCAGATGCGTAACCGACCGTCACGTTGCTGGTGAACCGGCCCTTGGCATCCTGGACCCCGATCGATCCCGTCACCGCCAGCGTGCCGTCGACGTAACGGACGGTGACGCCCGTCGGCTCGACGATCTTGAGTCCGGGGATGCCGCTGTCACCCGGCGTTACATTGATCGTCGCCTCGACGCCGCCGTCGACCAGCCGCGCCTCGGTGGTCAGCCGCTTGAAGACCTTGCTCAGCGAGCTCTCGAGCCCATCGATCTTGCTGTCGAACCTGCCGACGGAACCGCCCTCGGGCGTGAGCGTCTTGGTCACCGGCTTGGGCGCCGCGACGACCTTGTTGCCGAGGCTGACGTCGTAGGTGAGCGTGCTGCCCGCCGCCAGCTCCGAGGAGCCCGGGGCCTTGGTCTTGATCACCGCCTCGCGCACGTTCATGCCCGAGTGAACGAACGGCGGCTTCGTGAACCGGTGCGTGGTCGCGGTCTTGTCGGTGAGCGGGATGTTGAACGTTGGATTGGTCTTGGCCTGCGCATTACCGATCGCGCTCGGTGGCGGGATGATCAACACCTTGTCGAACTGCCGATCGAACCAGATCCTCAGCTTCGGTTCCCACATCGCGGCGATCTGTGGCGTCTGGAACGTGTAGACGATGCTCGTGAAGGGGCCGTGTGCCTTCGCGTCCGTGGGATGGTAGGCCGGGATTCCTTCACTCAGGATCAACGCGTAGTCCTGCGCTTGCATCGCGAGCTCACTCTTGTCGTCGTTGCCGGGTCCATCCGCCTGTCCCGATTTGCTCTCGAGCAGGAGCTGCGTGCCGTTGACCGAGAAGCCGTCGGCTCGCCGGGTCTTCGTCTTGGTCTGGAACAGTTCGTGATGGAAGAACGCCTCGCCTTCACCGAATTCCGGCGCGCCTGTCTTCAGCGTGCTGAGGTCGCGCTTGACCAGGTTCTTGAACATCTCTCCGACGAGGCCCTGCGGCAGCCTCGTCGGAACAATGCTCGCGATGTGGTCGTAGTAGACCTTCCAGTAGCTCTTCGTCCTCCACTTGAACTGCTCGTCCTTCAGCACCTCCTTCTCGAGCACATCGCGGAAGGCCTTGTTGTCGGCGGCCGTCGGGGCGAAGTGCCGCTTGCCATCGAACGCGAACGAGCGCGTGCCGATCTTGATCTCCTTGAACGCCTGGAGAGACCCCTTCGTGTGGCAGATCGACACCGCCTCGCAGTACTTCTTCCATTGCACGGTCTCGTTCGGCTTCGACCGCTCTTCCTCGAAGACGTAGTAGACGTCCTTCGCGATATTCGGCTCGAGCGGATCGACCCAGGCCCACCGCCGCGAGTCCTTCGACGCATTTCCCGGAGAGACGTGAACCAGCCCGAGGTCTTTCCATTTGCCCTGGTCGCGGAGTCTCGTCAGATCGGCGTCACTCTTCTTCTTGTCGACCTCGCTCGTGTGGCCGATGGCCGCCTGATAGGCCGCGCGCTGGAACGTGTCCGTGCTCGACGATTCAAAGCGGTGGCGGCCGCCCGGCTCTGTCGCATCGTTGACGAAGAAGTAGTAGTCCTCACCGGGCTTGCGCTTGATCAGCGTCTTGACGAACTTGTCGCGGAACGCCTCGACCGCCTGTTCGAGGTCCCACTTCTCGTCAGCGGCCGGCGCCGGCGCTGTGCCGCCAGCGGGGTTCTGTCCGGCGGGATTGCGATGGATGGTGTTCGCGTCGGCGCGCACACTGACGGCCCCGCCGCGCGCGACGCGACGCGCATCGTGCTCGGCAGGATCGCTGTCGTGGCTGAGCTTCAGCGACGCTGGTGCGAACGTCTGTGGTGCTCGTGCGGTCGCGCCTCCCATCTGCACCACATGCGCGAGCTCGTGCAGCAGCAACTCGCGCTGTGGCGATGGGTCCGCCAGCGCGATCACATTGCGGACCGCGAACGCGCCCGCGGACATCAACCCGCACGCAACGCGCGCCGCTTCGCCGGCGTAGAGCTCGACGAAATCGAGCGGCTGACCGAGCTGCGCCTCGAGCAGCGCGCGCGACGGCAAGTCGATGCATCCGCCCTTCGCCCGCATGCGATTGACCACCGAAGCAGGATCCTTGTCGGCCTTGCGGTCGGCGACCGAACGCGCGAAGGCGTCGGCGTCGTGCTCGGTCTTGTGCTCCGGTCCCGCGACCGGCTTGCCGCCAGTAGATTCCCCGCGCAGGTGTTGCGCAACGTGGGCGACCTCGTGCGCGATCAGCTCGATGCCGGCTGGCGCGTCCGGTTCGTAGGCGCCGGGCGCGAAGAAGATGTTGGTCTCGACCGCGAACGCGCGCGCTCCGAGCTGGGTGGCCGCCACCGCCGCGCGGTCATCGGTATGCACGCGAACGGCGTGAAGCTCGAGCCCGAGCCTGGCTTCGAGTTGCTTGCGAAGATCCTCGGGAAGTGGCGCGCCACCTCCGCGCAAGTCTTCGGCGGTCTGACTGGCCGTCGCCACGTCGTCGGGATCGGGACGCGACTTTCCCGGCACCAGCAGGCGTGTGACCACATGTTGCGCAGCGAGGTCCTCGTCCTCGAGCTTCTGCACGCGCAGGCTTCCCGTGAGTCTCTCTCGCAAGCGCAACCTCCAACAGTCCCACGACCACTCTACCCGCGAACGCCGCTTCCGGACCACAAGGAACCGTCCACGAGATCGATGGCGAACGGGCGACGATGTCAATTCGGTGGTGGGGACTACAGAGCCGGTTCCACCCACTCGCCCGGAGGATGTGGGTTCCAGACCCGGCGGCCGGGTCCCGGTAGAGGACGCGCGCGAAACCTGCGGCCCGAGCCCCGTCCCACATGCGCAGCGCGTCCGCGCGGCTCGGTGCGACGAGGCCCCTTTGCTTGCCGCGAGACTTCGGTTTGTCCCACGTAGGCGGGTCAACCGACGTGACCTCGACGAGATCGCCGTGCTCGAACACCTCCAGGTCCCCGGCCTCGTTCCAGCCGGCGGCGATCTCCGTCGAGAGCAGCGGCACGAGCCACTGCTCGTGGCGCGAGCACGCCTCGGCCATCGCCTCCGGGTCTGACGGATCATCGAGCCAGCGAACGATCACCAGCGGCCCCCGCTCGATCCGGTCGACGCCGCGCGGAACCGGAGCATCCGCCATCACCCTCGCCTCGTGAGCCCATGGCGGACCCTCCGCGGGCACGTCGCGATCGAGGATGTCCACGAACGCACCCAGCGCCCGATTGGCGATTCTCAGCGGCCGCGTCCGCCGATAGCGCAAGCCGTTGGTCGGGTGGGGGAACGCTGATGCGCTGGCGATCACGGTATCGGGCCACGCTTCTCGAAGCGCCACGAGGAACGCGATGATGTCTCCCAGCAGGGCGAGCTTGTACTGCGCGACAGGCCGGGTACCAACCCACAGGCGAAGGACCAGACGTCCCTCGTTGATGTCGAGCGCGAGTGCGGCCTCGCTATCTTCGATATCGAGCGTCATCCGGGGCTCGCCATGCGCGAAGATCACGGTCCCTGCCTCGCCGCTCGCGATCACCTCGCGCACCTCGTCGACGCTCCCGAAGGGGGCGCCCTCCTTGTGACCCGCTGCGAACACGTCGAACTCTCCGAACCAGGACCGCGATGACAGCCCATCGATCACGGCGCCGACGCGCGCGCGGTCGCGATACCACTTCTTGTCGGCGATCCGGATATCCGCGAACCACTGGAGGCCAGTCGGGCCGGCGGTTCCCCCGGTGAGCTGCTGCAGCTTTGACTCCGCCATCACCTGGTTGAAATTGGGCGTGCGCCTTGCCATCGCGGCGATGCTAGCACCGGACAACCAACGCCTTGTCTGCTGCGCGGAGCTCGTCGGCCGCGCAAAATCCTGGCTGCGGACCAGGCAGGCGTCTAGACTGCTGCGCCATGGAGGGCGTGATGGCGAGCGGCGGACGCAAGCTCGCGATGTCCCGCACCGGGCGCTGGCTGCTCGTCACCGACGGTGATGAGCGAAAGCTGCTCGATCTCGCGGGTACGATGCCGCAGCGGGTGGTCGAGCTCGCGCCAGGCGCGATCGCTGGCTTCGTGGGTCGCGAGCTATGGACGATCAGCGCGGAGGGGCTCAGCCGGATCGCACCAGGCAACCTGCGCCCGTTGTCCCCGACACTCCGGCTACCGGGCGTGGTCACGCAGATCATCGCGGCGGGTGGGCCGTCGATCGCCGAGGGCGTCCTGATCGGGACCCCCACGCTGCGGGTGGGTCTGCGCGGCGACGCCGTGGTGATCGAGGTGGTCAACGACGTGACGCCCGAGGAGCGGGTGGTCGCTGCGCTCGGTGGGCGGTTGTATCTCGCGGGCGGCGATGGCATGCGCGCCCTGGAGCGCGGTCGCGAGCTGTGGCACTTGCCGAAGACGGGTGGCGCGGTGATGGGCGCCGTCAGCCTGTTCGGCGGCCGCGCGATCGCGCTGCTCCTGCGCCGGGATGCCGACGACGCGATCGCCGTCGTGCAGGCGCATGGCGCGCGCATTCACGTGCTCGAGGTGCCCCGCGTCGTCCACTGGGCGGTCGCCGAGGAGCTCGGGCATGCCTTCGTGTTCGGCGTCGACGGCAAGGTCCGCCGACTCGATCTTCGCTATGGGCGAGAGATCGCAGCTGGCGCGCCCGTGGTGCCGATCGTCGAGATCCACGTCGACGAGCACGGGCGGCAGATGGTGCTGCTCACGCCGGAACGCGCCGACGTGATCCACATCCAGGCGTCCGAGCTGTTCCAGGCGAAGCCGTCGACCACGGACCGAGATGACACCGACGGCGCGAACGGCGCGAACGGCGAAGCCGATGCGCACGAGGAGAGCGCGCACGAAGCGCGCGAACCGGCGTCCGTACCTCGAGCCGCGTCCCGACCTGCGGGATGCCCGCGATGCGCCGTCGCCACCGGAGGCGAGCGGTGCGGCGCCCCGTCGGGTCGAGATCCCGACCTGCTTCCGCTCGCCTGGACCGGCACCGCCGCCGGTCACGCCGCCGCTCCCCGGCGTGTCGCCGCATGACCACGCGTGCGAGCACCGATGCCTTGCTCGACATCAGATCGCGCGCCGCGCTCGCGATCGCGGACGGCTGGAACTCGGGGCGACGAGCCCGAGCAACTTGACGCGGCGTCCGCACGAGCTCGAGGTCGAGGCGCTGATCGGCATTCCGGTGGCTTCGCCCCTGACAAGCTGGTCGCAGCAAAGACGCGACTCGAACGCACGGCAAGACGCTGGCGCGCGCGCGGACGCAAGCACGCGAGCTGCGTGCGACGTTTTAACCTGCGCGAGGTCAGCGCATCACCGCTGGATCGATGTGTCTGCTGGTGATCGCCGCCCCCGCGATGCGCGGCGAGATCGCGCGGCTCTACGGCGTGCTGTCCGACGATCCCGCACGGCCGATGGTGGATCGCTGTCTCGTCGAGCAGTTGATCGGGGGAACGCGCGGCGCGGCGCGCGTCCAGCTCGCACGCGAGCTCGGGCCTGACTCCGTGTTGATCCGCCAGGGGCTCGTGCAGGTGGATCCTGGGCCAACCTCGGTGTTCGCGCGCCTGAGCGTGCCGGATGCGTTGCTCGATCGCCTGCGCGGCCTGTTGCCAGCGCGGATGGACGACACCGCGCAAGTTCGCGGCGCAGATGTCTCGCTCGAGGACCTGTTGATTCCGAACGCGGTCAAGCGTGCCGTCGTTCTCGCCGTCTCCGAGCCCGCCCAACCTCACGCGCCGATCCGCCTGGTCCTCCGTGGCCGCCGCGGAAGCGGTCGACATAGCCTGGTCGCCGCGCTGGCGGCAAAGGTCGATCGCGAGATCGTCGCGATCGACACCGCGCGGCTGCCACACACTCGACGTGAGCTGGTGGCATCGCTCCGCGCAGCACTCGTGCGAGCGAACCTCCACGGCCTCGTGCCCGTGCTCTCGGGGCTCGAGCTGATCGAACCGACCGACTTCGATGTTCGCGATGCCGTACGTCAGGTGCTGCGGACGCACCCGGGACCGCTGTGCATCCGCACCAGTCCGGAGAGTACGCTGCCGCTGGACCCGGGCTTCACCTCGGTGGTGATCCCATCCCTGGCGGAGACCGAACGCGCTGCTGCCTGGGAGCGCCTGCTCGCCGGCGCGGGAATGTCGGCTTCGTTCGATCGGCTCGCGTCGAGGTACCGGATCGGGCCGGGCATCATCCGCAAGGTGATAGGGAGCCTGACCCGCACGGTCGGCCCGGGGCGTGGTGATGCGACCGCCGCACTCGATGAGCAGGTGCGCCAACATGTGGCCGCCCGTCTCGACCACGTCGCGAAGCGGGTCGATCGCGTCGCGCACTGGGAAGAGCTCGCGCTACCGAACGAGCTCCTCGACAGCCTCCGCGAGTTCATCAGCCGCGCCCACCACCGACGCACCGTCTACGAGCAGTGGGGGTACGACGCGAAGATGACCACGTCGCGCGGGCTGACCGCGCGTTCTATGTCCGCCCGGCACCGGCAAGACGATGGTCGCCGGCGTGATCGCACAGGAGCTCGGACTCGACATGTTCCGCGTCGATCTCGCGCGCGTCGTGTCGAAATGGGTCGGTGAGACCGAGAAGAACCTCGCCGAGGTGTTCGACGCCGCCGAGGACGGCCAGGTCTTGATCCTGTTCGACGAGGCCGACTCCCTGTTCGCCAAGCGCACCGACGTTCGCACCTCGAACGATCGCTACGCGAATCTCGAGGTGAACTACCTGCTTCAGCGGCTCGACACGTTCGAAGGTGTCGCGATCCTCACCTCGAACCTGGATGGCGCGATCGATCCCGCCTTCAAGCGACGCTTGTCGCTGCGGCTGCAGTTCCCGTTCCCCGACGAGGACACGCGCGTGCGGCTGTGGGCGAGTCACGTCACACCCGAGACCCCGATCGCGGGCGACTTCGACTTCGTGGACCTCGCAAAACGATTTCCGCTGTCGGGTGGCTACATTCGCAACTGTGCATTGCGAGCAGCCTTTCTGGCCGCGCACGAGCGCTCGCCGATGGGCCAGCAGCACCTGCTGCGTGCGATCCAGCTCGAGTACCGCGAGATGGGCAAGCTCTCGACGACGAGTCGGCTCGAATAGCGCGCGGTTTTATTTCGCGGCGCTGCCCAGCTGCTTGAGCGCGGCGCTCGCGGCCGCCGCCACCACGGGATCCGGATCATGCGCCGCCCTCTCGAGGGCGGGCCGGGCGGCTGCCGCGCGGAGCTTGCCGAGCGCCTCGGCAGCTCGCTTGCGCGCGCCTGCATCGCGGCTGTGGCCGAGCGTGTAGATCATGCCTTCAACGGAGCCGTCGTCGCCCGGCGGCCTCTGCACGGGCCCCTGCGGTGACGAGTTGCCGGGCGCATCCGGCGGTGGAACTTCGCCCTGGGGCGCGGGAAGGTGGGTCTGCCCCGCGGTCGCCGTTGCGGAGCCACCACCGCCACCGCCAGCGCCGGGTGACGGTCGATGTGGTTGCGGTGACGTGGTGGGCGCTGTGACCACGGGTGCCTTGGTCGCGGATGCCGGCGTGGCGGGTGCCGGTGCGGCCGCGCTCGATGCCCCCGCGGCTGCACCCTTGTCGGCCGCTGGTGCCGCGCCGGGACCTTTCGCGATCTGCTGCTTCTTCGCTTCGAGAGGCTTTGCGGTCTCGGGCGTCACGCGACCCTGGGTCTGTCCCTTCGGGGGCGTCGCGATCCCTTCGAGCGCCTGATCTCCGTCGGTGCCGCCGGCCGCACCGGGCGCACCGCCGCCTCCCAGGCCCATCGCGCGCATCATCGGGGCATCGACCGCAGTGCCCCCGCCGCCGGGCGGTTTGCCGCCGTTCGTGGTGACCGCGGTGGCATCAATTGCCGGCGCGCCGGGCGCGCGTTGCGGTCCCTGGGATGGATCGAGTCCCAGCGCGGTCATCATCGACGCGTCCGCTTCCCAGACGCCGGCACTGACCGCGCCGTCGGTCTGCGGACCGGGCGCGCCTGGGTCGTGGGCGGGCAGTGCCGGTTGGGCCTCGCGCTCGCCGCGTCGACCCGGGACGCGCAGCTCGGGCTCCGCCGACGTGTCCTGCTGTTCGCGTTCGTCTCGCCCCTGCTCAACCTTCTCCATGCGAACGAGCTTCCCACAACGCGCGAGCGGTGCACCACAGCACGTTCACGGACGGCGTTACCATTCGCGCGTGCTGGCACGACTGTTTCGCGACCTCGCCGCGTACGAGCCCACGCTGGTCGGGACCTTTCCGCTCGGGCTCGCGACCTGGACCAGCGACGTCGACATCGCGTGCTTCGCGCCCGACCTGGTGTCCTTCGAGCATGTGCTGCGCGCTTCGCTGGCCGGACTCGAGGCACGCATCGATCGACTCCCTGGCGAGTCTGGGGCCTCGCTGGCGAGCTTCACGCATGAGGGCACGGCGTTCGAGATCTTCGCGCAGCCGGTGCCCGTCTACGCGCAAGCCGGCTTTCGCCACATGATCGTCGAAGGGCGCCTGCTCGCGCTCGGCGGCCATGCACTGCGCGAGCGAGTCGTTGCCGCGAAGCGCGCTGGCATGAAGACCGAGCCCGCCTTCGCGCACGCGCTCGCGCTGCCGGGCGATCCCGCTCTCGCGGTCCTCGCACTCGAGTCCGCGAGCGATGCCACGCTGCGTAGGCTCATTGCGCCCACACCACGCGAGGCGACCATCACGCTGCATGCCGGTGACCGCACCGGGTTGTTGCCACTGTTTCGCATCGCCGATGATTCGGAGGCTGCGGTCGCGAGCTACCTCGCGCTGGGGGAGATCCTCGTCGCGATGGTCGACGGCGCGCCCGCGGGCCACGTGCAGCTGATCGCAGCGGACCACGCGCTCGAGCTCAAGAGCCTCGCCGTCGTCCCCGGCCACCGCGCGGCGGGCCTTGGCCGCAGGCTGGTCGAGGCGGCGCTCGATCATGCTCGCTCGTGCGGCGCGCTTCGCGTGGTGCTGTCGACCGCGACCGCAGACGCGAGCCTGCTGCGCTTCTACCAGCGCCGCGGCTTTCGCATGACCCACATCGATCCAGACATCTTCACGCCGGCAAACGGTTACCCGCCCGGCCTCGAGGCGGATGGCATTCCGCTGCGCGATCGGGTGTGGTTCGAGATCGTGCTGCGCTGATGCCGCGTGACGTACGCCGTGCGAATCGACCACGCCAATCCGGTCGACTGCTGGCGACGTTGAAGAAGCGCTCGGAGTTGAGATCGCAGGAACCGAAGCTACACGAAGCTACTCCGCTCGATCCCCAACTTCCGCATCTTGCTCTGAAGCGTGCCGGGTTTGAGGCCGAGCCGCGACGCAGCGCCATCGGAGCCGTAGATCTTCCCTCGGGTCGCGCGCAACGCCTCCTCGATCGCAACACGCACGGCCGCTTCGAAACGCGGCGCACCTGAGGCGTTGTCTCGCCTCGCCCGGCGTGAGAGCTCGTCGGGTAACTCGAGCCCGTCGCCTCGACTGAGGATCATCGCCGTCTCGAGCGAGTTCATCAGCTCGCGAACATTCCCCGGCCAGTCGTGTGCCTCGAGACGCGCCAGCAACGAACGCGAGATGGGCGGCATCGGCAACTCCAGTTTCCGCGCCAGCTCTCGGGTCAATGATGCGACCAATGGACCGAGATCCCCGCGCCGTTCTCGAAGCGGCGGCAGCTGGATGGTGAAGACATCGAGCCGGTAGTAGAGGTCCTCGCGAAACGTACCCAGCTCGACCATTGCAGAGAGCCTTCGGTTCGAAGCGGCGATGAGTCGAACATCCACCTCGATCTCGGTCTCACCACCGATGCGCCGGAACCGGCGCTCCTGGATCACGCGCAACAACTTGGCCTGCGCCGCCAACGGCAGCTCGCCGATCTCGTCGAGAAACAAGGTTCCACGATGAGCTCGCTCGAAGACACCGACGTGAATGCGATCGGCACCCGTGAACGCGCCGCGCTCGTGACCGAACAGTTCGGATTCGACGAGCGCCTCGGGAATCGCTCCGCAGTTGAGCTGGATCATCGAGCGATGTGCGCGCGGCGAGAGCCGATGAATCTCACGCGCCAGCACTTCCTTGCCGGTTCCGGACTCGCCACTCAACAACACGGTGGTCGGATGGCGTGCGACGAGCTCCGCACGCGTCAGCGCCGCGCGCATCGCGCTGCTCCGCGCGATGATCTCGCCCTGATGCCCGAGCCGATCGAGATCCGCCCGCAACTCGCGGTTCTCCACGTGTGCACGCCGCGACACCTGCGCGACGCGCTTGATCACGTCGAGGTGACGCGTTGCGGCCGCGACGACTTGGCCGAGCGCCTCACGAAACTCCGCGCCGCTGAAGTAATCAGGCAGCGCCGAAGCTGCTACCACTGCGAGACCGGTCGCGATCAACCGCGCCGAAGGCGAGGCTGGTTGTGAATCGACGCAACGCCACTCTCCTTGCGACAGCACCGCGATCGCATTGGGTGCCGGCGCTCGCAACTCGACGCGCCGCACCGACACCCGCGCCGCGAGCGTCGTCGCGATCGCGCGCACGATCGCCCGCGGCGAATGGGCGGCGGCGGTGGACGCCAGAAGCTCCGAGAGCAGGACGATCGAACCATCGGTCACGCGTGTATCTTACCACTGACATACCGGTGACACCACTGACATATCAGTGATGGCGGGGAAATCGCCTCGTTGTTTCAAAGCATTACATGCGGCATGCCGGGTGCTCCTGGAAGGCCCATGGCATACGTCATCACCAAGAAATGTGTCGGCACCTGTGACTCAGCATGCGTCGACGTTTGTCCCTGCGACTGCATCCTTGGCCCTGTGCCCCTGGACCAGCTCCGCCAGGTCCCCGCCTCCGAACGCGGCAAGCAGTTCCCGGGCATCCAGATGTTCATCGATCCCGACGAGTGCATCGACTGTGGCGCATGCGTTGCCGAGTGCCCGGTAGATGCCATCTATCTCGACCACGACGTCCCGAAACAACACCAAGAGGACATCGAGCGCAACGCTCAGTTCTTTCTGTCAAAGGCGATCAAGAGCTGACCGTCGCGCGCCACTGAACTGAACTGAACTGATCCCATCCATGTGCTCAGCTGAGCACGTGCTCGTGTTCGGGCCACCGGGCGTCGGCGCCGGCGAGTGTGGGGGTCGGGATAGCGCCTGCTAGCGCTGCTAGCCGCGGCGCTGGCCGGATCGGATCCGAACCCGGGGGACGTTAGCCGTTAGCCGACCGTGATCCGGGCTCCGGGTCCGAAGGCGTTCACCGTTCGCCTCCGAGCCAGCTGCTCGCTGACGAGTGCGAGGGCGGTGCTCTCGGTCTGGCGCTCTCGCCTTGCGGGCCTGCGCGCACCGGACCACGCCGAGCGCCACGACATCGAGCCTCGGCGTACACCCGCCTCGGGGCTGAGCGTTGGGGCGAACGCGACCGTGGGTGCAGCGCGCTCGTCATGGTCCGTGCGCGCCTGCCCGCTTCGGGCGAGAGAGCGCCAGACCTCCGAAGGGCCGAGGGGCTGGGGGGCCTCGAAACGATCACCTGAGGAGAACCTGAACATGTTTGATACCTACGAAGTCGCGAAGCAGCTCGTGGTCCGCCTACGCGATGTTGTCCCCGTGATTCAGCGCGTGGATCGCGACCTCGCCGATCAGCTGCGACGGGCTGCCTCGAGCGTGGTGCTGAACCTCGCCGAGGGACAGCGGTTCGACAACGGCAACAAGCTCCGTCACTACAAGATCGCGCAGGGCAGCGCACACGAGGTCAAGGCCGCGCTCGACGTGGCGGAGGCCTGGGGCTATCTCACGCAGGCGACCGAGGAGCGCGCGTACCTGGATCGTCTGCTCGCGTTGCTGTGGAGGCTGACGAGCTCACCCAAGTTGCAGCCTGTCAGGCGCAGCGGGGCGAAGCCCCCGGGCGAGCTGACGTCATCCGCCGGTGGGCAAGGCGATGCGCCTGGCAGGACGCTCGTGCTTGGAGTGCGTCAGGCCCCAGCACAGGCCCAGCAGGCGATCGAGCGTGACGCGAGCGGACTCGTTGTCGACGATGTAGCCCCACGCTCTCGCCGTGTCTAGGCAGCCGAGGACCTCGCGGGCTTCGCCATGCGCGTTCTCGAACGCACGGTTCTTGTTGCCGCCGTTGCGCCGCTGGCCTTCGGCGAGGTTGGCGACGGTGTTCGTGGCGGCGCGCCGGAGCTGGTCGGCGAGGTGTGAATCGTGACGCTTGATGGCTGCGACGATGGGGCGGAGCTCGGCGATCAGTTCGACGGAAACGGTGTACGCGATCAACATGGTGGCGTTCTCCTCAGTCGGTTGTGTCGAGGACCCCAAGCACCCGGGCCTTCCCGAGGTCTGGCGCTCTCTCGCCCGAAGCGGGCAAGCGCGCACGGAGCGTGACGAGCGCGCTCCCGACCGGTCGCGTTCGGCTCGTGCGTGCAACCGTGCGGCGGTCCTACGCTGATGCACGACGTCGTGGCGCTCGGCACGGTCCGGTGCGCGCTGACCGCAAGGCGAGAGCGCCAGACCGAGGCCAGCAACCCGTCGCCGCTGCCGTTGCCGTTGCCGATGCCGATGCTGTTGCCGTTGCTGTTGCCGTTGCCGTTGCCGTTGCCGTCGCCAACTGTGCGGCTTATCCGACCGGCATTGGGGTTAGCGCGGGCGCTGAACGGCGAAGGCTATTGCCCGGACTTCTGCCGACGCCGCTTCAAGAGCAGGAGGGCGGCACGTTTGCGTTGGCGTTCGAGGACGAGCGCGCCGGCGTCGAGGTTCGGCGTGTGCTTGGTGTTGGTTCGCTTCTTCATGGGACGCAAGGTATCAGAGCGAACGCCGGACTGCGGCTTGAACGCCGAGGACAGTTCTCGACGTTCCAGTACGCGGTGTTGCGCGGCGCGATGGCTGCGCTGGGTCAGCGCGCGCGCCGGTAGTGCATGGCGACCGCGCCGCTGCGGAGCGGCTTCGTCGAGACCAGCTCGAGCCGTCGCGTGCTGGGCAGCCCGCTCTGGTAGAGGGTCGGGCCATGGCCGGCGATTCTGGGGTGGACGAGGAACTTGTACTCGTCGATCAGATCCAGCCGGTCCAGCTCGGTCGCGAGCTTGCCGCTACCGAGGAGCACGCCGGTTGGGGTCGCGTCCTTGAGCTTCTGCACGCCCGTGCGCAGGTCGCCGGCGATGTGGTGGCTGTTGGTCCACGGGAAGTCCTTTCTCGTCGACGACACCACGTACTTCGGCTTGGCCTCCAGCTTGACCGCCCACTCGCGCAACGCCGGCGGCGCCTCCTCGTCGCCGCGGGCGAGCGCCGGCCAGTAGCTCTCCATCATCTCGTAAACGACGCGGCCCCACAGCATCGCCCCGCCCTCGTCCATGACGCGGGTGAAGAAGGCGTGCGTCTCGTCGTCGACGACTCCCTCCTGGTGGTCGACGCAGCCGTCCAGGGTGACGTTGATGCTGAAGGTCAAGAGTCCCATGCGGCGAGTCTAAGCCAGACAATCGCTCTCGGATGTCGTCGTGCGCGATCGCCGCGTGGCAGCGCCGCGTCGCGCGCGCGGAGCGTCCGCGCACCGCTGACCGGCGCGATCACGTTCGTGCAGAGGTTCGGCGGCCTGGTCAACTTGAACGTCCACTTCCACCTCGTCGTCCCCAGCCTCGAAGGTCCAGCGATGTATCATCGCCAGCTCACGCGCAGGCTGGACCGGCGACGACCCTGACTGCTGTTCGCGAGTCCACGCCACGCACGAACACAGCTCGGAGTTGCCTCCGAGCTGTGTTGGTCGATTCGCTAGGCTAATCCTTGTGCGGAACGACGTACGGCGGAGGCCAAGCGCGCTCCTTGCTCGAGCCTGCGCTCAGGTCCGGCGCCGACACGCCACGCTTCTCGACGATCTTCTTCAGCAGTTCCAGTTTCTTGCTCATGATGCACTCACTTCCTTGGGTTGCGCTCGTATCAGACCACCCGATACGAGTTGGTTGAGCGCAGCACGGACGTGCTGCGCGACATCCTCGGGAGACGACGGAGCGACCACCGTCCCGTAATCCATCTTGATCTGATTCTCGGTGATCCCCGTGCAGAGCTCGAAGACGACCCATGCAGTGCAGTTCAGCCACCGCAGCATCGGCCGCTCCGGGTCGAAGACGATCAGGTAACCCTGCGAGGCTAACGGCCGCGTGCGAAGCCCCGGCGTCTGCACGTACGTGAGCTCGGTCATGAGATCGCCTCGATGGCTCCTACCAACCACTCCACCAGCCGGCGGCCGTGCTCGGTCAGGTGCGCGGACCACGCGCCCTGAAGCTGTTCCGCGAGGAAGCGCGTGCGGTCGGCCGCACTCGCGTACGGTGAAGCGCTGCTCGCGCTCGCGACTGACATTGCATGCCCGGTGACGGCGTACCGGGACGGCACGCCGAACCTCGATGTGAGCGCCGGCGCGTCTCGCTCGACGGCCTTCTTGAACAGCACGATGTGCACATAGACGTGGAACGCGAAGACGACGCGGACGATCGACCACTGGATGTTGCGCCATGGGATGTCGACCATGGGCGTCGCGGCTCGGACGAGCGTGTGGGAGCGAACGATGTCGAACAACTTCAGGTGCAGACCTTCATGCAGCAGGTGACCGGCCGCGTCCCATGGATCGTCCAGCTGCGTGCGAGACAGCAGGATGCTCGACGGGATCAGATCACCGCCCGATGCGGAGAGCAGTCGGCCACCCTCCGCGCTCATATCGACGATCGCGATCGCGGTGATGTGCCCCAGGACACTCGGCCCAATCTCCGGCAGAGTGGTGCGGAGCAGCGTGCACGCGCGCTCCACCTGCTGCGCAGTCACGCAGTCGGCTGCGAGCAGCGTCGCCCGGTCACCGCGGGACACGCTCTCGAAGCACCCCCAAAGCGTGTCGAGGACCGAGTCGGTCGCGCCGCCTCGCTCGGGGAGGTTCCACAGCCACATCGTCGCGTCGCTGCCGACGGGGACCGGCGGGCGCATGCGCGACAGGCACAGCTGCTCTTGACTCCGCGCCATCGCACCGAGCGCGAGAGGCAGCAGCTCCTCGACCCGATCGGGGCTCGACAGCGTTCCAGCCTCGAGACGCTCGAACGCTTGCTCGAGTGCCAGGCGAAGGACGGGATCGCGGAACAGCGTCGTCGCATCCGCATCAGCGAGGGCCGCAACGTGCTCGGAGCTCGCCACGATCGCGGGGCAGCGCTCCGCGAACAGCTCCACGCCGAAGCGATAGCGCTCGAGCACGCGCTCGGCGATCTGTGCGGAGTCGCCGAACAGCGGATGGTCGACAAGATCGTGCTCAGCCGCCAGGAGCGGGGCTAATCCACCGCGTGATCGTCGGCTCTCGGTCGTGGCGTGTAGCTGCATCACGCTCGTAGAGGGGCGTCATCGCAATTCGTTGCACGATTTCTTGGTCACGTTTGCCGAGCGCGGCTCATTGAGCGAGTTAGCCGGTGTCGCTCTGCAGCACGAGCAAGCGCTCGAGCGAGAGCTCGACGTGTTGCTGGAGCAGGCACGCCAGGCTCGCGGCTTGCTGTGCTTCGATGCCGAGCTCGCTCGCGAGGCGCTGCTGAGTCCGGTTGATGACAATCGTGCGCGCCTCGGTCAACCAGCGGAATACTGTCGTGCGGTGCACGCGATAGATCGCGCCGAGATCGTCGAGCGACAGCCCGTCGAGGTACGCGTAGCGCAGGAGGTTTCGCTGTCGTGCCGAGAGGCTGGTCAGTGCCTCCTGGAGCGCGTGCTTGAACGCCGGGCCGTACCGCATGCGTAGATGTCCAAGCAGCGGGTCGTCGATCTCGGCCGGCACACCGAGCCACGCGGCCTCGTCGAACTCGGTCTGCGGCGGACGTACCTCGCGGAACGCCAAGCGAATCGCGCAGGTGCGCAGCCATGCTCGAAGCGAACCGCGCCCCTGGTACTTCATGATGCCGGCCGCACCGGTGCTCGTGCCGACGAGTAGCATCTCACGCAGCTGCTGCTTGACCTCCGCGATCGCGTGATCCGGAATCATCGTGCGCAGCGGCGCGTCCAACGTGGGGAGCAGCTCCCGTTCAACGACCAGGAGCGCGGCGGGATCGCCGATCGCGCATGCTGCCGCGAGGTAGAGCTCTGCGAGGTGTTCGTCGTTGTTGGGAGCCGGCTTGCCGGCGTCGACATGGGCGGCGAGCACGCCGCCGACCTGTTCGTCGTCGGCATTGATCGAAGGCCAGGCGAGCTTGCCCTTCGAGAGGACGCGCTCCAGCCAAGCTTCAGCCGAACCGGTCACGAGACGATGCTAGCATCGAACCGAAGTGAACAATCCCGAGCGAGCAGGCCCATGCCTGACGGAGTCGACCGCGGTCGAGCTCCTCGCCGGCACGCTATCGGCGGAGTCCTCGGCGGAGGTCGATCGCCACGTCGATGCGTGTCCGGCGTGCCGCCGGATCCTCGGCATGCTGGCCCGCACTCGCTCCGGTGGAGGATCTTTTGGGCACACGCCGGACGGCGCTTCGGACGCGAGTTCGGTCCACGATCCGCCGCTGCCACGTGGCACTCGCGTCGGCCGGTTTCGATTGATCGAGCCGCTCGGCGCCGGCGGCATGGGCATCGTCTACCGGGCCGAGGATCCCGACCTCGCGCGTGACGTGGCGGTCAAGCTCGTGCGCGTCGCTGGCGCCGGGCTGTCGCGCGAGCACGCGAGCGAGCGGCTGATCCAGGAAGCGCAGCTGCTGGCGCGCCTTGACAGTCCGTTCGTGGTGACGGTGCACGAGGCCGGCCGCTACGGCGAGGACATCTACGTAGCACTCGAGCTTCTCGAAGGTGGGACCTTGCGCGAGTGGTTGACCACCCCGCGCAGCTGGCGCGAGGTGCGCGACGTCTTCGTGATGGCGGCACACGGACTCGCGGCTGCTCACGATATCGGCCTGGTGCATCGCGACTTCAAGCTCGACAACGTGCTCGTCACGCGGTCAGGCCGGGCGAAGGTCACGGACTTCGGGCTCGCGAAGGATCGCCACGCGGCAGGCGTGACGACGGCTGGCACGGGAGCGGTGCTCGCCGAGCACGGCGGGGATAGCGCGCTGGTCGGCACGCCGGGCTACGTCGCGCCGGAGGTCCTCGCCGGACGTGCCTCGACGCCCGCGAGTGACCAGTACTCCTTCGCGGCGTCCCTGTACCAGGCTCTGACAGGACGCCTGCCATCGGCCATGCCGTCGATCGATCGGCCCGCGCGTGCACCACGCTGGCTCGGGACGGTGTTGCGTCGCGCCCTGGACGCGGACGCCGCGCGCCGGTATCCGTCGATGGCCGCGCTGACCGACGCCCTCCAACCGGGCCCGTCACGGATCGCGCGCTCGGCATGGTTGGCCGGGGCGACGGCGCTGTCGGCAATCGCCGCCGTTGCGCTCGTGCGCGCGACCGATGATCGCCACGAGGTGGACGTCTGCGACACCGCAAGACAGGAGCTCGCCGGGCTGTGGTCACCGGGTCGGCGCGCTCGGCTCGCCGACCGCGTCAGATCACTAGGCCCGCGCGGCGAGCAACTCGCCGATACGGTGCGCTCGACGGTCGATGACTATACCAAGCAATGGACCGCGTCCCGCGTCGAGAGCTGCACGGCGACCGCGAGCGGCGGCCAGCGCCATACCGACGCGCTCGCCGAGCAGAACGCGTGTCTCGAGCGCGCGCGCTACGGCCTGGAAATCACGCTTACCGCGATCGAGAAGGCGACTGCGAAGTCGGTCGGCGCGATCCCCGATCTCCTCGGCGGGCTCCGGTCGGTCTACGACTGCGCCGACGCCGCGCTGTTCACGGACCAGGCGCCGGTCGCCGCCTCCGAGCGTGCACGCGTCGAGCCGGTCCGGCGTGCTGTGGCGGCGCTCGATGCGAAGCTACGCATGGGTGAGTATGAGGTCGTGGAGCGAGAGCTCGCGAGCCTGGTACCGACCGCGCGTGCGCTCGCTCACCCCGCGGCCATTGCGGAGGCGTTGCTTCTCGCCTCTGAGGTCGACGTTCGGTTCGGGCGCTATGATCAGGCGGTCGACCACGCGTACGAGGCGCTATGGGAGGCGGAGGCCGCAAGTGCGCATCGCCATGCGGTGCAGATCTGGACGGCGATCGTGAGGATCGAGAGCGTGCGGCTCGGCCCACGCGGGCGCGACGTCGCCGGACCGGTGCTCGCGCGAACGATGCGCCACAGCGAGGCGGCGCTGCGACGGCTGCGTGCACGATCGAGCAAGCCCCATCCCGACCTAGATTTGAGGTACGACCAGCAGGTGGCCGCGGCCTCGATCGTGCTGGGAAAGTACGACGAGGCGGCGGAGGCAGCCGAGCGAGCGATCCGTCACGCCGAGGTGATCGGCGGTCGATACCTGCAGGAGATCGGCAACTCATCATCAGCTCGGCAGGATCGAGGTGCATCGCGGCCGTTTCGCGGAGGCCGAGCGTCAGTATCGTGAAGCGCTCGCCCTCGGTGCGGCGCTGAACGGCCCGGACAGCCCGGAGCTCTCTGCGACCCACGCCGCGCTCGCGTCGGTCGAGTTCACGCAGGATCGGTTCGCTGAGGCCCGCGCTGAGATCGATCGCGCGATCGCGCTGCACGAGGCGGAGCTCGGGGAACGCGGCGACCTTGGCCACCTGCTGCGGATGCGCGCGTACGCGCTGGCCAAGCTGGGCCATGGCGCGAGTGCGGTCGCTACGGTCGAGCGCGCGATCGAGCTCCGCCGTCGCGAGTTCGGGGCCGCGAGCTGGCAGGTCGCCGATATCACGGTGTCGGCCGGCGTAGTCGAAGGCTGGCTCGGCCGCCATGCGAGAGCTGCCGCACGTTACGCGAGCGCGATCAAAATCGCGGAGCAGCTTCCCCAGCGGCCGGCCGAGCACCTCGGGCTGTGGACAGCCTTCCGAGCTGAGGCGACGCTCGCGACGGGGGATGCGAAGGCCGCGGTGAACCTCGCGAAGACCGCGCTGGCGAGCGCGCCGCCGGGCTCCACGTCGACGATGACCGGCAACATCGCACGGCTGGTGCTGGCGGATGTACTCGCGCGACGATCTTCGGGCCGCGGGCGGGCGCTGGACCTCGCGACGACAGCCGCCGCCGGCTTCGAGCGTGATAGGGATCCGGATCGCGCCGCACGCGCGCATGCATTGATCGCTCGTCTGCGGGCGTGGCGGCATGGACTAACAGGGGGCTCGGCGCAACCCGGTTTGTTCTTCGTGGCCGCGACCTCGAGAACAGCGGCGATCAGCTCCACGCGATCGTGTCGCACGTCGCGCTCTTGACGGGAACGAGATCCGCTTCGAGCACCGCTCTCGCCATCGCGCGCAGCAGGCTCGCATACGCGATTGGCTGGAGCGGCGGCTCGAGGCCAACGAAGAAGCGCATGAGTTGCGCGCGGCGACGCGGCGGCAGCTCCAACCCGAGTGCATCCCACATCGCGCGGACGCGCTTCGTTCCTGGGATCATTGCCACGCCTGCAACTCGGCTTCCGCCTTCGCCCTCCTACGAACGAGGCCGCCGCGTAGCTGGCCGCCAGATGATAGAGGTGGCCATCCAAAGCCTCGCCTACTGCGTGGAACCCACGCCGAGCACACGCTTCCACCCTACAAATGCCAGACTGATCTCGTGCCGGGATCGCCGCTCGCCACAGGCATCTTGCTCGCCGCGCTTGCCGCGGTCGCATTCGGTGTTCGCGACCCCGATTGTGGCCTGGGCCGAGATGTTGGTGATGCGCTGATCAGGCGCGGACCCAGGCGGCGCTGGCGATATGGTCCGGATCGCGTCCGCGACTCGCAAGAAATCGACTACGGCGCGCGCCAGAGAAGTGGTCAACTCCAGACCCGCCCAGTCTCGGTTCCGACACGTCGAGGTCCTGGGTCGCAACGTGGTACGAGTGGCTCGATGCGCTGGTGTCTGCGAACGCGCATCACGCATAGAGCGCACGGAAGACCGGGAGTCGACCAATGAGTAGCTTCGAGCTAGCGGCGGTGATCTTGTCGCTCGCGGCGGCGTTCGGTTACTTGAACGCGCGTGTGATCCGCTTGCCGTCGACGATCGGCCTGATGGCGATGGCGCTGTTCGGATCGCTCGTGATCGTCGGACTCGACGCGGCAGGCATCATCGACTCGACGCGGCTCGAGCAGCTCGTCGCGCAAGCGGATTTCGGTCACACGCTACTCCACGGGATGCTGGGCCTGCTGCTGTTCGCCGGTGCGTTGCACATCGACCTCACCGATCTCTCGACCCACCGCTGGCCGATCGGCCTGCTCGCCCTGGGCGGAACGATCGTGTCGACCGTGATCGTCGGCGTCGCCTCCTATCTTCTGATGAGGGTGCTGGGGCACGACATCGGCTTCATCAACGCGCTCCTGTTCGGCGCGCTGATCTCGCCGACCGACCCGATCGCGGTCCTCGGGATCCTCAAGTCCGCGAAGGCCCCGCCGGAGCTCGCAGTGCAGATCGGCGGCGAATCGCTGTTCAACGATGGCGTTGGCGTCGTCATCTTCATGGTCGTCCTCGGTGTGGCGGCCGGAGGGGACATGTCCGCCGGCGATGTCGCCATCCTGTTCGGCCGCGAGGCCGTTGGCGGCTCGTTGTTTGGCCTTGCCCTCGGCTACGTCGGGTTTCGGCTGCTGCGAGGGATCGACGCCTACTCGGTCGAGGTGCTGATCACGCTCGCGCTCGTGATCGGGGGCTTTGCCGCGGCGGAGCGGCTCCACGTGTCCGCCCCGATCGCGGTCGTGGTCGCAGGGCTGGTGGTCGGGAACCAGGGCCGCCGTCTGGCGATGTCGGATGTCACCCGGCACCACGTCGATCTATTCTGGGAGCTCCTGGACGAGATCCTGAACGCAGTGCTGTTCTTGATGCTCGGTCTCGAAGCGACCCGGCTCCGGGTCACGCCCGAGCTCGCGCTCGCCGCCGGGTTGACGATTCCACTCGTCCTGCTCGCGAGGCTCGTCTCGGTCGCGATTCCGATCTCGTTGCTCCGGCTACGAACAAGGCTGTCGCCCCACGCGATCAAGGTCATGACCTGGGGCGGCCTTCGAGGTGGGATCTCGGTCGCGCTCGCGCTGTCGCTGCCCTCGGGTCCGGTCCGCGACACGATCCTGGTCCTCACCTACGCCGTGGTCGCGTGCTCGATCCTCGTCCAGGGCTTGACGCTCTCGCGTCTGCTCCGACGGCTCGGGCTTTGCGCCGCATGATCCGATCCTCGTATCCAGGAGGCGATGAACAATGTCGATGATCACGCGCGCCCAAGACAGCATTGCCCGTCATCTAGGGCTCGAGCCTGCCGGGCGCGCGCTCGTACTCCAAGCGATGCTTCGTCCTCGCGCGGGCGAGGGTGTCGGGTACTGGCTCCAGCTGATGATGGCGGCGGCACTCGCCACGCTCGGCCTCGCGCTCGACAGTACCGCGGTGGTCATCGGCGCGATGTTGATCGCTCCGCTGATGAAGCCGATCGTCGAGCTCGCGATGGGGCTGTCGACCGGGGCCGCACCGCTGGTGTTCCGCGCCGGCCTGCGGTCCGTCACGAGCATCATCGCCGTCGTCGCCTTCGCCACCGCCATCTCGTGGCTTCTCCCGTTCCACGAGATCACGCGCGAGCTCGCGGCACGAACCACGCCGAGCCTCATCGATCTATTCGTGGCCGCGGCTTGCGCCCTCGCTGGCGCGTACGCGACGATGTTCGCGTCGAGCGACATGGCGTCGGCCGCCGCGGGGACCAGCATCGGCATCTCGCTGGTGCCGCCTCTGTGCACGGTGGGCTACGCGCTCTCCATCGGTGAGTGGCCGATGGCCATCGGAGCTGCGCTGCTGTTCACGGCGAACATCACCGGCATCATCGCGGTCGCCGGCGTCGTGTTCGTGATCGTCGGCTTCGGCCAGGTCGACACCGCCGCGGTGGACTGCGCGGCTAGCTCGGAGCCGTATGGGGTCGCGAGCGGGCTGGGACGACGCTGGTCCGGGCCTCGAAGCGACTCGGCCTGGTCTCTCGGCTCCTCCTGCCGCTCCTGCTGTTGGCGGCGATCTACATCCCGCTCCGCCGCGCGGTCGGGAGATGACGCGCCGGAGCGAGATCCGTCAGGCGCTCCAGCGCCAGCTGGCGCACACGAAGGTTCGGGTCGCGCAGTCCTCGATCGAGCCCGGGCCGAGCGGCGTCGTCGTGCGGGTCGTGATCATCGGCAAGGCGGAGGCGGCGCAGCAACTCGACAAGGAGCTCCGCGACACGCTGATCCGGTTCGGCGAGGCCGAGCCACGGCTCTCGGTGTGGGCAGTTCCTGACGCGAAGTCGCTCGGCGCCCTCGCGACTCGGCTCGACCAGCTACCGCCGCCGGTTGCTGTCGAGCCCGTCCGCGACCTCGCACACCACACCCCCACCGAGGTCCTCGAGCTGGTCCAGGCTGCATGGCCCAGGCGCGGTACCGGACCGCTGCTCTCGGCGTGGATGGGTGCCGGCACGCCACTACCACTACACGTCGCGCACCTCGGCGCCCCGCTCGGAGAGGCGGGGCGCGAGCTACTGCAGCACGCCCTCGCACCGGACGAGCTGATCGTGGTCGTCGAGACGGCGCTCGAGCCGGTCGAAGCGCCGGCGCCGGACGGCATCCGCTGGATCGCACGCGCACTCAGTGTGGCTGCGGTTGCGCGCACCCTCCCCGGAGTGTCGGTCTGTGTTGTCGTCCCCGCCCCACCCGAGGTGCCGACCACCACGGCACCGCGCAAGCCCGCGGTCGTCGAGGACCACAGCACGGCGATTGTACGTTCGATCGTCGACGCCACCTTCACAGCGGCGCCCGGCGTAACGGTCACCCGGGGTGACCGGTGGAGTCTGGTGCCGATACTCGGTACGTGCGCGTCGTCGCCGTCGCCGTCGCCGCTCGCGCCAACACCGTCGGAGCCTGCGCCAGCACCCGCGCCGTGATCGATTAGTGCGGAGGTGACGTCGGCCACCGATCGTCGGGTCAGGATCTACCCGTGATCCGATGCGCGCGCGCGTTCCACAACAAGGTCGCGGCGACCGTGGGTGCGAGCACGGCGATGACGATCGCGAACACGTCCAGCGCGCCACGATCACGTGGCAGGCCGAGCGCGATCGCTTGTGTCACCGTGGCGATCGCGTCGAGCGTCACGACGGTCGCAACGAGATCCGCGAGCCACTCGAACAGCGCGACGCCGAGCACCGCGTCGAACGAGACCCAGCCCCACTGGCACGCAGACGACGGAAAGAACCGCCCACTCGCGGGGAGCGCCAGCAGGATTGTCCAGACCGCGAGCAGGACGGCGAGGCCGCGCACGACGATCGCCGGCCCCCGCAGCATCGACTCGATGCCGAACCGGAGCAAGCCTCCGCGGGCGAACGCGGTCAGCGTATCGACGAGCGCGATCAGGCCGCTGCGACCGGGCGGATAGGACAGGAAGATCGGATCCCACGCCTGCGGCTTGAACTTCGCCTTGAACGCCCGGAGGCCATCGAAATCGAACAGCGAGCGACCGAGGAGCCGCGCCGCGCGTAACCACGACCCGACCTCTCCCGCGAGCGGCACCTGGCCGAGCGTGACGAACGGAACGGACGCCGCCGCGGCGGCGCGCATCCCGGCATCGACCAGCAGCTCGACCGTGCCGTTCGGTGCATCACGGTCACGGAGGAAGTCCTCGAAGAACCAGCCGCTGCGCGCGTAGATCGGGATGATGCCGAGGAAGGCGCCGACGTGACCGGCGCGCTCGGCCACGAAGTAGCGACGCTCGTTGGAAACTCGAACGGATCGATCTGGACCAGGAAGCCCATCGGCGCGATCCGCCTCGACGCGAGCCAGCGACCGATAAACGCATCGATCTGGCGCCGCGTCGGGTGGTCGGGCCGGAGCTCCGTCAGTTCGAGTGCCCGGGACCACGCCCTTCGCGCGAGCGCGCGAAGTTGCTCCCGGGAGCTGCGGCTCCGCTCGACGATATCCGCCCACTCTCCCGGCACCCACCTCGGCTAGTCGCCGACGCGAAGGGCCGGCCACCGCGTCGCGTCGCGAAACCGGGGCTCGGTTCCAAAGCAGCTCGCACGCCGCGCGGCCGCCGTGGCCGCGGCGACGAACCGGGTGGCGACCTCGTCGAGACGCTCGAGTGGCGCGACCGGTGGTCCCGCCGCTACCCATGCACGACCGGTATCCACGTAGCCGACGCACGCATCGTCACCGTCGAAGAAGTAGCGAAACCCAGGATCGAGGATCTGAAACGACGTCGAGTTCCAGCCGTGCCGCTTGAGCAACTCCAGCACGCGCGCCCGCTCCGCGAGGCCCGGCGCCGAGATCATCCGTCCCCGATTCCGGGGAGCAGTCCAGAGGCCGCCGCATCCGCGTGCTCGGCGGCGCGGACCCGCATGAACTCGTGGGCGATGGAGGCCTCGTCGATCAGGCCAAGGAGCACGCCCTCCCCATCGACCACTGGCAGCTCGCGCACTCCCATCGAGAGCATGAGCTCGAGAGCGCGGCTCACCAGATCGTGGAGGTGCAGGCTGACCGGCGGGCGCATCAGGTCGGTCGCGCATATCAGCCCTTCGAACTCCGCGTCGGCCGCCAGCATCGTGACGTCGTCGAGCGTGACGATGCCGACCAGGTGGCGTGTTCGATCGAGCACCGGGAACACCGCCTGCCGGCCCGCGGACTCCACGATCGCGAGAATGCGAGCGGCGCGATCGCTGGGCGCGAGCTCCGCATGAGGACCGGCATCCAGCTTGATCTGCACGATCGCCAGGCCATCGAGAGTGTCGGCCGCCGGCTTCTTGGCATGTAGCTGGATCCCATCCTGCTCGAGCAATGCCTCGTAGATCGGCATTGGCCTGAGGTGGCGCGCGACGCCGTAGGCCATCATGTTCGCGATCATCAGGGGCAGGGTCAGGCCATACCCGGCCGTCATCTCGATGATGATCAGGACCGACGTGATCGGCGCCCGGATGACGCCGGCGAACACGGCCCCCATCCCGACCAGGGCGAACGCGCCGACCTCCGAATGACTGTGGCCGAATACTTCGACGTCGAGCGCGCCGAACGCACCGCCGAGCATCGCGCCGATGAACAGCGACGGCGCGAAGATGCCGCCGGCCCCGCCGCTCGAATACGAGAACACCGTAGCGACCAGCTTGGCCGCACCGAGGACGAGCAGGACCTGGACCGTGAACTTGCCAGACAGCGCTCCGGCGAGCCCCTCGTACCCACCGCCGGTGATCCCTCCGACGTGGACGAGCAGCATCACGCCCACGCCGAGCAGCCCGGTCACGGCACCTCCGACCGCGGGGCGCGCCCACACGGGCAACTTGCTCGACGCGTTGAACCGTCGCCGCAGCCGCAGAAGCGACTCGGTGAAGGCGACCGACACCAGCGCCGCCGCGACACCGAGTGCCGCATACAGGATGAGCGACGACGCGTGATCGAGCCCGTATCCCTGCGGGATCGAGAACACGGGGTTCTCGCCGAGGATGCTGCGTTCGACGACCGCTGCGAGCGCAGCGGCGACGATCACGCCGGAGAGTAGCGTCTGGTCGAGCTTGCCGACGATCTCCTCGATCGTGAAGGTGACCGCCGCGATCGGAGCGTTGAACGCGGCCGCGATCCCGGCCGCGGCGCCGACCGGCAGCAGGAGCTTGAGGTTCTGGGCTGAGACTCCAACCAGCTTGCCCATCCCCTTGGCCACCCCGGCGCAGATCTGGACGGTCGGTCCCTCACGCCCGAGCGATGATCCCGTGCCGATCTGTACGACCCCGATGAAGAACTTGCCAACGGAGTCGCGAAGCCGGAGCTTCAACGCCTTGCTGGCGTAGGCGACCTTGACCTGGGGCACACCGCTCCCGCGTGCGCCCGGAACGTAGTAGAGCATCGCCCCGGCGAGCAGCGCACCCAGCGTGGGCACCAGGATCACCCACCCGATCCAGCTGTCGCCGGAAGCTCCGAAGGCGCGCTCGATCGTGAGGACCTCGAGCCACCGGATGCTCTGATGGAACGCGACCGCGACCACGCCACACACGCCTCCGATCGCGATCGTGAGTCCGAACAACCGCTGGCGCTCGGTCGGGCTGAACCGCGCCTTGGTCTGCAGCCACAGGTGGTAGCCGCGGTTGACGACCGCGGAGAACGGCCTCGGTCGGACGAGCGCGGACGATGATGGGAGGGGCTCGGGGTCGGAGGGGCCGGGGCTCGGCGCCGGCCTAGGTGGCGTGTCCTGTTCCATCGTCGCGTCAGCCCTCGTCCGAAATGACGGTTGCCCCACGCCGATTCTTGTCGGCGATCCCGATCAAGAGCACGAGGAACGCACCCAATCGCGGCAGGTAGTAGCTGACGGCGTGCTCGTCGGTGCCGCCAGCGATCGACGCCCAGTGGGCCGCCAGCGCCCAGAACGTGATCACCAGGAACACGAAGAAACGATCGCGGGTCATTCTCCAGTACCTGACGAAGAACAACCCCGCTACGAACGACAGCGCGGTCAGCGTCCCATACAGGAACGTATTCAGGGCCTCCATGTCAGCGGCTCTCCCAAACAAGGCCGACCAGGAGTAGTACAAGCGCGACGATGCCGGAACCGCTCCGAACCAAGCGAAGGTCGATCGTGGGTACCACCGCGAGGTCGACGAGCAACAAGATGTTGTTCAACGCGAGGCCCACGAAGCATAGCGAGCTCCACATCAGCAGTCGCCCCCGTGTCTTCCGATAGCTGCGCAGCAAGAGCCCAGCGCATAGCATGCTGGTGACCATGCACAGCACGTAGACGAACTCAGGCATCGGGGTCCTCCTTCTTCTTCTTCACGCTAACCAGGAAGGCGTCGGCAAAGCGTCTGGCGGTCAGCGAGCGAACCCGCTCCATGGCGACCTCGCTCATCATCCTGAGCACGTCCACGGGAGTTTGATCGTGGAGCCGTGCCAGCGCATCGACAGTCGCAGCCCTCGACCCGCTCGGATCGATCGACCATCCACCATCGTTTGGTTCTGTCGACCTGACCAGGCCATCACGAGTCAACGCGGTCAACGCCTCGGCAACCAACTCGACCGGAAGAGCGCTCGCGGCTGCGAGCTCGGCCGCCGTTTGCGGTGCGCCTCGTGTGCGGCTGAGGCGGACGACGATCGCTAGCTTCTCGTAGCTGTCGATGCACTCGGCAACAAGTCGCCGAATGCTAGCTGTCTCGTGATTAGACACCGCGATCCTTCACGGCGACCTCGGGAGCCGCGGTGGTCACGTCGGGTCCAAGCTGATCGGCCTCGCGCTCGAGTGCCTCGGCCAGCGCCCCGAGAACGCGGCTTGTTGCCTCGAGATCCGACGCGGGGGTATTGCGCAGGAGGTGCTCGACCGTCGACTCGATCGTGGATGCGGTTGGCCGATCCTTCGCGCGCCCCTCTGCCGTCAGACCGAGCGTGACCCGTCGTCCATCGCTGGGATCCGCGCGTCGCTCGATCAGGCCACGGTGCTCGAGACGATTCACCGCCGCCGAGATCGTGCCTCGATCGAGATGGAGGATCGTGGCGAGCTGACTCGCCGGCAGCCCGGGGTACTTGCCGATGCAGCGAACGACCAGGCGCTGCGGTCCGGTCAGCCCGAGGTCGCGCGCCATTCGATTGGACATGCGTTGCATCGCGTGGTTCACGCGCCACGTGCGTTCGAGGAAGTCGAGGGCGGGACCGAGTGGATACCTTGGATGCACGTCACGCTTCATCGCGGCGACCTTCCTTCCGCAGCTTGACCAGGCAGCACAGCAAGCGATCGATCTCTCTCTGATCGCGCAGGCGGCGCGCGTGGTGATAGTGGACGGCGAGCGTGTAGCGCGCGTCCTCGATCTCGACGCCCTGCACGTCAGACAGGCAGCGAGCGAGGACGGGTCGCACGACGGCGATGTCCCGCTCGAACGAGGCGATGTTGGCCCCCGGCTCGATCCCGTGGTTACCGACGACATACCGCACGCCCATCCCTCGGAGCCGCGCGGTGACATCGCGTTGACTTCTCCCCGAGATCACCGCGCTCGGATAGAGGGCACACGTGGAGGTGAACAGCGTCCGGGTCCGAGCGCGCATCTGGGCCTGCTCGCGGTCGGCGACGATCGGAGCGAGGGTGCCGTCGAAGTCGAACGCGAGCAGCACCCGCGACTACGCGAGCTGCGCGAGAAGGTCTACATTCGCCGGCGCCAACATGTGCTTCACGCCAGCGGTCCCGATCTGGTGGTGAGGCGACCGAGCATGCGCTCATTGCGGCCCCCCAGCTGCATCGACCACCATCCGCCCCGCCCACCGGTAGACGTTGAATTCCGCGAGCAGCCGGCGCATCGATCGCACCCGCTCGCGTTGCTCGTCCGCGGGCATTGGACATGGGTATCACGCGATGATTGGCATCCCAACTACAGTGTGTTTGTTTCACGCTTGGGCTTGCAGAGCCGGGGGCGGTACCGGCCGGCGCGGCCGTGGTCGGGCAGTTTGACCATCGTGCGACCGATCGTGATCCTGTTGGTCGCCCTGGCATTGCCTTCAGCCGCACACGCGGAGAAGGACTACGTCGCGTGGACCGCGGCAAGTACGGGCACAACCGCGTCGTTCACCTCGCGCTCACGGCTTCGCTGGGCGTCGCGTATCTGGCCTTCCGAGACCGTACTCAAGTCGAGTCTCACGGCCTCCAGTTGCCGCTGGTGCGAGCGGCCGGCGTTCGATCGATCCGTCCGTGACGCTCTCGTCTGGCAGGACACCAAGCGCGCGAACTTTCTCAGCTCGATGGTTCCCCGTCGAACGCGGCGCGTTGCCGGCCGCGTAATGAAGCTCGGACCCGCTAATCGGCTGATTTGACGGGCGACCACGAGGGCAAGGAAGACATCATCGACGCAGTGCAGACCGGCATCATCAACCACGTCCTCGTTCGCTACCGATACGCGACGCCGCCGGGCGCTCGCGCGCGGGGTTCCTCGCGCCGTATCGGATGGCGATGTACCGGCACGGTTTGTACGTGCTCCGGCTCGTGGTCTCCGAGGCCGGCGCGATGTGCGGTCCCAGGCTACTGGACCGTGAGCGTGCCCTTGACCATGTCCATGCCGCACGCGTAACCGAGCTTGCCGGCGGTCGGAAAGGTCGCTGCGATCTCGGCCGGGGTGTTCAGCGGAAGCTCCTTCTCGATCTTGGAACCGTCCGCCATCTTGATGACCACTTGCTTCGCGCACGTTTGATCGGTCTTGCGCTCGAACACGAGCGTCACGGGCTTTGCCGCGGGCACGTTTATGTCGTCGGGCTCGAACCCCCTCTCGGTGACCTTGACCTCGAAGCGAGTCCCGTTGGTGTCGGTTCAGTTGCTGCCGGCGGGAGGTGGAAGCCCTTCCACATGGCAAAGACGGCGGGATAGACGAGGAGCTCGAGGAGGAAGGACGTCACGAGACCGCCGACCATCGGGGCGGCGATCCGCTTCATGACATCGGCGCCCGCGCCGGTGCTCCACAGCACCCGCACGAGACCGATCATGGTGAGCACGGTCATCAGCTTCGGTCGGATGCGATGCGCAGCGCCTTCGACGATGGCTTCGCGCAGGTCCTCCTGCGTGCGGAGTCGCCCCTCGTCCTTCCACCGCCGATGCGCGTGGGTCAGGTACAGCAGCATCACGACGCCGGTTTCCGCATCGAGGCCCGCGAGCGCGATCATGCCGAGCTTCACCGCCTGACTGACGTTGTAGTCGACCAGGAAGATCAGCCAGATCGAGCCGACGAGCGAGAACGGCACGGCGAGCAGCACGATGCCGGTCTCGACCAGTGATCGCGTGTTGAGGTAGAGCAGGAAGAACACGATCAACAGCGTGATCGGCAGGATGATCACGAGCTTCTTGTCCGCACGCTCGTTGTACTGGAACTGACCGACCCACGCGATCCGGACGCCCATGGGCAGCTGTACGTCACGGGCGATCACCGCGCGCGCGTCGTCCACGTAGTCGACGATTCGCGCGGGTCGTGTCGAGGAACACGAAGCCCACGAGCTTGCCGTCCTCAGAGCGGATCATCGGCGGGCCGGTCACCGTCTTGATCTCGGCGACCTGGGAGAGCGGGACTTGCGCGCCGGACGGAGTAGGAACGAGCACCTTCTCGAGCACCGACGGATCGTCGCGGTACTCGCGGGCGTAGCGAACGTTGATCGGATGACTAAGTTGATGCGGACAAACAGCGACGCGTTGCGCATCGTGACCGATTCGCACGTGGAGCTCGCCAAGATGATAGCCAACGCGAAGGTCTCCCTCGCAACGCGGCGTTCGCGCCGGCACTGCTCCCGGCGCGATCTCACGCAGAGGAAACAGACGACGACGACGACGATCCGGAGGGATCCGACGAGGAGAGCCGGCCACGGAGCGCGATCGACTTGCCGATGAGGTTCGCCGAGAAAGCCGCCGAGATGTTCCCGGGGCTCGTCATGGGCAAGGTCGCGCTACACGCGCAGGCGCAGACTCCCGTGCTGCCGTCGGCCAACGGTCCTTCGGCGGCCGACGACGATGTCGAGAATCGCCCGATGTTCCAGGCTCGCGACCTCGTTGACCTCGAGTACGCGAAGCGCAAGGGCGACGCGAAACGTGCGGCCAAGCGAGGCACGCAGAACGCTGCGTCCACTGCCTCGCCGGCGGCGATCGAGGCGCGGATCACGCGTGACCCCGCGCTCGTGCAACTCCTGATGCACGCCGCACCAGCGGCCCCGATGGAGCCAGCGCCGCCGACGGAGCCGTCGAATTTTCTCGACGAGAAGCAGCTGTGCTCCCGAGTTGACGATCTCGCCAGTCACCGCAACGAAGTGGCGCCGGAACGCGGAGGGTCCACCGTTCGTACGCGTGGGCCGTTTGATCCGGTATCCCCGCGCCGCAGTCGAAGCCTGGCTGGCCTCCCTGACGGTCAGTGTAGCCAGGACCCGGAAGTGAGACGCGGGTCCTAGCTGGGTCCTAGACTGATTCTTGATAACCTAAGTACGTGGAGGTTTGGGGGATCGAACCCCAGACCCTCGGCTTGCAAAGCCGATGCTCTCCCGCTGAGCTAAACCCCCGAGGAAGCCTTCGGATAGCGCGAGGCTCGGCGGACGTCAAGCCCGCCGGGGGGGTAGCCGGAGATGCGCGCTAGAACCGGCCGGCCAGTGTGAGCCCTCCGCCGCCCGCATCGGCGTAGGGAGCGATTGCGACGTCGTGGAAGCGCCTCGTCTGCTGCGAGAGCGCAGGGAGGCCGTGCTTGGTCCGCAGCTTCTTGTTGTACTTCTCGGCGAGGTCGTACGCCTCGTTCTTGTCGACGGGATTGGCGTGCGTGTACACGAAGTGGCCGCCCAGGGCCACGAGGCCGCCGCCAGCGAGGAGACCGGTGCTGATGCCCAGCCACTTCAGCGACTGGTCGCGGCACCTGTCGTACTCGTCGCTGAGGTACGGGCCGTCACAGGATGCCCCGCCCTTCGTCCCGATCACGACGAGGCCCGCGAAGGCCACGGCGCTACCGACGACGATCGCACCGATGCCGCCGTTCCGGCGTTGATTGTAGGTAGTGGTCAGATCAGGACGCTCGACGGCGTCGAAGAACTCCGGCGGCGTCAGCCGGCGGCCGCCACGGTACGGGATCATCGCCAGCTCGGTACTCACGCCGTCCTTCCCACCCGAGACGATCGGCACATCGTTGAACCGGATCTCCTCCTGCTTGAAGGCCGTCTCGGCGGCCTCCTTGTGCTCGCGATGCTTGCGCTCGTCCTCGAGAACGGTCTTGACGGCTGTTGCAGTTGAGCTCGAGCTCGTGAGCTGCGTGGTCAGGTTCGCGACCACCTGCGTGACCATCGCGACCGCCGCCTCGCGATCCGCGGGCACCGCGTCGATCTTGGTCGTCGCGAGCGCGCGCCGGGTCGCCGGATCGACGAGCGACACGAGCAGCTTGTCACCGACGCTCTCGACATCGAGCGCCACGCCGAGCCGAGACAGGATGGTGCCATCGGCGGCGAGCTCCTCGGCGACGCGTTGCTCGAGGAAGACGTCGAGCGCGACGACCTGCGCGGCCGCGGTCGTGGTGAACCCTGCAACGAACAACCCAACCAGCAGATGTCTCTTCATGTTGCGCCTGTAGTGGCGACGAGCCGGCGGGATTCGTCAAACAAATTTGGCCGCTCGGGTCGCTGACTTGACAACGATCTGGCACGGACCTACCAACCGTCAGTGGCGGCAGTGGAGTTGTTGGACCTCGCGCGGCGGGCGCAGGCCGGCGAACGCGTCGCCAGGGACGAGCTCCTGCTCGAGCTCTACGGAGTGGTGCGCAAGCACATGTTCTACGTGCTCGGCGGCGGGGCGCTTGCCGACGACGCCGTGCAGGACACGATGATCGCGCTGTACCGCGGGCTGGACGGGTTTCGCGGCGAGGCGAACCCTCGGACCTGGGCGCTCACGATCGCGACGCGCACCGCCGCAAAGGCGCGCCGCAAGGAGGCGCGGTACATCGCCACGGAGAACGTCGATCCCGAGATCTTCGATGCCGACGCGGCAGCCGCGGCCGAGATGGTGATGCTGCGGCGCGCGCTCGCCACGCTCACCGACAGGAAGCGCGACGCGTTTGTCCTGATGTCGATCCTCGAGCTCACCGCCGACGAGGCCGGCAAGGTGCTGTCGA
Organism: Kofleriaceae bacterium; assembly: GCA_037720695.1. Classification (GTDB taxonomy): domain Bacteria; phylum Myxococcota_A; class Polyangia; order Haliangiales; family Haliangiaceae; genus JABFXX01. Next base: position 8,070 of record JBBJLY010000004.1, on the reverse strand, counting down.
CGTTCGCGAACACCGCGGCGAGCCGCAACCGCCACGCGTGCACGGAGCTCGCGCAGTATCTGGAGTCGAAGCCATGACTTGCGTCGCCGATCGATCGTTTGACGAATCCGGTGTCCTGCCCGCCTCTCATGGGAGCGAGGTTCTGTGAGCACGCGTCTCGACGTCTTGGTCCAGCGCGCACGCGGCGTCGGCGTGCGGGATGATCACGCGCGCGCATACGTCGCCCGGCTCGCGACGACGAGGGCCACCGAAGTGCACGCGCGTCGCGTCTGGGTCCCGTGGCTGGTCGGCGGCTTCGGGCTCGCCGCGGCGGCGGTGATGCTGTTGCTCCTGCTCCGACCGTCCGGGCAGCTCGGCGCGGCGATCTCGATCGGCGATCGGGTCGCGATCATCGCGGAGCCCGCCACGCGCTACCGGATCGCGCGCACCACCCCGGAGGAGACCGTGGTCGACGTCGATCGTGGCACCGTCACCGCGCGGCTCTGGCCCGGCGCGCTCGCGCATCGCCTCGTGCTGCGCGGCGGCGCGATCGAGGCTGTCGCGACGGGCACGGTCTACTCGCTCACCGTCGACGCGCGCGGTGGCGGCTCCGTCGCCGTCCACGAAGGCACGGTGGCGGTCGGTCGGCGGTCGCCGCGCCGGGCCGCCCGTGGCCCGACGCAGCGCCTGCCGCGGCGCGGCATCTGCTCGCCGCTTGCTGGCAGCTGCCGCGCCGCCCGTGGCGGTCAAACCACAGCTCCCCGACGCATCGCCGCCAGATGACGGACCAGATGCGGCACCCGATGCAGGACCGGAGGTCGTTTCCGATGCGGCACGGATCGCGGACGCGGCGGCCCAACGTGTTGCGACGACCCGCGATGCAGCTCCCCCCGTTCCGATCGATGCATCCCTGAATGCCGCCCCCGCCGCGCCCACCCTGAACGAGCGGTGGCGGCGGGCGCGTCTCCATCGCGGACAGGGCAGCTACGACGCTGCCGTCAAGGAGTGTCTCGCGATCGCAGATGCGAGCGACAAGACGTGGTCACCGATCGCGCTGGTCGAGGCGATCCGCATCGAGCTCGGTCCGCTCACGTCGCCGGAACGTGCGCTCGCGCTGACCGAGCGGTTCGCACGCGAGTGGCCCTCGCACGACCTCGCGCCCGAGGCGCGCGAGCTGCGGTGCCGCGCGCTTCGTCAGCTCGGGCGCGCAGCCGAGTGCACCGGCCCCAAGCGGAAGTAGCGCCGTTTCCCTGTAACGCCGTCGGGTCGAGCGCCCTCCGTTGCGGGATGAAGCTCCTCGCCTCGCTATTCCTGATCGCTGCCTGCGGCGGCAGTGACAAACCCGCTACCACCCCCACGCCTGCCACCGCAGCCCCACCCGCGGACGCGCTCGCGGCGCAGATCGAGCGCGGTGGAAAGCTGTTCGGCGCGAACTGCGCGAAGTGCCACGGCGATGCAGGTCAGGGCACCGCGAAGGGCCCACCGGTGGTCGGCAAGGAGGCGTTCCCGTTGAAGCCGCGCGAGGGCGCGAAGCGAGACGTCGAGTTCCGCACCGCCGCCGACGTGTTCACCTGGACCACCGTGCACATGCCGGGCGATGCCCCGGGAACGCTCGAGACCGACGAGTACCTCGCGATCTTTGCGTTCGACCTGACGGCCAACGGGGTCAAGCTGTCCGCACCGCTGGACGGCCCCGCCGCCGCGGCGATCGTGCTGCACCCGTAGCGATCACGCGATACGCTGCGCGCGATGAGCCGTGTCCCTGGAGGCGTCGTCCACCGGCTCCCCGCAGACCTGCGTGCGGTCCTGATCGCCACGCCGGAAACGCTCCAGGCCTGGAACGATCTCACACCGCTCGCTCGCAACGAGTACATCTGCTGGGTCGAGGATGCCAAGCAAGCGACCACGCGTGAGCGCCGCATCGTGCGGACCCAGGAAGGCTTGCAGGACGGCCTGCGCCGGCCCTGCTGCTGGCCTGGCTGCAAGCACCGCGAGCGCACCGGGAAACCCTGATCAGTCGACGATCACTCGACGAGGCGCGCGGCCGGCAGCCCGGTCGGGCGATTGTGGAGGTGCCGGAGATTGAACGACGCGACCGAGTAGCGCGCGATCCCGCCGAGCAACGCACGCACGCCGAAGCCGAGCGCTGCTGGCAGGTAGAGCGTGCCGAGCAACAGCACGATGTCGTTGGTCCACACGGAGAGCATGAGGACCGGGACGGCCGACAGCACGAGCACGAGACCGACAAAGATCGCGCCGCGGGCTTCGCTCCGGTCGTAGATCAGGAGGACGCGATGCTTCGCCGGATCGTCGTCCACGGCTGCATCGTAACCCCAGGCCGGGTCACATGGGCGGTTTGCCGTTGGGGCTCTCGTCGAGGACGATGTCCTCGATGTCGGCCTGCGGCCGGACCAGCGGCTTCTCGGGCTCGTTCTTGGGGAACAGCGGCGGCGGGTACATCGCGCGTGCGGACGCCGAGGCCTGGCCCCAGATCAGGAACATGATGCTCCAGATCGTGGGCATGCCGAAGCAGATCTCGGGGTAACGCATCGCGAAGCCGCACACATAGCCGAGCGCGACGAGGAACAGTAAGACGAAGCTGACGAGCTTGTTCTTCGTCATCCCGACCTTCGGGATCGGGAGGCGGGAGGCCATCAGGTAGCCCATCACCGCGACGAAGATCGGGAGGTACTTCCAGACGTACGACGGGGTGGTGAACAGCCCGCCGAACAGCTTGGCCCCACCGAACGCGGGGAACGTGGGGTCGTACTTGAGGAACAGCAGGAACCAGATCGCGATCAAACCGCCGGACAGCGTGGTCGGGAACCCGAAGAAGATCTTGGTTGGGATCTGGTCGTCCGACAGGACGTTGTAGCGAGCGAGCCGGAACACGCCGCACAGCATGTACGCGCCGCACGCGATGAACAGCAGCGTGTGGGCCGTGCCGCCCTCGTGGTACGGCAGGTCGGTCCGGTTCGACAGGTAGGTGAGGACGAGGTACGCGGGGGCGACGCCGAAGTTCAGGAAGTCGGCGAACGAGTCGAGCTGCATCCCGAGCTCGCTCGTGCCCTTGACGGCACGGGCGACGAGACCGTCGAGGCGATCCGTGAGGACGGCGTAGATGATCATCCACGCGGCGAGGTCGTGGCGCCCGTTGTGGGCCGACCACAGCGAGACGAGACCGAAGATCATCGACGACAGCGTGATGACGTTCGGAGCGAGGTAGCGAAGGAAGCGAGCGGACGCCACGGTTACCTCGTGCGCTTGCGCGCTTGATCCATGAGCTTTGCGAACAGGCGCGGACCGAGGCTTTCGGTCATCATGCCTTCGACGACCCGGGCGATCTCGACCTGGGGGTCACCTTCGCGATAGACGAAGCGGATGGCCATACCTGATTCCTCGCCCGGTTCTGTGGCGGCGTCGATGATGCGCTGGACCTCGCCGTGGATGGTCAGCGGTTGGTCGCGATCGGGGATGAACAGCTTGAACAGGAATTCGGTGCCGACCGGTAGCGGTCGACTGGTCTTGATGAACGTTCCGCCCCGCGAGATGTTCTTGGTGTAGTCGGCGAAGAACGTGTTGAGCCGCTTGTATTCGACCTTCAGCTCGATCGGGCGCCGCGCTTCGACGCGCCGCTCGGCGTGCTTCGGGTCGGCGTCGGACACGGCTCACCATACCAGGGACCGATGCGCAAAGGTGTCGGAGGCCGTCTGGCCGAGGACCCGAGACTGCGGACCATGATGTCGGGACACACCCGGGCGGCAGTTCGCCAGCTGGTGGCCGTGCGCTGGCGCTCGCGGATCTGGTTCGCGCTGGCGGTGATGTACGGGATCGGGCTCGGATTCTTGCCGCTGTTCGGCGTGCTCGGGTACGAGCTCGCGATCGCGATGACGTTGTTCGCGGCGATCGCGGGGGCGGACCTCGGGCGCGCATTCGCGAAGGAGCTCCAGGCCCGAGGAGAACGAGCGAGCTACCCTGCCCGTGCGCTGGCGGCCGGGACGTTGGGGGCGATCGCGGTCGCGGTCGCGGTGACGATGATTCCGGCCGTGATCTCGATCGTTCGCGGGATCTGGACGCCGACCTGCGACTGGTGGTTCGGCATCAAGGCGTACCTCGCGCTGCCGGTGTCGACGGCCGTGCTCGGCGCGGGGATCGGGCACGCGATCGGGATCGTGGCTGGGCCCCGCAAGCGGTCGGCGTGGCTCGCGCAGCTGCCTGCACTGGTGGTCGCGATCGCTGCGCTGTGGCGGTTCTACTCGGCGCCCGCGGTGTTCACGTACAACGCGATCCTCGGCTACTTCCCGGGCAACCTGTACGACGAGAACGTCGAGCTCGGGATGCCGCTCCTGTGGTCGCGACTCGAGCAGCTCGGATGGCTGATCGCGATCCTCGCGGCGATCTGCGCGCGGCTCGACGTGCCGACCTACCGGGTGCGGTTGCGAGATCCGCGACCCGCGGGGCGGCGCCTCGGGGCGATCGCGATCGCCGTGGTGGCGATCGCGGGAGCACTCGCGCTCCGGCTCACCAGCGGCGAGCTCGGCTACGCGGTCGATACCGAGGATGTCGAGGCCGCGCTCGCCGGCCGGCTCGAGACCGAGCACTTCATCATCCACTACGCGAAGACGCCCGAGATCGAGGCTGACATCGAGCTGGTGGCGCGCGACCACGAGTTTCGCTACGCGCAGGTGGTCGCGCAGCTCGGCATCGGCGCATCGCGCAAGCTGCGTTCGTTCTACTTCGCGGATCGAGATCAGAAGGCGCGGCTGATGGGGGCCAAGGACGTCGAGATGGCGAAGCCGTGGCGCAAGGAGATCTATCTCGACCACCGGTCGTTCCCACACGGCTCGCTCCGTCACGAGATCGCACATGCGGTGGCGAGCGAGTTTGGCGACCCGATCTTCGGCGTCGCGGCGCAGCGCGTCCTCGGGTTGCCACTGCTCGCGAGCCCGGGCCTGGTCGAGGGGCTCGCGGTCGCCGTCGACTGGCCGAGCGGCTACGATCGCCCCAACCCGCACGAGTCGGTGCGCGTGATCCAGGCCAAGAACGACGGCCGCGCGCCGCGGATCTCGTCGCTGCTCGGGCTGTCGTTCTTCTCGGTGTCGTCGGCGCAGGGTTACACAACAGCCGGCTCGTTCCTCCGGTTCCTGCTCGACGCGCACGGCCCGGCGAAGCTGCGCGCGGTCTATCGCAACGGCGGCGACTTTCAGGCCGCGTATGGCGTGCCGCTCGCCACGCTCGAGGCCGAGTGGCTCGCGATGCTGGCCAAGCTCGAGATCCCGAAGGCGCTGATCGAGGCGACCGCCGAGCGGTTCCGCGGTGGCAGCGTGTTCTCGCGCCCCTGCCCGCACGCGATCGCCGCGCGGCTCGACCGCGCGCAGGCCGAGACCGATCGCGGGCGCGCGATCTCGCTGGTCCGCGAGGTCTGCACCGACGCGCCCGAGGAGCCGAAATTCCAGCTCGCGCTCGCCGCGATGCTGGCCGGCGGTGCGCCCGCCGAACGCACCGAGGCCGCGACGATCTGGACCGCGATCGCGACCAGCCACAGCTTGACGTCGACGATCCGCGCGCAGGCCTACGATCGCCTCGCGCAGCTCGCGGCGGATGGCGGAGATCTCAAGCGCGCACGCAGCCTGGTCGCGGCCGCACTCGTGCTCCCGATCGACGGTACGGATCGCCGCCAGCTCGAGGCTTACGCGTTCGCGCTCGATCATCAGGGTCCCGCCGGCAACGCCTTGCGCTCGTACTTCTTCACGCCAGGCACGACGCCGCCCGTGTTCTTCGCGTGGCTCGCCACGCAGGCCGAGCCGCAGCTCGGGTTCGCCCACTACCTGCTCGCGCTGCAGCGCGCGGGACAGCGACAGCACGGTGAGGTCGCGAAGCAGCTCGAGCTCGCACTGTCGCGCGGCTTGCCAGGCCCGGGCTTCGTGAAGAATGCTGCGCGCCGGCTCGCGGTCGCCGCGCATCGCACACACGATCGGGCGCGGCTCGAGCTCGCGATCGGCCTGCTGTCGGGCGGCGATCAGATGACGAGCGGCGATCGGCTGCTCGCCGTCGACTGGCTCGAGCGCCTCACATTCGAGACGACCGGCCGCATCCGCGACTGACTACATGCCGCTGAGGAACGTCCAGCGCCGGCCGTCCCACTCGAGAACGAGCTGGTTCTGGTCGCGCTTGTCGGGACGACTCGGCTTGCCGTATGCGTTGGTCACCGTGTAGCTGGCGTCGATCAGGACGTCGACGGCCGCGCGACATTTCGGCTGGAGCTCGGTGCACTGCTGGCGGATGCCGATGTAGCGCACCGAGTAGCGGATCTCGGTGGCCTTGAGGAGCCGCGTCAGCAGGACGTTGCGGAGCCCTTCGTAGCCGTAGTCATCGCTACCCGAGGGCGTGCCGCTGTCCTCCCAGTACTCGGGATGGACCATCAGCATGAGTCCGTCCACGTTGCGCTCCTCGACGGCACGACGATAGACCTCGCACGCATCGAGGGCGGTCTTGTTCGCGTCGGAGTACGGGATCTTGGTCCCCGGTACGAACGTGCCGCGCTTCGCGCAGCCCGCGATCGACGCGAGGATTGCCGCAGTGAGAAACAGCCGGTTCATGAATCGTTAGCCGGACTTTGCACGAGATGCGCCAGGCGCGCAGACGCTACAACAGCGAGCTAAGTTGGCCAAGTGCTGGACCCTTCCAAGCTTCACACCGCGCCAGAAAGGCACGGAAGTCTTTGTCGGGGTTTGGGACCCTTGCCAAATAGACATCCGTGATGCGCGTGATCGTGAACCGCGCCGCGGCGGCCCGCACTTCTATAGGTAGCGCCGCACGGTCAGCCTCGGAGAGCGCGCGCCTCGATCGGTAGCCATCGAGCAGCGCACCGACCAGCTCGAGCCGCGGCTCGCCGGTCCAGCACCAGTCGTTGATGCAGACCGCGAGGTCGTAGACCAGGCTGCCACCGGAGGCCTGCTCGAAGTCGAGGATCGCGACCAGCCGGTCGGCTTCCCACAGCACGTTGTCGCGGAACAGATCGCCGTGGATGATCCCGTGGGTCGCACGCTGGCGGATCGCCGTTCGCTCGCCGGCGAACGTGAGCGCCTCGGCGAGCAGCGGGATCGCCGGGGACAGCACTGGATCGGGAAGCGCGGAGAACCCGGCGTGGCGGGCGACCAGGTGATCGTGATCGTAGATGCTCGGCCGGCGCCAGGCCGCGGGCAGCTCGAGCCCGACCCGGTGCAGCTCGCCGAGCGCGACCCCGAGCTCGTGCACGGCGTGCTTGGTCACCGCGGTCGCGTCGAGGTGGTGGCCAGCGCGCCACGGGAACACGCTGACCCACTTGCCGGTGGTGCCGAGCGGCGCGTACGGCCGGCCATCCGTGGCGGGCATCGGCGGTGGCGTGGTCACGCCGCCCGCGGCGAGCGCCTCGACGAGCGCGGCCTCCCAGGCGACGTCGTCCTGCGCCTTGCCCTCGTTGACGCGGACGAACCAGTGCCCGGTCGCGGTCTCGACCGAGAAGTTCGAGTTGATCGTCCCCGCGGCGAGCGGCTCGGCCCGCTGGACGGACCCGAGCGAGAATCGCGCAGCGATCTCCGCCAGTGCCGCGGCCTCGAGCCGGGTGAACAGCGCCACGCACCGAACGTATCAGCTTTACGCTACGCTCCGCCCGTGGATGCGTTGGAGCGCACGCGGTTGGTCGAAGGACACATGGATCTGCCGCGCAAGGCAGCGGCCATGATCTATCCGCGCGTCAAGCGACACATGGAGTTCGACGAGCTGGTCGCGCTCGGAAACGCCGGGCTCGCGGAAGCCGCCACCCGCTACGACGCGACCAAGGGCGCCTCGTTCGCGACGTTTGCCTGGTACCGGGTCAACGGCACGATCGTCGACGCGCTCCGCAAGAACTCCGCCCTGCCCCGCCGCGTCTGGCAGAAGCTCGTCGCGCTGCGTGCCGCGGCCGAGTACCTCGAGCACCAGGGCGATCGCGCGACCGGCGCCCAGCAGAAGGGGATCGGGGCCGCCACCGGCGCCGACGCCCTCTCGCAGATCAAGTTCGGGCTCGACATCCGAGCTCCTGACCGCAACAACTACGGCATCGATCCGGCG
>JBBJLY010000322.1:0-8526 GCA_037720695.1 Kofleriaceae bacterium | reverse complement strand
CGTGATCGCCGAGTTCACGGCCATCGGCACCGAGCTCAAGCGGCTCAGCCTCAAGCTCGGCGATGCCGCGGTCGCCGAGGCCGCGGCGAAGTACCGGCGGATCCAGCCGCAAGAGGCGATCTCGACCCAGGCCCGGCGCGATCAGACCGTCCAGCTGCTCGCCGAGATCCGGCGCGATCTCAAGAAGCTGAGCCGTTAGGCTCCTGCGGGCTTGACGTACAGGTAGACGATCTTGATGCAGTTGCGGGCCTCGGGCTTCTGGTCCGCGATGTCCGCACCCTCGACCTGCATGCAAAGCAGGTTGATCCCCTCGAACAGCGGCTCGTCGATCATGATCTCCGCGTCGCCCGACGGCGAGAACGTGAACGGCGGAAACGGACCGCGCATGTTGTTCTGTGCGTCGTTGACGAAGAAGTAGCTGCTCGGCCGCAACGGCTCGCCGCGGACCCTGATCGACGGCTTCGCGTTGCGCGTGATCAGCGCCGTGGTCGCGAGGAACGAGGGCCCGCGATAGAGCTCCGGGGTGGTCGCCGGCGGCACCATGGTCGGCGCGTCGATCCGGATCCGGCCATCACCGCCTGGGCCGATGCTGGACCCACCACCTGCGGCGGTCACTGCCGTGGCCAACACGGACACTCCGGAGCGAAGCAGGATCGTGCCGCCGCTGCCACCCCCACCGTCGTCCCCGGCACCGACGGTCCCCGCGGCCCCCTTCGCCTCGATCGTGCCAAGGCTCAGCGTACCGGCCGCGCTGATCTCGATCGTGCCGCCGCCACCGCCACCCGCGCCACCGTTACCGCCCGGCACGGTGAGCGTGAAGGCGCCGCCCGCGCCACCACTTCCTCGGTTCGGCGCATCGAGCGTACGCAAGGCGGCATCCCCGACGGGAGCGGGTGAATTGCCGCCGCCCTTCGAGCCATAGGAGGCCCCGCCACCCGAGATCTGGCCACCGCCCGCGCCCATGCCAGGCGTGGGCGGCACCGTGACCGTTCCGAGCGCCCCACCAGCTGCGCCACCCGCACCGCCGGTCTTGCCGACGGCGTTGACCTGCGAGATGCCCGTGATCGAGATCGACGAGCTCGCGCGGACGATCACGGGGCCATTCGCCGGCGTCATCGCGGTCACGCCGCCGGTGAGCTCGACCGACGAGAACTCGTTGACGCCGGAGGGCAGTGCGACCGCCCCACCTGTCAGCTCGTCGAGGCCCTCGATCTGCAGCGCCGGTGCACCGGCCGGCTCCTCGAGCATGTCGAGGGTCTTCGCGATCGTGCTGCCGCCGTTTGGCTGGGTCACCGTGACATCGAGCCGCAGCGTCATGCCGGCGTCGAGATCTGGATCGACGTCGACGATGATCGGCACCGCGACCATGTAGCCATCGTCGGACACCTGCGCGGCGGTGTTGTCGACCGTGACCTTTGCGGTGCCACCACCGTGCAGCGCGACCGCGACCTGCGCGCCGGGGACGAGGTGGATGCCGTGGACGACGAGCACACCGGAACGCCCGCCGCCCGAACCCTCACCCTCGACCAGCAGGGCCGGGGTGACGTGCGAGAGCGACAGCATCGACGGGTCGGCATCGGCGACGTACTTCGCGTCGACGTCGGCATCGGCGTTGACCGTCGCCAGATTGCTCGGGTTGTAGATCAGCGAGCACGCGCTGCCACACGCCAGCCCCACGACTGCGGCGAGGTACGCCAGCTGATGTCCCATGTAACAAGTATATGCCTCGCGCGAACACGGTCTTGTAGTCACCCGCGCGCGCCATCACCTGACCCTAACGTGCGTGGTTCGTCGACGAGGAAGAGGTCACAGACACACACGTGAGCAGGTGGGAGAACCGGGGTGATGGCAGGTGGCAGCTGGGCTCACCGATCGCTTGCGTAGACCCGTCTAACCGGGTGATCTTCTCCAGGCATGGTTGCCTGTTTGTTGTGCTCGTCGCCCCGATCGATCGGACTGCTGTGTACGGCTCATGGGGTCACGATCGCTTCGCCTGGCATCACCAGCGAGCAGATCTTCTCGCGCGTCCAGGACCCGACCGCGTCGCTGATCGATGCGTGGGGCGTTGCCCATGCGATGACCGACGGTAGCAAGATCGGTCGTGACCCGCGGGTCGAGATCGCCGTGCTCCACGCCTCGGTGTCCAGCGAGCACGCCGCGGTGAAGCTCGAGGGCGCGGACTGGCAGATCATCGACAACTCGAGCCGCAACGGCACCGAGGTCGAGGGCACGCGGATCACGGAGCAGGCCGCGCTGAGATCGGGCACGACCCTGCGGCTCGGCGACGTGAAGTTCTACTTCTGGCCCGAGGCGCTCCCCAAGATCGATCCACCGCGCGGCTCTGGCCGCACCGCACCGATGCGCCGCGACGAGCTGGTGTTCAGCGCGAAGGTGAGCACGCCGAAGGGCCACCAGCTCGACCTCCGCCAGCGCGTCGACGGCGGCGTGCTACGGATCGGCGAGTCGTCGATCGAGCTCGCCGCGATGGAGTTCGGCCTGCTGCAGTTGCTCGTCGAGCGGCGCCGCACCGTCACCGATCCGGAGCTCGCGTACGTCGCGTGGCACGAGATCGCCGATGCGCTGTCGTTCCGCTCCGTGCAAGCCGATAGCGAGAACGTGCGCGAGCTCGTGCACCGCGTTCGTCGCAAGCTCGCGAGCGTGCAGGCCGACGACTTGATCGAGAGCAAGCGCGGCGTCGGTTACCGGCTGGCCGGCGAACCGGGGTAGGCTCCGCGGCGATGGCCGCTCCGGAGCATGGTGGGAACCCGACGGCTCGCCGCCGTCGCCAGGTGCGGTGGGCGAAGCGCCTGCGCCGCGTCGGCCTCGCGTGGGAGAACGCGCTGGAGATCGCACGCGCCGGTCGGCTGACCGCGCCGTACGGGGCGGCGTTCGAGGTCGTCCACGAGGAGCGCGTGTATCGGCTCCGGCGGTACGCCCGCGAGCCCGTGGCTTCGGGGCGTCACGACGCGACCGCACGGCCGATCGCGGCGCCCCTGCTGCTCGTGCCGCCACTGATGGTCGCCTCGGAGGTCTACGACATCTCGCCCGACGTCAGCGCGGTCGCGCACCTCTCGCGGGCGGGCGTCGACACCTGGCTCGTCGACTTCGGCGCGCCCGAGCGCGAGGAAGGCGGGATGGACCGCACGCTCGACGATCACGTGCGCGCCGTCAGCCAGGCGATCGATCGGATCCGCGCGATCACCGGTCACGACGTCCACCTCGCCGGCTACTCGCAAGGCGGGATGTTCTGTTACCAGGCTGCCGCGTTTCGCCGCGGCGAGGGTCTCGCGTCGGTGATCACGATGGGCAGCCCGGTCGATCTGCATCGCACCGTGAAGCTTGGCGAGGACACCACGGAGCGGATCGTTTCGGGCCTGCGCGCCGCACTGGCGTGGCCGCTCGCGCGGATCGAAGGCCTGCCCGGCATCTTCACCTCGACCGGATTCAAGCTGCTGTCGGCGCGCAAGGAGGTCACGCAGCTGCTCGACTTCGTGCGCAACCTGCATGATCGCAAGGCGCTGGAGAAGCGCGAGGCCAAGCGGCTGTTCCTCGGCGGCCAGGGCTTCGTCGCGTGGCCGGGTCCGGCGTTTCGCAAGTTCGTCGACGAGCTGATCGTCGGCAACCGGATGCAGTCCGGTGGCTTCGTGATCGATGGCCACTCGGTCACGCTGGCCGATATCGCGTGCCCGATCCTGTACTTCGTCGGCAGCCGCGACGAGATGGGCCGGCCTGCCGCGGTCCGCGGGATCCGGCGCGCGGCGCCGAAGGTCGACGTCATGTACGAGGTCCCGCTCAAGGCGGGACATTTCGGCCTGGTCGTCGGCTCGACCGCACTGACGATCACCTGGCCGAGCGTGATCGCGTGGATGCGCTGGCTCGCGGGCGACGGTGCTCCGCCTGCCCACGCGTTCGATGTCCGCGCAGCCGGCACCGCGGATCCGTTCGTCGCCGAGGACGATCACGACGACGATCCCGATGACGACGATGATGGTCAGGACAACTTCGAGCTCGCGAAGGAGCTGGTCGGCAAGACCGTCAAGGCCGGGCTCGAGCGGCTCGGGGAGCTGTCCGAAGATCTCGGCAACTACCTCGACAACGCGCGCTGGCAGGTCCCGCGGATCACCCGGCTGCGCAACATCCAGGACGACACGCTGATCTCTCCCGGTCGCTCGCTCGCCGATCAGGCCGCCCGGATCGGAGATCGCACGTTCTTCCTGTTCCGCGGCCGTGCGTTCACCTACGCCGAGGCCAACCGGCGCGTCGACGCCGTGGTGCGTGGCCTGATCGCTTGCGACATCCGGCCCGGTCAGAAGATCGGCGTGATGATGAAGTCGCGGCCGAGCCACCTGTCGCTGGTCACCGCGATCAACCGGCTTGGTGCCGTCGCCGTGCTGCTGTCTCCCGACACGTCCGACGAGGTGCTCGGTCGCGCGCTCGAGCTCGCCGAGGCCGACGTGCTGATCACAGATCCAGACTCGGCGGCCCGCTCGCGGGCTGCGATCGGCGGCAAGATCCTGGTGCTCGGCGGCGTCGGCGAGGTCCCATTTGCGCCGGGTGCGGAGCGCGTGCTGCCGGCAGGCGTGATCGACATGGAGAGCATCGACCCTGCCGCGGTCACGCTCCCCGCCTGGTACAAGCCAGATCCCGGGCGCGCGCGCGACCTCGCGATGGTCTTCGTGTCCTCGGGTCGCAACGAGCCGCCCCGTGCGGTCCGGATCACCAATCGCAGATGGGCGTTCTCGGCGCTCGGTGCCGCCGCCGCTGCGACGCTGACCACGCGCGACACCGTGTACTGCTGCCTGCCGCTCCATCACCCGTCGGGCACCCTGGTCGCGACCGGCAGTGCGCTCGCCGGCGGCGCGCGCCTCGCGCTCGCCAGCAACTTCGAGCCGCAGACGTTCTGGGACGAGATCCGCCGCTACGGTGCCAGCGTCGTCTACTACGCGGGCGAGATGTGCCGCCGGCTGGTCGACGCACCGCCCGTGCTCGGCGAGCAGAACAACCCGGTGCGACTGTTCGCCGGCTCCGGGCTCCGGCGAGACGTCTGGCGCCAGCTCGTGGATCGATTTGGCCCCGTCGGTGTGCTCGAGCTCTATGCCTCGACCGAGGCCAACGCCGTGCTGGTCAACGCGCGCGGCACCAAGATCGGCTCGGTTGGCCGCCCGCTCCCCGGCTCGCCCGAGGTCGTGGTCGCCGGGTGGAGCTTCGACGACAACGACTTCCTGCGCGACGGCGCAGGTCGCCTGGTCCACGCGCGACTCGACGAGCCCGGCATGCTGGTCGCGCGGCTGTCCCGCCGCGCCGGCACCGATGTCGCGCACATCGATCCGCGCCGCCTGCTGCGCGATGCATTCGAGCAAGGCGATCTGTGGTTCGTCACCGGTGATCTGGTCCGGGTCGATGTCGAGGGCGACTACTGGCACGTCGACCGCCAGGGCCAGATGATCCGCACGCGGCTCGGCCCCGTCGCCTCGACCCGGATCGAAGATGCGATCTACGACGCACCCGACGTCGCGCTGTGCATCGCCGGAGGTCGCCCAGATCCGGATGACCCATCGCACGAGCTGCCAATCGCCGCGATCCAGCTCCACGGCTCGACGCTCGACACCGTCGCGCTGTCGCTCGCGGTCGCGACGCTACCCGAGTACGCGCGCCCGCGCCGGATCCGGATCGTCGACGAGATCCCGCTGACCGATGGGTACCGACCGATCAAGCGTGCGCTCCGCGAGCTCGACCTCGAAGATCGAGCGGGCGTCTTCGCCTGGGATCCCCGCGCGCAGCGCTACGTCGCGACCGACGCCTCGCGCGCCGTCGCGGGGTGATCGCTACCTGCGCGGGACGCGGATCTGGACCAGCGGCGGCGCCACGCCGACGTCGTCGCGCCACGCGGCCGGCTTCCTGGCTTCGAAGTCCTCCCACACGCGCGAGTCGTGCCGGCAGTCGTAGGTCCGGCAGATCGACGGCCGCTTGTCATAGCAATCGCACCGATGCGTCGTGGTCTCCGAGTACACGCAATAGCCGTCGTCGCGCCGCCGGCGGAGCTCGTACGGTCGCGAGTACTCCCAGCGCAGCCCGTCCTCGATGTCGGTGAAGTCGAGCGCGACGCTGAATCGACAGCAGCGTGCCTTGCACAGGTGCATCAGCGAGGCGCAATCGATGTCGGGTGTCGTGACCGCGTACTTGTCGACATCGGGCCCGAGCTGGATCCGCATGTCGTCGCCGCGCGCCTCTGCGAGTTTCACGCGCTGAGTCTCGGCCTCGGCGTGCACCGCCTTCTCGTGCAGCACCTCCGCACGGTGCAGGATCTTGATCGCGGCATGGACCAGCGCCTCGACCCGCTCCACCGTGAGCTTGGTCTGCATCTCCATGTGATGGAGCTGGCGAAGCCCCTCCTCGAGCTCGGCGACGGACGCGACGGGGTCCTTCAACTCAACCCTCTCATCTCAAGCGCACGACGTTGCAGTCGATTTCCAGGGCCGTCAAGCGTGTCGGGTCCGACGACAGTCTTTCGGCCAGGTTGCGGGGTCTTCGCATCGTGGGCATTTCGATCCCCATGTCGCAAACCTTGCCGATCATCGCGATGCGGAACGGTGTGTTGTTCCCGGGTGGTAGCCTGCCCATCACGGCTGCCCGCGCGCAGACCCTCCAGGCCGTCGAGGCGGCGCTGCGGGACCCCAAGCACCTGGTGTTCGTCGTCGCGCAGCGCGAGGACACCGACGACCTCGCCCCCGAAGGCCTTCACACGATCGGGACGATCGCCACGCTCGGTGCGATCCAGCGCGGTGGTGGGCGCATGCGGCTGGTGCTCGAAGGTGCGAAGCGCGGCATCGCACTCCGCGTGACGCCGGTCGACGGCCACCTGGTCGCCACCGTCTCCGAGGCGACGGAGCTCGGCCCGCTCGATCCCGACGCGCCCGCATTCGTCGCGCTCCACCGCGAGGTCCGCGAGCGCGCAGTCGAGCTCGCGAAGCGTCGCGGCGTGCCCGAGGAAGCGATCGCCCAGATCATGGATCACGTGACCGAGCCCGGCCGGCTCGCCGATCTGGTCGCCGCGAACCTCGAGATTGCCGCGGGTGACGCCCAGCGCGTGCTCGAGACCCTCGCGGTCGATGACCGGCTGCGCCGCGTCCTCATCCACATGCAGCGCCAGCTCGACGTGATGTCGGCACAGGAAGAGATCCAGACCAAGGTCAAGGACGAGCTCGGCGGTCGTCAGCGCGAGGCCTACCTGCGCGAGCAGCTGCGGGCGATCGAGAAGGAGCTCGGCGACGAAGACGGCACGGGCGATGCCGCGCTGAAGGAACTGAAGACGCGACTCGACGCGCTACCGCTGCCTGACGAGGCCCGCAAGGAGGTCACCCGCGAATGGGCACGGCTGTCCCGCGCGGGCCGCGAGTCGATGGAGTCGCAGGTGATCCGCACCTACCTCGAGACGATCGCGGAGCTGCCGTGGGGCAAGCGCACCGAGGAGCAGCTCGACATCCAGCATGCCGCGAAGATCCTCGACGAGGATCACCACGGGCTTGGCGACGTCAAGGATCGCGTGCTCGAGTTCCTCGCGGTCCACCAGCTCTCGAAGGGCGAGCACCGCAAGGGCCGCATCCTCCTGTTCGCGGGTCCGCCCGGCGTCGGCAAGACGTCGATCGCGAAGTCGATCGCACGCGCGATGGGACGCGAGTACGTCCGGATCTCGCTCGGCGGTGCACGCGACGAGGCCGACATCCGCGGTCACCGTCGGACGTACATCGGCGCGCTGCCGGGCCGCATCATCCAGGGCCTCAAGCAGGCGGGGAGCAAGAACGCCGTGTTCCTGCTCGACGAGGTCGACAAGCTCGGGTCGAGCTATCAGGGCGATCCCGCGAGTGCGCTGCTCGAGGTGCTCGATCCCGCACAGAACGACTCGTTCACCGACCACTACCTCGGCGTGCCGTTCGACCTGTCGGAGGTGATGTTCATCGCGACCGCCAACTTCCTGCAGAACATCCCGGGCCCGTTGCTCGATCGGATGGAGGTCGTCGACTTCGCCGGCTACACCGAGCGCGAGAAGCTGGTGATC
Organism: Kofleriaceae bacterium; assembly: GCA_037720695.1. GTDB lineage: Bacteria > Myxococcota_A > Polyangia > Haliangiales > Haliangiaceae > JABFXX01. The sequence continues at coordinate 470 of JBBJLY010000322.1, read as the reverse complement.
GCGAAGGACTACCTGATCTCGCGCCAGCTCCAGGACAACGGCCTCGTCGCGGATCAGCTGACGCTGACCGACGACGCGGTGCGCGAGGTGATCACCGGCTACACGAGAGAGGCCGGCGTGCGCCAGCTCGAGCGCGAGCTCGGCCGGCTCGCACGCAAGGTCGCGCGCCGGATCGCCGCCCGTGAGGTCGAGCGCGCGACGCTCGATCGCGACGAGGTTCGCCCGTTGCTCGGCCGCCCTCGCGTGCATCCGGAGAAGGCTGCACGCGAGGATCAGATCGGCGTCACGACAGGCATGTACTACACGCCGTCGGGTGGCGACATCATGTTCGTCGAAGCCTCGCCGATGCGCGGCAAGGGCGAGCTGATCCTGACCGGGCAGCTCGGCGACGTGAGGCAGGAGTCCGCGCGTGCGGCGTGGACGGTCGCGCGGTCACACGGCGCGTGGCTGTCGATCGACGATCGCTCGTT
>JBBJLY010000321.1:0-8583 GCA_037720695.1 Kofleriaceae bacterium | reverse complement strand
TTCAACACCAAGCCGAAGTACTCGTGGGCGACCGGCCTCGAGCCGTAGCGGTCACGGCAGCTCGAAGTTCAGCTTCACCGGCTTGCCGGGCTGGATCACGATCGTCTTGTGCACGGTCTTGTGGTTCGGGTTCTTGAACTGCAGCGTGTGCTTGCCGGCGGATAGCTCGATGTCGCACGGCGTCTGCGCGATCTTGCGGATGCCCTCGTAGACATCGCTGTATGGGGTGGTGCGCGCGACCAGCCGGCCGGTCTTGGCCTGCGGTGGCCGCACGGTCCCGACGCGGCGGGTGAACGCGATCTCGTGCACCAGATGATCGCCGAACAGCAGATCGATCTCCCGGCGCTCGGGCACCCAGCCCTCGAGCTCGGCGACCAGCGCGTGCTTGCCGGCCGACAGCGCGAACTGCGCAGGCGCGACCCGTGTCTGGTCGCCGATCTTGACGCTCGCGCCCTCCGGCTTCGTGCGGACCTCGAGCAACGTGGTCGGTGCGGGCGCGGCGTCGGGTGTGAACGTGGGCTCGATCGCGACGTCGGGGCGTGGGACCGCGGCATCGGTCGCGACGATCGCGATGCCCGCGTCGGCGGTGCTGCGGATTCCCGCATCGCGCTGCGCCGCGCCGCCGGGAGACCGAGCGGCGAGCACGATCACGAACGTCACGAACGCGACGCCGCCGAGCGCGGCGACCGGCACGATGTAGCGCGAGCGCGGGCTCGACTTGCGGACGCCTGCCGTGGTGTCCATCCCAGCCGGCCGACCGGGCCGAGAGTCCCGGGTATCCGGACCCGTGCCGGGCTCGATCCGTGGGTGGAACATCGTCGGGGCGACGGCGGGTCCGCTCGACATTGGCGCCTTCCACGCGCCGCTCCGCATGAACGTCTCGCCCTCGGCGAGCGTGTCGTTCACGATCACGGTCTCGCCCGCGAGCTTGGTCGCCTCGTGGTCGTCGAGCGTCGGCGCGCTCTGGCGATCGGTCGTGCGTTGTGGTCCGCGCGCGACGTTGTCGAGCACGGCCTGGTGCGCGCGGATCTCCTCGTGGTTCAGCACCATGGTCTCCGCGTTGTCGTCCTGCGACGGGTTGGTGTCGCGATCGATCAGCACGGAGGCCGCGTTGAGCAGGCTCGGCGGGGTCACGGGGGCTTGCCGGAGGCTCGGCACCGCCCCGGTCGCCGGTGCGGCGTACGTGCCGGGTGCGGCCGCGAAGGTGCCTGGCGTCGCGCTGGTGTGGGGAACCACGTGGGTCCCGCCCAGCAGCGGGATCGAGCTCTGCGGTCCGGTCGCGTCGCGCGGAAAATGACCGCGCACCCAGGTCGCGAGCTGCATTGGCGTCGCGAGCTCGGGCGAAGCCTTGATGAACGACTCGAGGACCTGCGCGAACTCGGCCGCGGTCGCGCGACGCTCGCGCTTGGTCTCGAGCGCCCACGTGATCGCCTTCGCTAGCGCCGGCGGTGTCTGCGGAGCCACCGACAGCAGCGGAGCGATCTTGCCGTCACGGATCGCGCGCATCGCCTCGATCGCGTCGCCGCGCGCGACGATGGTCCTGCCGCTCAGCAGCTCCCACATCACGATCGCGAGCGAGAACACGTCGCTCCGGCCATCGAGCGGCGATGCGATCGTCTGCTCGGGAGACATGTACGCGTACTTGCCCTTGACCTGGCCGGGCTGGGTCAGCTGGTTGGTCAGCGACGCCGCCTTCGCGATGCCGAAGTCGCACAGCTTGACCACGCCGTCGTACGACACCATCAAGTTTGCCGGCGACACGTCACGATGCACCAGCCCGTAGCGCTCGCCCTTCGGACTCTGCAGCTCGTGCGCGTAGTGCAGCGCCGCCGCGGCATCCGCGCCGATCCTCGCGATCAGCGTCGGAGTCATCCGCTCGCGCTCGAGGTGCTTGAACAGCTGCCCGGCGTGAACTCCGTCGACGTACTCCATCGCGATGAAGTAGTCGCTCTCGACCTTTCCGAAGTCGTAGATGTGGACGATGTTCGGGTGGCTCAGCTGTGCCGCCAGTCGGGCCTCGCCGAGGAACATCTTCACGAAGTCCGGCGAGTCCACGAGGTGCGGGAGGATCCGCTTCACCGCGACGCGGCGATCGAAGCCCTCGAGCCCGCGCTGCTGCGCGAGAAACACCTCGGCCATCCCTCCGCGCGCGATTCGGCGCAGGAGCACGTAGTTGCCGAACCGAATGCCGGCATCGGCTGGCACGCTGTCATCTTAGCCTCGAACGACCCGCCGTGCGCGCATCCGACCACCGCAGTCATCGACCCACGCCGCTCGCAGTAGACGTTCGGCGAGATCCGTGCTGACGCGAACGCCTGCACCGGCTGATCGCGGCGTGTATGCTGCCGGGCGCGTGAGCCGCCTGGTCGCAATCGCCTGCCTCGTCGGGTGCAATGGCGCGGTCACGCTGGCCATCTCGGGCGATCGGCCGGTCCCCCAGGCGGTCGATGCGATCTGCGTCGGGGTCGCCGATGACGCCCCGGGTGGTGGCGCATTCGGGCGCGCGTATCGGCTCGCTGGCGAGCTCGCGGGCTTGCCCCAGACCCTGCGCCTCGAGCCCGGCGCTGCGACCTCCGCGTTCGCGTGGGTGCGCGGCGATCGTGGCGGCGTGCCGTCGATCCGCGCCGGTAGTCGCCTCGATTTCGGTGACGACGTCACGCTCGGCCTCGATATCTGCCAGCGTGGTGCCGCCGGAGCGCCGCGCCTGATCGGCGCGCTCGCGGGTCCGTCGAGTGCCCAACTGGTCGCGTCGCAAGGCGCGCAGGGCGAGGTCGTGGTCGCGATCGGGGCCGAGACCGCGATCCTCGATGCCGGCGACGGCACGCTGATCGCGGAGCCTGGTCCGCCGCCGCCACCCGGCGCGATCACGGCAGCCGTCGCGATCGATCTCGACGGCGACTGTGACGACGACGTCGTGGTTGCCACGGCCGCGGGCGCACCCGTGCTGTGGCGGCGCGAGGGCAAGGCGTTCACCGAGGTCGGCACGCTCGGCACGACCCCGGTCGCCGCGATCGGCGTCGCGGATGTCGAGCTCGATGGCGATCTCGATCTGATCGCCGGCGCGGGCACCAGCTTGCGGCTGTGGCGCAACGACGGCGGCGGGGGATTCACGGCCGACGATGGCGCGCTGCTCGCCGAAGGCCGGTTGAGCTCCGTCCGCGCGATCGCACTCGGCGATCTCGATGGCGATGGCAACGCGGATCTCGTGGTCGGGCAGGCTGGCGATCCGCTGCGCGCCTGGCTCGGCTCGGCGAGCGGTAGCTTCAGCTCGGCGGATGCGGTGCTCGCCGCCGTGCCGCTCGACGTCGCCAGCTTCCAGCTCGCGGATCTCGATGGCGACTTCGATCCGGATCTCGCGGTCGCCGTGACCAAGGGCCCGATGCGCGTCTATGTCGATCGCGAGGGCCGGCTCGAGGACCAGTCGTTCGTCAAGCTCCCGCAACCACCGCCGGCCGCGGTCGCGATCGCGATTGGCGGCTGGGATGGCGGCTGCGAGATCGACGCCGTGCTTGCCGGTGCGGCTGGCGGTCGCGCGCTCCGCGGGCGCGATGGCGGATTCGATGCCGAGGCCGAGCTCCCCGCGGCGACCGACGCCGTGATGCTCGATCTCGACGAGGATGGCGACCGCGACGTCGTGCTGGCCACGCCCGAGGGAGCACGATGGCTCGCGCGCTGATCCTGCTCGTGCTGCTGGCGCTGGTCGCGCCGGCGCGCGCCGACCGCGTGGATCCGGTCGCGATCGACACCTTTCTCGAGCGCGGCAAGCACCTGTTCGACGACCAGGAGTATGCCGCCGCGATCCAGGCGCTCGCACCGGTCACCCGCGATGCCCGCGCGACGCGTGCCCAGCGCCTGCGCGCGCTCGAGCTGATCGCGCTCGCGCACTTCATCCGCAACGATCGGGGCGCCGCGCGCGCCACGTTCGAGCGCATCCTCGACATCGATCCCGGCTATCAGCTGCGCGACACCACCGGCTCGCCAAAGATCCGCGCATTCTTCGACGAGCTGAAGAAGCAGCTCGTCCCCGGATACGATCCGCAGGCCGGCGCCGATCTCGAGCATGCAGCTCCCACCGCAGGCACCGCAGGCCGCACGATCGAGCTCGAGGTTCGCGCGACCCGCGGCCGCGAGCGCGTGTTCGACATCGTGGTCGCGACGCGACGCCGCGGCGAGCTCGCGTACAAGGTCACGTCCGCCACACCACGCGGGGACGCCCGCTGGCGCGCCCGGGTCGCGGTCGAGGCTGCGAACAAGCCCTACGTGGTCGAGTACTACGTCGAGGCCCGCGATGCCGGTGGTGCCCCGGTCGCCCGGATCGCCGCACCCGACTCCCCACTCGAGATCGCACTCGCCCCAGGGGGCGCTGTCGCACGGCGTCCCTGGTACGGCCGCTGGTACGTGATCGCCGGTGTCGCCGTCGCTGCCGCGGGTATCACCGGTCTGGCCGTGGCGGGCGCGCGTGGCCCCGACGCCGGCAGCTTGCCGCCGGGCACGGTCACCGTTTCGCCCTGACCACAACCGTTGTTACTTCGATCGCGATCGCGGCGTGACCAAGGTCATCGTCGGAAAAACCCGTGTCGTCGTCCAATGGCCAACCCCTGGTTTTGCCTTGACCCTTGCCAGGTATCGCCAGTATTTTTCATCCTTGGCTTTGCGTGCGGGTCGTCCGTCGGCCCTGAAGAGGAGTTCGCAATGAAGAAGCTCTTGTTCGCCCTGGTCCTGGGTGTGGTCGTCGCCTGCGGTGGCGGCAACGACGTCGTCGTTCCCGACGCGATCGATGCGTTCGTCCACTGCGACCCGCTGAATGTGAACAGCTGCGGCGACGGCATGAAGTGCACCTGGATCATCGATCAGGCGCAGCCGCGCGTCGGTCACATCGATTGCGCCCCGGCCGGTCCGGTCGCTGCCAACGCAGCCTGCACCTACGGCCCCGCCGGCCCGCTCGGCTACGACAACTGCGTCGCCGGCACCGTGTGCAACACCGGCGAGTGCAAGGTGATCTGCGATCAGGCCGAGATGAACCCGCTGTGCCCGGCCAACTACTCGTGCGGCCTCTACGAGAACCTGCTCGAGTCGAGCGGCGCGACGGTCGCCGGCGTCTGCGATTCCAACTGCGATCCGCTGACGCAGAACACGCTCGCCACTGGCGCGATCGCGTGTGGCTCCACCGATCCAGCCAACCCCAACAAGGGTTGTTACACGTCCAATGGCTATCGTCAGTTCACCTGCGCGCCGGCCAACAACAGCCCGGACATGGACATGGGCGTGCTGTGGCGCACTGACGACCAGTTCCCGCTTACCAATGCGCAGGGCCAGGCGTACCCGAACGGCTGCGCCCCGGGGTACCAGGCCGTGTTCTTCGAAGGTCCAATGACGATGATCGCGAAGTGCACGGGCCTGTGCGCTCCGCGCGATACCGACATGACGAAAGGCGACTTGCGTTACGGCGCTGGCGATCCCCTCGCCGTGGCGAAGCTTGTGACGCAGGCGGCGCCGGCGGCAGGCGGCAATGCCACCTGCAAGGGAGGAAAGAAGGGTTCTTTGCAAAACAACAAGCAGGATGGCTCGACGCAAAACTGCTTGCACATGTGGCAATTCCTTTTGGACATGGGAATGACCACCGAGAATCAGTACAACGACACGCTGGGCGTTTGCTTCAACTTCGGTGAGTGGACCTGGGACCACGACAACAACACCCAGACCGCCCAGGTGCCGACCCCCAGCTGCACGAGCCTCCCGAAGGCGACCAAGCGTACCGATCCGGCTGCCCGCCTCGGCTGCTACTCGCTCGCGACGTGGGCCAGCCTACCCCCGGCGAGGTATGAGGATCCGACGCAGCTGACGGCGCCAGCGGCACGTCGCGACTTCCGGCTCCAGTACTCGACCACGGTCGAGCTCGTGCGTCACAGCTACCAGTAGTGTTGCCGCGGCTCGGCGAAGGGTTCGCGCAACCGTCAGCAGCGACGGTCGAGGGGCTTCTGATGCCCGAAGTGAAGGTTCTTATGTTCAAGGTATGGTTGGTGTTCTCGATCTTGTCGACTGCGTGTACGCGTGACAACCCGCGATCCTGTCAGGACGGTACCTGCACCGACCCTGCGTATCCCTACTGCGACGCGGATGGTGCCCTCCAAGGCGAACGCGGCGTCTGCATCGCCGTCGCATGTTCACCTGGTGAGTTCGTGGCCTGTTCTAGCGAGTCCGAGATCCGTTGTAACTCCGCCGGGGATAACTACGAGGTCGATCCATGCCCGAGCGGTTGTGGAGATGGCGGTTGTCTGCCATGCACCCCGACCACGACCTCGTGCGGAGATGGAGTCGTGAACATCTGCGGTGCGGATGGCGTGCCAGTGCCGAGCGAGAGCTGCGAGTTCGGATGCCTGCAAACTCCGACCGCTCACTGCGCGCACCTCGAGCCCAGATACCTTCCAAGCATCTGCGACGCGCCCGGCACCGGCGACTTCACGATCGCGACTGCCGCAACCCTTGGAACCGATCTGGATCTCAACTGTACGGGCGGTGTCGTCCAGCAGTCACCGGGTCCGGATATCTGCGTCGTCCGGGCTCACACCATCAACATCACTTCCGGCGGCTACTTGACCGGTTCCGGGAAACGAGCGCTCGCCTTGGTAGCGGACCGATCGCTGAACGTGGAAGGTACAATTGACGTCAGTGCGCGAGGCAACATCTCCGGCCCCGGCGGAGGGACCATTGCGTCGGGGGGTGGTCCTTCGCCGGACAGGGGTGGAGGTGGGGCGGGGTTCGGGATTGCTGGGGCGCCCGGCGGCAGCGCGTTGAGCGACGGAGGCGCTGCCAATGGTGGCGCGGCATCGATGAACCCGGCCCTACTTTCCGTACTCATAGGAGGCCCCTACAATGGTGGAGGCGGTGGTGGCGCGCTGATGCTGGTCTCGTGCCGAGACACCGTCAGCGTGAAGGGCGTCGTCGCCTCCGGTGGCGGTGGGGGATATGCGGGACACTTTGTCCCCCCCAACACCGCCAAGCCCGGTAATGGCGGTGGCGCTGGAGGAAATGTCGTCATTCAAGGAATGGATATCTCGGTGACGGGCAAGCTGTTCGCGAATGGCGGAGGAGGCGGAGGTGGCAAGCCGGTATCACAGACCGCTGGCAACGCTGGGGGCGATGGAAGGCAATCCGACGTCCAGGCCGCCGCCGGTGGCGCCGCGAAAGAACAGGAGGGCGCAGGTGGTAATGGGGCCATCAGGGCACTGACTCCCACCGTCGGGCGCCGTCCGATCGATGGTACGCCGGGGGGGGCGGCGGCAGTTTTGGTTTTTTGCAAACCTACACTCCTGAATTCGCGGTCCCGACGCTCTCACCAGTCGCCATCTCGCCGGCGCTCAGCCCCCATTTGAGCGTCAACATTCGATAGTCACGCACGACGTCGCTAAGTCCAGGTGACATGACGCGGCTGACCGGGCTCGTACCGGAGATCGGAGTCATCACGATCGGATCGCGGTGATCCGCAACGTCGTGAACCCCGACGAGCGAGCGCGTCGCACGTCAGGCGGGCTTGCCGGGCTCCTCGGGCTTGTCGCCGTCCTTGTGGTCGCCGCCCTTGATGTCGGCCAGCAGCTTCTTCAAGGACGAGCCGAGCGAAGCCACCTGCTCGGAGATCGCGTGGCCGGCCTTGGCCGCGCCGGCCTCGACCGAATGCTCGAGCTCGGCGAGCTTTGGCTGGAGCTTCTCCCACTGCTCGCGGGCCTCCATGCCAGCGAGGTGCATCTTGAGCTTGAGCTCGTCGGCAACGCGACGGAGGTCATCCCAGGTGGTCGTGTCTTCTGCTTTCTCGGACATGGCGCATTATAGCGTCACGCACGCGTTCGGCAGCTCGCACCGGGGGGTAGTTGGCTTCACCGGTTCGCCCGGCAGAAGCCGTTGTGCATGTGATAGCCGGGCGCGCACCGCTTGTAGCGCGGCCCCGGGCGGGACCGCACGACGCAGCCGGAGATCACGGTGGTGGTGACGACGGCGAGCACGAGCTTGGCGAACATCCTCATGGCCGTGGGACACGGGGCGCGCCGGGCTGGTTACTCGAAATCGACCACGTCACGGTCGGCAGGGCTGCGTCGTCTGGTGGTCATGAACGCCCTGCTGTGGCTGATCCAGATCGTGCTGGCCCTCGTGTTCGGCGCCTCGGGCGTGATGAAGGGGACATGGAGTCGTGATCGGTTGGTCCGCAGCGGGCAGACCGGTGTCCAGGGCCTGTCGACCCCGCTGATCCGGTTGATTGCGACCATGGAGCTGCTCGGCGTTGCGGGGCTGGTGTTGCCGCAGGCGACCGGGATCGAGCCGTGGTTGACAGTGGCCGCGGCGATCGGGCTCGGCGTGATCATGATCCTCGCGGCCATCGTGCACGCGCGGCTCCGCGAGCCGCGAAACGTCGCGATCAACGTCGTCATCCTGGTGGCGTGCGTGGTCGTGGCGATCGGTCGCGGCTACGGGTAGAGCCTGCGGAGCTCGTGATCCGGTCGGAGCTCGGCGAGCGTGCGATAGCGCCGCCCGCCCTCGAGCCAGAGATAGGTCTTGTAGGCGCGACGCGCCCCGAACGACGTGCATAGCAGG
>JBBJLY010000320.1:0-8601 GCA_037720695.1 Kofleriaceae bacterium | reverse complement strand
CGCTCGGCGGCGCACGTGACGAGGTCCGCCACACGGTGATGATGACGCACCTCGCGAAGCGCTACGGTGCGGTCCCGCCGCCGGCCGAGGTCGCGCTGCCGGAGATGCGGACGCTCGAGGCGCTCGCGATCGAGAACGCCGTCGAGGGTTGCGTGCGCGAGACCTGGGGCGCGGTGCTCGCGCTGTGGCAGTCGCGCACCGCCGCTGATCCGCAGATCCGTGCGGCGTTCGCGCTGATCGCGCGCGACGAGATCCGGCACGCGGGCCTCGCGTGGGAGGTCGATCGCTGGATCCGCCCGCAGCTCGACGAGCCGGCACGTGCGCGCGTCGATACAGCACGCGACGCCGCCGTCCGCGAGCTGTTCGATGGTCACGCCCTCGCGGCCAACCTCGCGCTCGGCTTGCCACACGGCGCCGAAGCGCGCGCGCTCCTGGCGCGCACGCAAGATTCACTGTGGAACCAACAACTCGGAGGACGACGATGCGCTTGAAGCTTGCTCTGCCCCTGATCCTGGCCGCCGGTTGCGACGATCCGGCCGGTCCCGCCACGAATCCACCACCTCCCTGGGGTGCCCCGATCAGCGGTGGCAACCTGATCGTCACAGCCAGTGGGCATGCCGTGATCGCCGATCCAGATCGCGATCGGATCATGAGCACCGACCTCGCGAGCGGCACCACGATCGAGGTCGCGCTCGAGGCGCACGACGAGCCGGGCCGGCTGGTCGAGGATGCCGCGGGCCGGATCCATGTCGCGCTTCGTCGCGGCAACGCGATCGTCACGCTCGATGGCGCCGCGCGCGCACAGGTGATCTCGCGTCGCGCCGCGTGCAACGAGCCGCGCGGCGTTGCGTTCGATCGCACCGCCGACACGATCCATGTCGCGTGCGCGAGCGGCGAGCTGGTGACGTTGCCAGCCGCGGGCGGCGAGGCGACGCGCCGGCTGCAGCTCGAACGCGATCTGCGCGATGTCGTCGTGCAAGGCACCGGGCTGGTCGTCACGCGCTTCCGTTCGGCCGAGCTCCTGACGCTGAACGCTGCAGGCGCGATCATCAGCCGCGTCAAGCCGCCGGTCGTTCGTCGGCCGGATCTCGGAGGGTTCGTGACCGAGCCGCACGGCGACGGCCTCGTCGATGCGCTGCCGGCGGTCGCGTGGCGCGCGATCCCGGTCGGCGATCGGGTCGTGGTCTCGCACCAGCGCCAGCTGCAGACCAAGCTCGAGATTCGCCAGCAGGGCGGCTACGGCGGCGGCTGTGGCGGCGGTCCGGTCGAGGCCTCGCTGACCACGCTGTCCACCGGCGCGGCGCCGTTCGCGGTGGCTCCCCCGTTCATGGGCTCGCTGCCGGTGGATCTCGCGGTGAATCCACAGCGCACCGAGCTCGCGGTCGTGCTCGCGGGCAATCACCGCGTGGAGCGGTGCCGGTCGGGGCGCTCGACACGCCGAACCAGGACGGCCAGTGCGGCACGTCCGGCAGCTCGGGGGTCGAGGATCAGCTCGGTGCGCCGACCTCGGTCGCGTACAGCCAGGGCGGCGAGCTCGTCGTGTTCTATCCCGAGGTGCCGGCGCTCGTGATCCACGGCAGCCTGGTGCCTCGCACGGTGATCCTGCCGGGTGGGCTCGGCTACGACGCTGGCCGCACCGTGTTCCACGCGACGACCCCGGTCGGCCTGGCCTGCGCCTCGTGCCACCCGGAGGGCCGTGACGACGGCCTGGTGTGGGACTTCGCCGAGCTCGGCAAGCGGCGCACCCAGAACCTGTCGGGCGGCATCCTGTCGCGCGCGCCGTACCACTGGAGCGGCGACATGACGGATCTCCATGTCCTGATGGACGACGTGTTCGCGAACCGGATGGCGGCTGGTGCGGCGACGCGCAGCCAGCAGCTGTCGCTCGGTCCGTGGCTCGACCGCTTGCCAGCCCCGCTCGCCGCGCCAGCCGCGGATCCGGCGGCCGTCGGTCGCGGCAAGATCTTGTTCGAGAGTGCAGCGCTGGCGTGCGTGACCTGTCACTCGGGTCAGGCGCTGACGACCAACGAGCTGAAGAACGTCGGCACCGGCGGGATGTTCAAGGTCCCGAGCCTCGTCGGCGTCGGCGGCCGCGCGCCGTACATGCACGATGGCTGCGCCGCGACGTTGCTCGATCGGTTCGGCAGCTGCGGAGGCAGCGACGCGCACGGCGTGACGTCGCAGCTCGGTGCGGCCCAGCTCGCCGACCTGGTCGCGTTCCTCGAGACGCTCTGACTACAGCGCGTAGCCGATGCGAAAGTAACCGGACGGCTCGATGTCGCTGTCGCTGTTGTACTCGTCCATCGAGTTGGTGTTGTTCATGTTGCGCATGAGGCCGAACGCGGCGGCGACGTTCAGCCCCGAGTCGAACGTCCAGTGCCAGCCGAACACGACCGACGGCCCGACGCTCGTGCGCGAGTTGCCGTCATAGTCGTGGTGCTCGTTGAGGTCGCGCGCGATCAGGCCGGGCTCGATGAACGGTCCCTGGAACACGCGCTTGAAGTAGATCGGCACGCTGACGCCGAACTCGTACCCGCGGCCGGCGTTGTCGCCCAGGTCGATCAGGTTGGCGTCGCCGCGCAACGCGATGTTGGTGCCAAGCGCCTGGGTCACCGAGATGCCGTAGAAGCCCACGATCCAGCCGATCGGGTTGGTCGCGACGTTGGTCGTCTTCCACTTGTAGAGGTAGTTGCCCCGCTCGCCGACCGGCACAGGCTCGCCATTGATGTGCGAGACGTTGCGCCAGTCCTCATTCTGCGGCGCGGGCTCGGCGACCCCGACCGGGACCATGACCGGCGGCCCCGGTGGAGGTGGGGCGAGGCCGGGTTGGGCGGCGACGGGCGCCGCGGCGAGGGCGGTGAGGAGAGCGGCGAGGCGACCGACGGACTTCATCATGACAGTCGGTAAAGCACCCGCGGTGCCAGGTCCGACCGCTGGCGATCTCCGCGTGCCGCCTCGGTTTGCCAGCGACGCGGTGTCAGGCCTTTCCAAACCGCTTGGTGATTACCGCTGAATTCCTGACATCGATGTCGCGGCGGCTGTCGTTGCAGCGCCCCAGCCTTCGATCCGGCCACGCACTCCGAGCAGCTCCTCGGTCACGCTGGCCCACACGAGCTCGCGGATCCGGTTGGGCTCGCCGGCCGGCTCGCGCTCGAGGTCGCGGGCACAAATTGCCCGGTCGCCCGTGACGACGAAGCCGATCCGGTCGGCGGAGCGCTCGGTCGCCGCGAGCCAGCCGAGCGCGTCGCGGAGCGGCTGGACCCCGCGCTCCCGCAGCCGGCCGCCGATCGTCCGGGTCTGATCGAGCTCCATCGGGTGCAGGGACAGCGACAGCCAGCGCGCGGCGTTGGTCTGCTGTTGCGGGGCGACGGCGAGCTCGATGATCTGTGCCAGCTCGCCCCCGCGCGGGCACAGCAGACGAGCGATCCGGTCGTTGCGCAGGTCGGCGAGCAGGCGGGCGAATACGAACTCGAGCTCGGTCGGGTCGATCGAGCCATCGAGCGCCGTCTGCCCGAGCACGAGCACCGGGACCAGCACTCCGTCGCGCACACGCAGCGCGAGCTTGCACGCCGCGAGCTGCTCGCGATCGACATCCACGGGTGGCCGCGCGAGGCCGAACGCCGCGACGACTCGCGCGAGCACGATCGCGATCGGCTTCGGGATCTCGTGATCGCGTGCGGGCAACGCCGGTGGTGGGCGCATCCGAGCGCGTTCGGCCGCGAACGCCGGGGCGACCAGCGCGAACAGCCCCGACAGCTGGACGTCGACATCGAGCCGCGTCAGCGCGAGCCAGTCCTCGTTGCCGAGCGGCGTGCGCCGGGTCGCGCCGGCGCGCTCCGCGCGGACGGGCAGCTCGCCGAACAGCTCGCGGATCTTGTCGGGCGTCCCGAATCCGAGCATGCCCGAGTAGGTCGCGAGCAGGTCGAGCGCGTCCTCGCACGCGTGGGCCTTTTCGGGCTGCGTGGTGCGCTCGTACAGCTCGCGCAGCGCCTGGTACGACGCGATGCGCCGCTTGTCGTCGCCCAGGATCGCCTGGTGGAGCGCGATCGCATCGGTGTCGTGGGTGCGGGTCTCGACGTAGAGATCGGCGAGGCGCTGGCGGCGCGGCAGATCATCGGGAGCGAGCGACAGCGCGACCTCGAATGCGGTGAGCGCGTCCTCTCGCGACCCGTGGCGCAGGCACAGCTCGCCGAGCCGGTCCCACAGCCGCAGCCGCTCGCCGGGCCGGCCCTCGTGGTTCCGGACCTGTTCGAGGCGGCGGTAGTAGAAGCTCATCAGCTTGTCGTGATCGGCATCGAGCATGCGCTCGAGCTCGTCGGCGGCCGCGAACGAGCGCGGGTCGTCCTCGACCGCCTGGCCGAGCAAGGTCTCGGCCTGGTCGACGCGATCGAGCTCGTCCCGCGCGATCATGCCCGCGAGGTGGCGATACCGCGCGCGCACCTTCGGATCCGACTCGGTGTCGATCAGGCGCTGGACGATGTCGAGGCTGTAGCTCCAGTCGCCATCCTCGGTGACCAGGCCGAGGAACTTGGTCAGCAGCAGGTGATCGCCGGGCCGGTGCGCGAGCGCCTCGCGGTACATCTCGCGCGCGGTGGCGGGATCGCCGAGCTCCGCGTAGCGATCGCCGAGCGCGGCGAACCGGATCGCCTTCTCGTCGGGTGGCGCGATGTTGGCGAGTGCGAGCTGGTGAGCAGCATGCGCGAACGGATCGGCCGAGTCGAGCTCGCTGCGGAGCAGCAGGGCAGGGCGATACGCGGGATCGAGCGCGAGCGCGATGTCGGCGTGCTTCGCCGCCGCGTCGCGATCCCCGAGCTCGTGGCTGCAGCGCGCGATCCGGAAGTGGAGCTCGATCGCCGCGCCCGGTTGCAGCAGGTCCTCGTGATCGATGAGGCCCTCGAGCGTCTCGCGCGCCTGGCCCCACGCCCCGGCCTCGAACAAACGCTCGCCGAGCTGGTGGCGGGTGTCGAGATCGTGCGGATCGAGATCCATCGCACGGCTGAGCGCCTGACGCGCGCCGGTGTGATCGCCGAGCTCCTGCGCGATCTTGCTGCGCTGCAGCAAGTAGCCGCGGAGCCGCGCTGGCTCGTCGGTGGTGCGGCATAGCTCGTCGAGGATCGGCACCAGCTCGCCGAGCGCCCCCGAGTCGCCGTAGAGCTCGACCAGCGCGACGCCCGCGCGATCGTTGGTGGGATCTGCGGCACGCGCCGCGCGATACAGCTCCTTGGCCCGCTCGGTCTCGCCGAGCGCGACCACGAAGTCCGCCGCATCGGTCAGCCAGCGCGAGCGCTCGGTCGCCAGGCCCGCGCGCTCGGCGACCCGGGTCAGCAGGTCGGCGGCGGCCCCGAACTGGCCGCGATCACGGAGCAGGATCGCGAGCCCGTCGATCGCGGGCACCAGCTCGGGATCGTCGGTCAGCGCGCGCTCGTACAGCTGCTGGGCCTTGTCGAGCTCGTTCGCGACCTCGGCGGCACGGACGTACACGCGGGCGCGGGGCGTGCCAGCGGGGCTGACTGCGGCCAGCCGCTCGAGGATCGCGAGGGCCTCGTCCTCGGGCAGCCCGATCGGGACCGCGAGCCGGGCGAGGGCATCGAGCACGTCGTGGCGGTCGGGCTCGAGGCGATCGGCCTCCTGGTACGCATCGAACGCACCGCTCGAATCGTCGAGCTCGCGCTCGTAGATCTGGCCGATCTCGCGAAACAGCTCGGCGCGCTCGCGATCGACGACGACATGCACCGCACGGCGACCCAGCAGGTCGATCAGCACCGGCCATTCGGCGTGCGTCCGGTAGAACAGCTCCCGCGACTCGTTGGCGTGCGCGTCAGTGGGGGACAGCAGCAGCACGCGTTCGAGACAGTCGGCGGCGTAGTACCCGCGGTCGAGCTTCTCCCAGGCCGTCGCGATCTCGCCGAGGCGTCTCGCGCTGGCGTCGTCCGTGACGTCGATCATCGCGACCATGGTCTCGAGCGGCAGCTCGCTCCAGCGCTCGGTCAGGCGGGCGAGTCGGAGCAGTGGATCGAGGTCGGTGACGACCGCGACCTCGCCAAAGGCGGCGAGCTGGACGACGAGTGCGCGCTCGGCATCCCCGCGCTCCTCGAGGTTGGCGGCCAGCTCGCGCAGGATCTGGGCGCGTTCGGAGCTCTCCTCGGTGGCCTCGGCGCGCTGCAGGTGGAGGTCGACCACCCGGTAGCCCTCGGTGTCGAGCGACGCGCTCGCGGCCCGGGCGACACCGCGCTCGACCGCGCCACGCAGACGCGTGGCGTCGAGCTCGGGAAACTCCTCGAGCAGCGTCCTCGTCAACAGGTCCACCGACAGCGCGTGAGGGGGCTGGCCGCGCATCGGGAGATCATCCCACTTGCCGTTGGCCAACGCGAGTCGATGGCCTCGTTTCGCGCGGCCCTTCGTGGTGTTCTCGCCGTGATGCCGTTCACCGGTGCTCATCCGGTCGCCGTGTTGCCGCTCCTGCGATGGCGCCGGCTCGACGCCACGTGCCTGGTGATCGGCAGCATGTCCCCCGACCTCATGTACTTCGCGCGCGGCGAGCTCGCTGGCACGTTCGGCCACACGCCGCTCGGCATCGCGCTGTGGTGCGTGCCGAGCACGGTGCTCGCCGCGGTGCTCGTGCATCACGTCCTCAAGTGGCCCCTGCTGATCGTCGCCCCGCGCAGCATCGCGTGCCGCGCGGTCGGCATCGTCGGCGGCGCGTGGCCCCGCGCCCGCTGGAGCCTCGCGACCAAGGTCTCGCTCGTCGGCTCGGCGGTGCTCGGCGCGATCACCCACGTCCTGTGGGACGGGTTCACCAGCGGACGTGGCGTGTTCGTGCACCACCTCCCTGCACTCCGGCACCACCTCGTGCTTCCGGTGCTCGGCGACCAGGAGCTACACCGGTTCCTCCAGCACGTGTTCTCCGTGATCGGGCTCGCGGTCGTCGCGCTCGTGATCCTACGCCGGCTCCGCCGCGAGCCGCCGATCGAGCTGCCGGCGATCGATCGCACCCGCGCACGCTGGCTGTTCGCGGTGTGCTTCGCGCTCGGCATCGCGCTCCTGATCGTGCGGATGATCGCGATGCACGCGTGGAGCCTCGGTGACCTGATCGTCGGCCCGATCTCGGGCGCGATGGTCGGCACGCTGGTCGCGGGCGGCGTGCTGCGGCACGAAGGCGAGCAGCTCCGCGCCGCAGTGATGCGTTAGTTCGCGTCAGTTCGCGACTGGAGTCCAGCTCGCACGCCAGCCGAAGCCGTCGCCGATCTGCCCGTTGTCGGCCGCGCCCCAGCAGTACAACCCGCCGGACAGCTTGGTCGCACACGTGTGGTAGTCGCCTGCAGTGACCGTCGCCCAGTCGACGTCGGTGCCGATCTGCACCGGCGCCATGTGCGACGCGAACGTGCCGTCGCCGAGCTGCCCGCGGCTGTTGAGGCCCCAGCACCACAGCGAGCCATTGGTCTGGATGCCACACGAGTGGGCGGCGCCCAGCGCGAGCGTCTGCCACAGGCTGGTGCCGATCGTGGTCGGTGCGCGCCGCTGCGTGGTGGTGCCATCGCCGAGCTGACCGTTCGCGTTGTTGCCCCAGCACGCGAGCGCACCCGCCGTCTGCAGCGCACAGCTGTGATAGTTGCCAGCCGCGACCAGCAGCCACGCGCCCGGGACCTCCGTCGGCGTAGGGCGATCGGGTGCGGACGTGTTGTCACCGATCTGACCCTCGGCGTTGTCGCCCCAGCATTCGAGCTTGGTCGCTGATTGCACCGCGCAGGTGTGACTGAACCCCGCCGCGACCGAGACGTAGGTCGTGTTGGCGCCGACATCGACGGGCGCGGAGTGCGAGCTCTTGTCACCGACGCCGAGCTGCGCTGACCCGTTGTGGCCCCAGCATTTCAGCCGATCGCCAGTGGCCGGGATCGCGCACGTGTGCTGGCGCGCCGAGATCGCCTTTGCGGCGAGCCCGATCGCCGGCGCGGGACGAGCGCGCGAGGTGGTCGTCATGTCGCCGAGCTCGTAGCTGCCGTTCTGACCCCAGCACCACACCGTGTCGCCGCGCACGTCGCACGCGTGACGATAGCCGACCGCGATCGCAGATTCAGGGGTCGCCGCGATCGGCTCTGGCAGATTGCGCGGACCGCTGCGCTCGCTGCCGAGCTGGCCGGTGGTGTTGGCACCCCAGCACGCGACCACGCCATCGCGGCGATAGCCGCACGTCGACATGCTGCCCGCCGAAACGCGGTCCCATTCGCCGTCGAGTCGGGTCGGCGAGATCCGGCTGCCACCCGCGCCATCGCCGAGCTGTCCGGACGTGTTGGCGCCGGTGCAGCGCACGATGCCGTCAGCGATCGCGCACGAGTGATCGCTGCCCGCCGAGATCGAGGTGAAGCCCCCGGCCACCTCGACCAGGCGCGGGCTCGGGTTGATGCTTCCTTGATCGACGGTGCCGAGCTGACCTATCGAGTCGTTGCCCCAGCACCACTGCGAGCCATCGGCGCGCCGCCCGCACGTGTGCGCGCCGCCGGCGACCACGTCGACCCAGTCCGCCGTGTCGCCACCGACCGCGCGCGGCGGGTACTGGGCCGTGATCGTGCCGTCGCCGAGCTGGCCCGCCGCATTGGCTCCCCA
>JBBJLY010000110.1:0-25368 GCA_037720695.1 Kofleriaceae bacterium | reverse complement strand
CATCTTCCCGACCGGCTACATGGGCGCCGAGATGTGCAACATCAAGCGCGGTGACGTCGTCGCGGTGTGGGGCGCCGGCCCGGTCGGCCAGTTCGCGATCGCGAGCGCGAAGCTGCTCGGTGCCGAGCGCATCATCGCGATCGATCGCTTCGACTACCGGCTGCGGATGGCGCGCGAGGGTGCCGGCGCGACCGACACCATCGACTACGAGCAGGACAGCGTGCCGGAGATGCTGCTCGAGCTCACCGGCGGGCGCGGACCCGATGCCTGCATCGATGCGGTCGGCATGGAGGCGCACGGCCACGGCCCGATGTACCTCTACGACAAGGTCAAGCAGGTCACGAAGCTCGAGATGGATCGCCCGCTCGCGCTGCGCGAGGCGATCCAGACCTGTCGCAACGGCGGCACGGTCTCGGTGATCGGTGTCTACGGCGGCTTCGTGGACAAGTTCCCGATGGGCTCCGTGATGAACCGATCGCTGACGATCCGGGCGGGTCAGTGCCACGTGCACCGCTACCTGAAGCCGTTGCTCGACCACATCGAGCGCGGTGACATCGACCCGAGCTTCGTCATCACGCACCGGATGTCGCTCAGCGATGCGCCGAAAGGCTACGACACGTTCATGCACAAGGAAGAGAACTGCATGAAGGTCGTGCTCAAGAACTAGAGCCGCTCGTAGGCGGTGCCCAGTGCATCGCCGACCCGCGTCGCGCGCATGTGGACGGTGAACACCTCGACCATGAACGTGACCTCCAGGTCGTCACCGATCGCGCGCCAGGTGCCGGTGTAGCTGTCGTCCTCGCTGACGCTGCGGTCGTAGTCGACCTGCGCCGTCATCGAGGCGTCGAGCTTGATCGTGAGGTCGATCGACTCGCCAGCGGCGCTCGAGTTGCCCGTCCAGGTACCGACGAAGCCGTCCTGGTCGCCGTCGGG
The DNA here is from genome assembly GCA_037720695.1 of Kofleriaceae bacterium. Classification (GTDB taxonomy): domain Bacteria; phylum Myxococcota_A; class Polyangia; order Haliangiales; family Haliangiaceae; genus JABFXX01. Next base: position 24,435 of record JBBJLY010000110.1, on the reverse strand, counting down.
GACCAGCGCGCCGATCACGAGGCGGTTCGAGGTCGCGAGGTAGGGGAGGGCGACGCTTGCGCCGTCGTCGGCCGTCATCGTCAGCATGCCGTCGCCGGCGTCGTAGGTCGACATCTCGCTGACGTCATTCTCGGTCTCGATCACGGTGCCGCTCGAGGTGAACTCGAGCAGCTGGCGCTCCGCGATCTCCGGCGGATCATCGTCGGTCGCATTGGGCAGCTCGCGCCAGGTACCGACGACATCGCCGCCGAGCGCAGTGGGGTCGTCTTTGCAGCCGACCAGGGACAGGATCAATAGACACAGCAGGCTCGATCGCATGCCTGACCCAACAGCAAGGGGCAAGCCGCGAAGACCTGCGTGTTCCCGCCAGGTTCCGCGCCGCGCGTTCGCGGCTTGCCAGCGAACCCTGACGTGGATGTCTTACTTCATGATGCAGACGTGGGCGGCGGCCTTCGCCGGGGTGGCGAGGCACGCATCGACCTGGCCCTCGGCGCACTGGAGGGCGATCTCCTGCTCGCAGGGCGGGCCGGCCTTGGCCTCGGACGACACGCAGGCGTGGTGGGTGGTCGTGTTGTTGGTGCAGCCGTCGACCATGCCATCGCCGCACTCGAGCGCGATCTCGGTCGCGCAGGCATTGGCATCCGCGACGACGTCCGGCTTCGGCTCGGGGTCCTTGGGCTGGGCGGGGGCTGGCTTGGACGAGCAACCGGCCGCGAGGAGCAAGGAGGCAAAGACAAGCTGGATGGTTCGCATGACCAGCCAACGCGATCCGAGGCGCTCCCTTACAGGGGCGCCGGGGGCTGTTTTCCGGGCGGGCGAGGCATGCTAGAAACTTGGTCTCGCGCTCGGAGCCATAGCCAAGTGGTAAGGCAGTGGTCTGCAAAACCACCATTCCCCAGTTCAAATCTGGGTGGCTCCTCGGATCGAAGACCCCGCACTGGCGGGGTTTTCCACTTTCGGGGGAGCGAGCCGCCAATGCTCACGAAGCCGCCCGACGTGATCAAGCTCATGCAAGCGCGGTTTGAGTGACAGCGGCACATGGCTATCGCGTTGCCGAGCCCACCGCGGGCGGCATCGCCGCGGTACTGCCGGCGGGCGTCGCGGCGGTCGAGGCGTTTGGCGCCGTCGAACCCGATCCGCTCGCACCCGGCGAGCTTGCGCTCGTCGCGCGCGCCGTGGTGAAGCGCCAGCTCGAGTTCGCGCGCGGCCGCAGCTGTGCGCGCCGTGCGATGGCCGTGCTCGGGGCCGAGCCGGTCGCGATCCTGACCGGGCCGGCCGGCGCCCCGATCTGGCCCCCCGGGCTCGTCGGCTCGATCACGCACTGCGCCGACTATTGCTGCGCGGCGCTCGCGCGATCCGACCGCTGGGCATCGATCGGGATCGATGCCGAGGTGCTCCAGCCGATCGAGCCGCAGATCCGGGATCTCATCCTGCTCGCGTCCGAACAGCGTCACGTCGATCAGCTCGATCCCTCCGTGCCGTGGGCCGCCGTCATGTTCTCGGCCAAGGAGGCGATCTACAAGGCGTGCTATCCGCTGGTGGGGCACTGGATCGGATTTCACGACGTCGAGGTTCATCTCGAGATCGATGGCAGGTTCGACGTCGAGTGGAAGATCGCGATCGCGTTGCCGCGATCGATCACGGGACGGTTTCGCCTCGAGCATGGCCGCGTGCTCGCCACCGTCGTCGTCGAGCGCTGACGCGCTGTTTGCCGCGCAACATCGAGCGACCGGTTCAGGCTGAGCCGCGGTCGTGCCGGGCTCGGTCACAGCCGGTACGACACGGTGAACAGGCCGCCGAACAGCCGGCCCGTTGCGTCGGCTTCGCGCGGCGGCGTCGCACCCTCGACGAAGGTCTGGATCGATCCGTGGAGATAGAACACCCCGAGCGCGGTGTGCGTGCGGCCGCTCTGCCACGCGAAGCCGAGCGTGCCGCCCACGTAGTCCTCGCGCACGGCATCGTCGGCGTTGTCCGGTTCTGCGAGGGCGGACCGATTGACCACGAAGCCCGCACGCAGCCACTTCTTGGTCGCGACCTCGAGCTCCATCCCGAGCGCTCCGCGCGGCGCGGCGTTGAGCTCGCTCTCGGCCGTGGGAAGCCGAGGATCGTCGACGGTCGTCAGCCTCGCCCCGAGCTGAAGGTTCACGTCCGCGAGCAGCCGCAACGCAGGCGTCGCTGGGTACGACACGCCGACCCCGGCGTCGATCGGCAACGGGCGATCGACGCTGACGTCCTCGAGCTCGGTGTCCTGCGCCGCGGGCATCGCCTGTGACACGACGGACGCGGCCGAATAGTTGTCACCCGAGCCCGACAGCCGGATCGAGGGGCTGTGCAGGCGGGCCCCGATCCCGAGCGGTCCGCGCTGGATCTGGAGCCCCGCGATCGCGGTCAACCCGATCACGCTGATGTCGGTGCTCGACGTGCGCTCCGTGACCTGCGTGACCGGATCGATGCCGGTCTGCGCACGGGTGTACGAGTACGAGCTCTCCGTCGTGTTCGCGGCGAACACGCTGACTCCCGCATAGACCCCGTCTGCCAGCTCGAGTGCGGCGCCACCTCCCAGCCAGAGCTGCGACTCCTGGCGGTTCTGGATGATCGTGACGCGCGCCATCGAGGTCTCGAACGTCAGCCGGTTCTTGAACGTCAACGCCTCGGGCACCAGGACCGCAGAGGCGAGCGACAGGCGGCCGATCTGGTAGGTCGAGATCACGGTCGACGGGATCGCGACGAAGCCGGAGGCCTCGAACTTCTGATCCTCGCCTTGCAACACTACGATCGGATCCACCGAGAGCTGGTACAGCATGTACGTGCTGCCCGAGACCGACAGGTTCGGGTGCCCGATCCGCGCCAGGTTCGCCGGGTTGTAATAGACCGCTTCACCGGCCGGGCTCGTGATGCCCGCGTTGCCGAGCATCGCGGCGCGTTCGCCAAATGGGATGAGACCGCGATTCGAGGGCCCGGCCACCGCGGTCGCCGACAGCAAGAGCGTCGCCGTAGCTGCGATCCGGCTCACTGGACCGTGCCGCCGATGGTCACCGCGTGGGTGCACGTGATCGCACCCGAGCCCGTCACGTTGCCGGTCCCCGAGATCGCCAGGTCGTCATTGATCCGGATCTCGAGGTCGGTGGTCAGCGTGGCGGCTCCCTGCTGCACCATCACCATCTCGCCGAGCGTCAGGTCGAAGTCGCACTCGCTCTCGCGGCACTCGAACGAGCCCTCGACCGTGTCGCCTGGCTCCGGGTTGGACGGCGTGAACACGTAGGTCCCGTCGACGAGGTCGGCCTTCACCGTCGAGGTGAACACCTGGTTCGGGGTGAAGCACGTGCCGGATGCGGCGGTCGTGAGCTGGAGATTCCAGGTGCCCTGGACATCGAGCGGTTCACTGGTGCACGCGCCGAGCAAGAGGAGCGAGAGAAGCGGGAGCCTGGACATGGGACCTCCAATAGGGGAACGAGGGACGCCGCGACAGGCGACGCACAGGCCCTTACGGGTGGAGGTCCGTTTGCTTTGCGAGCCCCGGTCGAATCTGGTGCCCGCCGTGCCACCAACGATCGCGCTACCCTGGCGCCATGACCGAGTGGCAGCCGACGGCGTGCATCCTGTGCGAGTGCAACTGCGGGCTCGAGGTCGAGCTCGGCGGCGAGGCCGGCCGCCATCTCGTCAAGCTGCGCGGCGACAAGCGTCATCCCTCGTCGCAGGGCTATGCGTGCGAGAAACCGCACCGGCTCGATCTCTACCAGCACGCCGCGGATCGCCTGACGGCTCCGCTGCGGCGCCGCCCCGACGGCACGTTCGAGCAGATCGACTGGGACACCGCGATTCGCGAGGTCGCGGCGCGCCTCGCGGCGGTGCGAGATACGCACGGCGGCGACTCGATCTTCTACTATGGTGGCGGCGGGCAGGGCAATCACCTGCCGGGCGCGTACTCGACCGCGACCCGACGGGCACTCGGGTCTCGCTACAAGTCGAGTGCGCTGGCGCAGGAGAAGACCGGCGAGTTCTGGATCAGCGACCGGATGATGGGGTCAGCGACCCGCGCCGACTTCGATCACTGTGACGTCGCGCTGTTCCTCGGCAAGAACCCATGGCACTCGCACTCGATCCCGCGCGCGCGCGTGACGCTGAAGGAGCTGTCGCAGGATCCGGCGCGCACGCTGATCGTCGTCGATCCGCGACGGACAGAGACCGCGGAGCTCGCGGACATCCACCTCGCGGTGCGTCCGGGGACCGATGCGTGGCTGCTGCTCGCGATGCTGGCGATCTTGATCGAGAACGATCTGGTCGCGAAGGCCTTCGTCGAGGCACGCGTGCCGGCGGGCGAGTACGAGCAGGTCGCGACCAGCCTGCGGGCGGTCTCGATCGCGGAGGCCTGCACGCGGTGCGGGCTCGACGAGGCGCTGGTGCGCCGCACGACCCACGTGATCGCCGGGGCCCGCGCGTTCGCGAGCTTCGAGGATCTCGGGGTCCAGATGAATCGCGACTCGACGCTGGTCAGCTATCTGCACCGCCTGCTGATCGTGCTGACCGGCAGCCTCGGCAAGCCCGGGACGCACTTCATCCCGACGACGCTGGTCGATCTCGCGAACGGCGAGTCCACGCGGACCAGCCCGGTGGTCGGCGCGCGGATCGTGGGCGGCCTGATCCCGTGCAATGCGATCGCCGACGAGATCTTGACGGATCATCCAAAGCGGTACCGCGCGATGCTGGTGGAAGCCGCGAATCCGGCGCACTCGCTCGCCGACTCGAAGCGGATGCGCGAGGCGCTGGCCTCGCTCGATACGCTCGTCGTGATCGATGTCGCGATGAGCGAGACCGCGAAGCTCGCGCACTACGTGCTGCCCGCAGCCAGCCAGTTCGAGAAAGCCGAGGCGACGTTCTTCAACTTCGACTTCCCTCGCAACTACTTCCACCTGCGGCGCCGGCTGCTCGCACCGCTCGGTGACACGTTGCCGGAGGCCGAGATCCACGCGCGGCTCGTCGAGGCACTCGGCGCGGTGACCGAGGCCGACTACGCCCCGCTGCGCGCGCTCGCCGGCGATCGCACCGCCTACGCGATAGCGATGCTGACCCGGGTGATGGCGGATCCGCGACTGTCGGGGCAGGCGCCCGTGATCCTGTATCGCACGATGGATCTCCCGGCCGACGCGCGCGAGGGCGCAGTGGTGTTCGGGGTGGTCGTCCAGGCGGCGCTCCAGCATGGGGCGTCGCTCGCGCGCGCCGGCTTCACGGGCCCGCCGATCGAGGCGGCGATCGCGCTGTTCGACGCGATCCTCGCGCAGCGGTCGGGGGTGGTGTTCGCAGTCGATGCCTGGGAGGACGTGCTCCGCCGCGTCCCGAAGATCCATATCGCGCTGCCAGATCTGCTCGAGGCGGTCGCGCACAGGATCGCCGAGGGCCCGATCCGCGCCGACGAGGGGTTTCCGTTCGTGCTGACCGCGGGGGAGCGGCGCTCGTTCACCGCGAACACGATCATGCGCGATCCCAGCTGGCGCAAGAAGGACGTCGGTGGCGCGCTGCGCGTCAGCGTCGAGGACGCGCACGCGCTCGGGCTGGTGACCGGCGAGTGCGTGCGGCTCAGCACCCGCCGTGACACGATCGTCGTCGCGATCGAGGTCTCCGACAGCATGCAGCGCGGTCACATCGCGTTGCCGAACGGGCTCGGCCTCGGCTACCCGACGGCGGAGGGCGCCACGACCACGGGCGTCGCGCTCAACGAGCTGACGTCGACCGAGGATCGCGATCCGTTCGTCGGCACGCCGTGGCACAAGCACGTGCCGGCGCGGCTCGAGCGCGTCTAGCGAACGGGAGCCAGGGTAGGGCGCTTCGCGGTGATGCGATCACCGGTGGTTCGCCCGCGCAGACGACGCCACGCCCAAGGCGCGACAAACTTCGCGATCCAGCCCACGTCCTCGGCCAGGATCTCTCGCCGTCGCCGGGCAGGTGCCGGCGGTACCGGGCGTCGCAGACCCGGCTCGCAGCCGGCGATCCCGAGCATGTGCGCCAGCTCCTCGGCGATCCGCGCGTGACCTTCGGCGTTGCCGTGCAGACGATCGACCGCCCACATCCGCGGATCGTGCGCGAGCTCGAGCGCTGCGAGGTCGAGCACCAGCGCGCCGCTGGCGTCGGCCATCCGGCGAAGCTCGACGTTGAGCGCCGCCGTGCGTGCCGACAGCGCGCGGCCGAGCCGCATCCGGCGCGATACGTCGGGGATCGAGAACGTGACGACCGTGGCACCGAGCCCACGCAGCGCGCCGACCATCGTGCCGACGTGCCCCGCGACCTGCGCCGGATCGAACCGCCGTCGCAACAGGTCGTTCATGCCGGCGACCACGGTCGCGAGATCGGGTCGCATGGCGAGGGCAGGCGCGAGCTGGGTCGCGGCAATCTCGCCGGCACTGCGGCCCCGCACAGCGAGGTTTGCGTAGTGGAGACCCGGGTGCGCGGTCGCGACATGCTCGGCGAGGCGGTCGGCCCAGCCGCGATAGCCGCCGCGCCCGTCGGGGTCGTCGAGCCCCTCGGTGCTGCTGTCTCCCAGCGCGACAAAACGTCTGAACCCGTCTTGCATCGCTCGGGCGTCTGTTAGCACGCGTGGGCACAGGTTTTGCCCGTCGCGGCTCGAGTTTCGGTACGGTGGGTCGGTGTCGCGCTGGGTTGTCCTGTTTTGCCTCGCCGGGTGCTCGTTCTCGCCGCCGACCCTCACGCCGGACGTCGACGCGCTGCTCGATGTCCCGCCGGAGGGCGCACCCGGCGCACCGACCGACCTCGTCGCGATGCCACGCGATCACGAGCTCGCGGTGACCTGGACCGCGCCAGATCCGGGGACCTCTGCGATCCAGTCGTATGCGGCCACCGCTGTACCCGACGACCCGGGGCTGCCGGTCAGGTCGTGCATCTCGGCAACTCCCAGCTGCACGATGATCGGTGTCGTCAACGGCGTGACGTACACGATCAACGTCACGGCGACCAACGCGGCCGGCACCGGCGCACCTTCGGGCCAGGCGCGCGCGATGCCGATCCCGAACGTGCTCGGTGATCCCCAGGTCCAGCTGTGGCTCGACGCCGCCGCTCCGGAGACCCTGACCACCACGAGCGGCGCGGTCGCCGCATGGTCCGATCGATCGCCGCGCTCGCGGAGCGCCGCGCAGGCCACGGCGGAGCAACAACCGCTCTACGAGCCGACCGGGGTCGCTGGCCACGCGGCGATCACGTTCGACGGCGTCGACGATGGCTTGGTGTCGATCGGCTTCGTCGCCGGCGACACCAGCTACACGATCTTCACCGCGGGCGCGAACCGGGACGCCGCCGTCCCGATCACGAATTACGTCAGCGTGCTCTACGCGTCGATGAACTGTGGATCAGGCTCACCGGGCTTCGCGGCCTACGCGTACTCGTCGTTCCTGACTCCGAACGACGTCCGGATCCCGAATGTCGAGTCGGGGAACGCTGCCTCGAACAGCGTGCGCATCGACGGCAGCCCCGCGGTCGCGATCCCGAACAACACCAACAGCACGCATCCGAACGTGATCGTCCCTGCCGGTCAGTGGCTGCTGGTCACGCAACAGGTGCGCACGACCGGCAACCCGGGCGGCAGCGAGCTGTTCCTCGGGCGCTATCGCAACGGTTGTCAGCACGGCAAGGTCAGCCTCGGCGAGCTGGTGGTGTTCGACCGCGTGCTCTCGACGGCCGAGATCGCCGCGGTCGAGGACTACCTCTCGCACAAGTGGCGCGTCGCGCTGCGCTGAGCGCTACGGGCAGGCCTTGGTCGTCGCTTCGGTCACGCTCGCCGCGAGCGTCTTGCACTCGGCTGCAGCCGCGGTGCGTCCCGCGTCGTCGAGCTTGTCCCACGCCGCCCACTGGTCTTCGAACTTCTTCTTGAGGTCGGCGCGCGTCGCGAGCTTCTCGCACGCCGAGGCCTTCGTGATCGCCGCCTGATATTCCGTGCACTCGGCTGGATATGCCGCGGCCTTCTTCTGGTCCTCTGGCTTGACCTCCGGAGTCAGCACCTTGTCATCGGGCTTGGTCTCATCCGGCTTCGGCGGCTCGACGACCTTGGGAGCAGGATCGGTCTTGGCCTCCTCCTTCTTCCTGGGGCAACCGGTGAGCGCGAGGGTGACGAGCATCATGGCGACAGCGAGCTTGTTCATCTGGAGTTCCTCTTGGGGTGTTGTTCCCTTCGCAGTGGTAGCGAGGGTTCCCGGCGCATCCAGGCGTCTTTTGTACTTTGATGTCGCGGACCGCTGACAGCGTCAGCGATCGAGCACGACAGGTTTGCGCGGCAGGCGACCGTCGTACTCGATGATCACGGCGGTCGCCTTCGACGGAAACAGCTTGCGGTTCGCGAGCGTGAGCGTGTCCCATCCGATCCCACGCGCGCGCAGATCGGCGACCGAGGCGACCGAGATCCACGAGCCCGTGTTCGCGTAGTGGCGCGGCGTGCCACGCACCGCGAGCTCGTGGAGCGATCCACCAACCTCGTGCGTGTGACCGAACACGACGACCTCGATGTCGTCGTGCTCCGTCATGATCCGGCGTGCAGCGGTCTCCATCGAGTCGCCGAACACTCGATCGCGCAGGTGGGCCAGCGCGGCGGGCTCGATCTCCGTCAGTGCGCGAACCGCGGCCGCCGCGTCGGGCAGCTCCGAGGCGGCGCGCAGGACCGCGCTCCACAGGCCCGCGAGCTGGGGATCGGTCGATAGCCGCAGCAGCGCATTCGCGACTGCCGCGGCGGTCGGATCGCCTGAGGCCAGCCGCTCGGTGACGTGATCGATCACCTCGCGCGCCGACTCCGGGCCGCTCGCGCGCTTGCCGGGCATGCCGAACACGGTCTGGAGCACCGACTTCACCGCGCTGCGATTGAACGCCCTGGTCTGCGCCACCCGCAGCAGCTCGAGGAAGCGCAGCGCGGCGCCGACATCGCGCTGCGGATCGGGGTTGTCGCGGACCGCCCACAGGATCGCCGCGGACTCGGGATACAGGTTGTCGATGAACGGCAGCTGGCGCTCGGTCTCCGTATAGAACTGGTCGACGAACACCTCGCCCCAGCTCGATTGCAGGCGACATCGCCCGTCGCGATCGCGGCCGAACGGGCTGTGATTGTCCGCGAATCGATTTGCGGCATCGAACGCATGGCCATGCTCGATGTGGACACCAGCATGTTGGTAGGCCGCGCTCTCGACAAACACCAGTCGCGACGGATCCGGCGGCGCGATCGCACGTGCAAGTGCGAGCTGGACCTTCGGCCACATGAGATCTGCGTCGTGATTGCCGGCGACGATGATCACGCGATGATCGCCCCGGCCGATCAGGGCGCCGAGATCACGAAACACCGTCGGGTGCGCATCGACCACCAGCTGCGTGGCGCGGACCGCGAACGCCTGGTCCGCGGCCAGCATCGTGCCGCTCGCCGGCTGCATGCCAGCGTCGCGCTTTGGCAGGGCGCCGAGCGCAGTCGCGATCTGCCAGAACTCGATGACGTCTCCCGCGAGCACCAGATCGGTCGGGCCGCGCGCGGTTTGCTCGAGGAGGAACGCGCTCCATTCGGCCTCGGAGAAGAAATCCTCGATCCCCGTGAACCGCGGATCCACCATGCCCGGCCCGAGATGCAGGTCGCTGACGATCACCTTGCGCCGGCGCCGCGGCTCGGGATCGACGGCAACCATCGGTCTCGCGAGCAAGTGATCGCACACCTCGCGGTCGGAGGCGGCGGCCAGCGGGAACCGCTTCGCGAGCGCATCGTCGGCCGGCCCGGCCTGATGCGCCCGGCCTGCGCACGCCAGCGCGCAGCACGCCACCGCGACGAGCTTCATCCCTCGAGCGTAGCTGGACCCAGGTGGCAAGCCAGGGCAACGTGCGGCTCTCGCGCGGGCTACTTGTTCAGCGCGCGCGCGGTGGCTGCGAGCATCGGCGCGGCACTCACCGGCTTGCCGGTGGCGCCCTGCATCCACAGATCGGGGAGGATCGCGCCCTGGCGCGACACCCGCTCGAACTCCTGCGCGAACGTGACCTTGTCCTTGCCGGCCACGAGCTCCTCGACCTGGAACGCGATCAGGTGTCCGAGCACATAGTTGAACAGGTACAGCGGCGACGCGATCGTGTGGCTGTAGATGCCGAGCAGCACGGTGCCCTTGCCGCCCAGGTGGGGCGCGTAGAACCGGTCCCACGTGTCACGCGCGATCCTGTTCGTGGCCTCGCGCAGGTCGGCGGCGGTGGCGTTGGGGTTCTTGTACAGCCAGTGCCAGACGTCGATCTCGACCAGGGCCGAACCCGCGATCTCGCGCGTGTTCCAGAACGCGTCGAGCACCTTCAGTCGCTCGGCCTCGCCCTTCGGCTTGGGCCGGCCAAGCAGCGCGAGGTCGCGCGCCTGGAACAGGAACGCCAGGGCCTCGGTGAACGCGGTGTTGGGGACCCCCTTCAGCAGCGTGTGGTCGACGTTGTAGAGCGAGAACACCTGCTCGACGTTGTGGCCGAGCTCGTGGACCGCGATGTTGTAGCCCTTGTAATCCATGCCGCCCGGCTCGACGCGCGTGCGCAGGTGCGCCTTGTCGCCACGCCGACCGGGCTCCATCGCGTGACCCGCGCCGCGCGACGGATCGACGGCGATATGCTCGGAGAGATACTTCGCGCGCGCGGCAGAGAACCCGAGATCGCGCAGGATCCGCGGCAGGTCCTTCGCGAACGCGGCCGCGGTCGGATACTTCTTGCGGGTCACCGCGTCGAGCTCGGCCTCCGGGACCTGACCCCCGCCGAACTCGTACCACAGGTCGTGCGGCTCGAGCTTGCGGCCGAGCTTCTTCTCCATCTCCTTCGCGGCGTCGGCGGTGAGGGGTGACTCGAGCACTGCGAGCAGCAGTGCGCGCACGCGCTCCTCGGGAATCTCGGCATTCTCGAACGCACGCAGCATCCGACTCGGCGCGATCGGCGAGAACGTATCGACCTGGCGCGACGTCAAGAAGTGCTGGCGAACGCGCTCGAACCGCGCGTCCGGCTCGCGCTCGGCCGACGGCGCGGTGGCGCGATCCTTGGGTGCGTCGGCCTCGATCGTGTCGGCCGCTGCGGCGGTGACCTTGTTCGTGAAGGGATCCCAGTCGAGGCGCGGGTTGTCGATCACGGCCTTCGGGATCGACTGGGTGACGATGCGTTCCATCAGCTTCGCGATCGTGCGCTGCTTTGCGAGGCCATCCTTGTCGGCGTAGTTGGCCTTGAGCTCGTCGCGCAGGTTCCAGTGCGTGATCAGCCGCTTCTTGGCCGGGAACCGCCGCACGCCGTCCTCGCCGAGGACGTGGTGCATCCACAGGTTGTAGCCGGCGATGTACTGATCCGAGGCGACCTCGGCGGCGGTCACCGCGAGCGCCACGGAGCCGGGCACGCGGAGATCGAAGCGCCCGGTCAGCCGCGCCTCGGCCCACGCGCGGCGCGTGTACTTGGCCCCATCGCGGATCCGATCGGCGAGCGTGGTCAGCGGGAAGTTCAGGAGGGCGGCGAACGCGACCCTCGACGTGAACAGGTCTTCCGTCACGTGCGCCCCCGGATCGTATCCGGCGAGCAGGCGATCGAGCGGCTGCATCGGGCCGGCCTCGACCTCGGTGCCCCATCGCACGGTGCGACCGGCCTCCAGCACATGTCCGTCGAGCTGCTCGAACGTGGATTCGAGCTTCGCGAACAACGTGTCGCGATCCTTGGGCTCGGCGGCGAACTGGTCGACGACGAACTCGGCCAGGTCGCCATCGCTGGTGCGCCACAAGGCCGCCACCTGGGTGACGCCGCGCTCGATCCGCTCGCGATGGGGCTCACCGTACTTCGCGACGAGCTTGGTCTTGGCATCGGCGACCGCCACAACGGCGACGGGGCGGTCAACGTCGGGCGCGGGTGCGACGGCGGCGAGACCGTGGTGCCATCGCTCGGCGGCCGGGGAGAAGGAGCAACGACGGGACCCGGGTCGGGATTCGCGGGCTCGGGCCGGGCGGGGCTCGAGCACGCAGCGAGCGCCAGGAGGAGGGCAACGCGAGTTGTCGTCAGCACGGCCCTTCCTACCACGCTGCCTAACGCGGCGGCGTCGCGTATCCGCGGTCGGGGAACGGGTTGGCAGTATCGCGGAGGCCGAGCTCGGCGGGCGTCCACACGGCACCGCGCTCGGCGAACACCGCGAGCCCGATCACGCCGACGTTGCGATCGCCCGACGTCTGCGCAGCGTACGAGTCGGCGACCTTGCCGAACCGGAACGCGGCGACCGACGCATCGGAGGTGCGGAAGCCATCGATCACCAGCGTGCCGCGAGGATCGACGATGTAGCCGCGGCGATCTGGATCAGCGGGCTTGCCGTCGATCACGTCGAGCCCGTCGACCGAGGCGACGACCTCGAACCGCGCGGTCGTCCCGTTCCTGACCACGATCTTGTAGCGCTCGCCATCGTTGCCGACGATCAGCGCGCGATCGCGGGCCTCGAAGCCGGGCAGGGTGTTGCCTGCGTCGTCGACCAGCGCGACGCCGATCGAGCCGTCGCCGGTGAAGATCTCGAGCGGCGCCGGATGCGCGCCGACGTACGACGCGTGCGCGGCCATGCCCTGCTCGTCGTTGTAGTGCAGCACCGCTTCGCCCCACGGCGCCGCAGATGCACGCACGAACGGCGAGAACGAGATCGGCGCGTGCACCTCTTCACCCCACTGCGTGCCGAGCCCCGGGCGCTCGGCCTGCTCGGCGATCGCGCCTGATGCAGCGTACGTCGGCGACGGCGGGCCGTAGCCGGGCGACTGCGCGCCGCGATAGGTCGAACGCTTGCCGCCACACGCGGCGATCACGAGGACGGACGACACCCAAGCGTGGCGAAGTACGCGCTTGCAGATCCTGTTGGCGTTGCGAGGCTGCATTTGCCCATCCAACGCACCTCGCTTCGCGCGGCTTACAGCCGATTCACCACGGCCACAGACCCCACGTGTAATACAGCCCCGCGAGCATGACGGCGGTCAGCGCCCAGGCGCCGAACAGGTGGTAGACGCGGTCCGTCCACCGTCGCGGCACGACGCGGCACAGCACGGCGCCGACCAGCGCGCCGCAGATCATGCCGCCAATGCCCCACGCCACGATCCCGAGGAAGCCGATCGAGACCAGGTTGCGCGGACCCATCGCGAAGCTCTCGGCGAGCGGAAAATAGAACAGGCGAGGCCATTGGCCCCACTCGCAGGCCGCGTACGCGAACGCACCGCCGATGATCGCGCACATCGCGATCACGTACGCGCGCTCGTCGCGTGGCATCGGCCCGGTCGGTGTCGCCGTCATTTCGCCCCCGGATGACAGCGCGTGCACGACGTGCCGGTCAACTTGAAGGCGGTGCCACCGTCGTGGCATGGCGCGCAGGTCGACTTTGGCGGAGAGGTGAGGGACTGCACGGTCGGCGACGTCAGGTCGACGTGACAGGACACGCATGGCAACGCGTTGCCTGCCTGGTCGCGCGTGTGCTTGGTGTGGTCGAAGCGGGCACGCACCGACCACGTAGCCGTGAGTTGCTGTGCGACGCGGCGCTCCACGAGCCCGAGCTGGTGGCACCCGTCACAGGTCGCGAGCTTCGGCGCGACGCCGCCGGTCTTCGCGTGACAGCCCGTGCCAGTGCAGCTGGCGTGGCCGCGCGGCGGGCGGAGCTGGGCGGTCGCGGTCGCGAGCGAGTGGCACTTCGCGCACGGGCTCGCGTGCTTCTTGTGATCGATCGTCGCTCCGAACTCCGAGCTCGCGAGGGGAGACCGGTCTGCCACGAGGGCCCGCCACGGCTCGGTCGAGTTGTGGCACGCGCCGCAGATCTTCGGCTCGCGTCGCCCGAAATCCTCGGCGTGGTCGTGGCAGCCGGCACACACCGCATGGCCATTGATCAGGATCTCGCCGCTCGCCGTGATCGAGTGACACGTCAGGCACGCGCCGACGCCGCGGCCTTGATGCCTGGTGTGCGAATACGGTTCCGCGGGCCGCGCGATCTTGAAGCCCACCGCGGTCGGCACGTCCTTGTGGCACTTGGTGCACGCGACGATCGGCGAGAAGCTCGCCTTGCCGTCGTGACATCCGCCGATCGCGCAGTTGCCGGCAGTCGGCAGTGGCATCTGCGGGGTGTCGCTCGCCATCAACGAGGCATGACATGTCGCGCACGCCTTGCCCGCGCCGCCGCGCGCGGCATGACGGGCGTGCGAGAACGCCGAGGTCACGACGATCTCCTTCGGGGTAAAGCCAGTACGCGATGGAGCTGCGCTCGGCGCGTGACATCCTGCGCACGCGGTCATCGCCGCGCCCTTACCCTTGCCATCGTGGCAGCCGGCGCACCGCTGATGCGGAGGCCTCTTCGCGGTGGTGTGGCATTGCGCGCACGTTGCGCCATGGGCTCGGTGCCCGAAGGCGAGCGCGAAGTCGGGACGCGTGATCGGCGCGATCGCGAGCTTGCCCTCGGCGAGCGATGCCGGGATGTGACAGCTGGTGCACACGCGCAGGCGCGCCGGATCCTGTTCCTTCGCGGCCTGCCGCGTCGGCGCTGGACCGTGGCACGCCCCGAAACACGCCGCGTGACCTGGGCGGACGAGCGTGGCGCCGCGGACCTGATGGCATCTCGCGCACTCGATCGAGCGCACGCCGGAGCTCGCCTTGGCCTTGTCGGCGTGCACGGCGTGATCGAACCCGAGCGACTGCGCGAGCGCGAGTCGCGCGAGGCCGAGCAGCACGGCCACTGCCAGGCTCACGCGCATCAATAGACTCCCGTGACCGCGAGCCGCAGGCTCTTGTAGCCCGTGATCTCCGGTGCCGAGTCGAACGCCGACGACACATCGTACGCGGCATACAGCCGGATCCGCCGGCCGACCCAGGCGTCGACGGTGAACCGACCACCACCGCGGACATCGATCGCCGGCACGGCGAGGATCGAATCGACGTAGGTCTCGTTGTAGACGGTGCGTCGGCCGAACAGCTCGAGCTGCGTCGAGAACCTGCGGGCGCCGAGCGTCAGCCGCACCGAGGTGCCGAGCTCGACGAACCGATCTTCGCCGAGATACCGGCTCGCGGGCAGCGGTTGCGTGGTGCCGCGCTCGTCGTAGATCGCGGCCTCGCCGAGCCCGGCGCGGTCGTGATCGCGGTTGAGCACGCTGGCGCCGACCGCGACCTGCCGGCGCAACCGGACCGCGAGCGCGCCGCCGAGCTCGCGGTACGACGAGTTGAAGCTGGTGGTCTCCTCGCCGTCATCGGTGCGATCCACGGCGTACGCGGCGCGGCCGAGGAGATCGATGTTCTCGGCGATCAGCGTGCCGGCACGGACCGATGCGATCAGCTGCGGCAACACCGGGCCGAGATCGAGAAACCGCTGGGCCTCGAGGCAGGTCGGGCTGCCCATGTTGGAAGGTGCATCGCCGCAGCGCGGATCGCCCGGCGGGCGCTGGACGAGCGACGGATCCCAGCGCCAGTCGGCTTGCCGGCGGCGCATCAGATCGAACACGAAGTTCGTGACCTGCTTGTAGCGGGCGCGCAGCTCGACCCGCTGATTCGCGACCTCGCCGCCGAGCCAGCGGGTCTGCCCGATCACGACGACATCGCGGCGCGGGCGCCAGTCGACCTGGATCTGCTCGTGGTTCGAGCTCGGCTGGCCGGTCTCCTCGGAGCCGCTGAGTCCGAGCACCTCGGCCGCGAGCACGATCGGCACCTTGTTGGTGAAGTCGCGCAGATCGACACGGACCGTGACCCCGGCGGCGCCGGGTCGCTTCTCCGACTGCACGCGGGTGTAGTCGGAGTGGCGCAGTCCGCCGTAGACCGACGCGGTGACGGCTGGCCCGTCGTAGGACACGTGGACGCCGTTGAGGTGCAGGATCCAGGGTCCGTAGACGAACTGATCGCCGGCGCGAAGCCGCAGCTGCTTGAGGCCCCAGCGCTTCGGCAGGAAGTCGCGCATCTCGGCCCAGCCCGACCGCAGCTCGTAGCCGGTGCGCTCGAACCAGGTCGCGATCGGCGGTGGGACCGGGACCTCGGGGCGGTCGACCGCGCCGTCCGGATCGGGATTCGCGATCTCGATCTTGCGGGTCGCCTGGAACCGGAACGCGAAGTAGGTGTCGAGGCTGGTCAGCCCGACGCCGCGCGTCGCCGCGAACCCCTCGGCAAATCCGTACGAGCGAAACGTCGCGAAGTCCTGGCCCGGTGCCGGCGCCGGCGAGCCAAGGCTGGCCTTGCCGCTCGGCCGCGCGCCGTCGACCTGGTACCCGAGGTTCATGCTGAACGACACGCGCTGCTTGATGTCGCGCAGACCCTCGAGGTCGTCGATCGGCTCGCTCTGGGTCGCGGACACCCTGGGCGCGGCGGGCATCGGCGTGGTTCGCCGGGGTGGAACGGGACCTGGCACGAGCTGCGACGTGCGGGGCCGCATCTTCAAGTGGCGCGGCGATGGCTGGCGCATGATGCGCAGATCCGGCATTCGATCGGCGGCGGCAGTCGATCCGAGGACGAGCACGAGGATCAGCGCACCGGACTTCACCGGTACCTCGCCGCGGGCGCCGCGTGGCATTCGGCGCAGAACGACTCGACGTGGCAGGTCGCGCATGCGCGCACGTTGATCCGCGCGAGTCGCGCGTGCTCGGTCGTGAACGAGCCGTAGAACCCGTGCGAGCGCGGCCGCTGCGCGTGACACGCGGTGCAGAACTCGACGACGTGACAGGTCGCGCAACGATCGCGAGAGGCCGCAGCCTCCGGGCCGTGATCGAGCTCGCGCCAGGTGATGCGATGATCAGCCGGCGTCATCGTCTGGTGGCACTCGTCGCACGCTTGCCGAGGATTGCCGGACATCTGGGTGTGGCAACCGGCGCAGCGCGCGGTGGCACGCGCGGCGGCCTCGGCGTGATCGCGGCGGAACGCGATCGTGTGATCGATCGGCCGCTCCGTCGCGGGCAGGTGATTGCGCGGTGCGATCGCGGTCAGCGTCGCCGCGCGCTCGCGGTGGCAGGTCTCGCAGATCCGCATCCGCATCTGGTACGGCACGCGATCCGAGTCGTCGTGGCAGCCAACGCAGCCCTCGATCCGGGGGGCACCGTGGTCGGCATAGCTCTGCGACTGCGCGCTGCGCGTGTGGCAATCCTCGCACTTGATCGCGCGGCCCTTGCGATCGGTGCGGTGACGCTCGTGATCGAACGGCTTCAAGTCATTCGTGATCACGCGCGCGCGCGTGCGGACCCGCGTGCCGCCGGTGTGGCAGCGACTGCAGTCCTCCATCCGCGGCGCCTTGGTGAGCCCCGCCTCGGCGGCGTGACACCGCGAGCACGTGGCGTGATCCGGCCGCACCTTGCTGCCGTCGCGCGTGTGGCAGTCGGTGCACTGGACGTGAAAGCCGACCGCGCCCTCCATCTTCGACGCGTCGAGGTGACGCCGGTGCGAGAACGTCGGAGGCTGCGCCTGCCACGCGTCATCGCTGGGGTAGGGCTTGAGCGGCGCGCTGAGCTGCGGCTGCGTCGCGATCTTCGTGTGGCAGACCTGGCAGAACGGCGTCGGGCGCTCGAGGAACGCCTTCGCGTGGCAGGCCGGATCGTCGCACGGCTTGTGATCGTCGGCGCCGGGCCGCTTGTTCGAACGATGGCAATTATCGCAAGAGATCGTCGCGTGGCGCTCGTGCGAGATCCGCGTCGGGTCGACCGCAGGCAGCGGCGCGTCCGAGCGCTTCGACTGCGAGCAGCCGACGAGGATCAGCGCTGCGATCACTAGGTACGTGCGCACCCCGCGTCGACGCTAACACAGCCCTATCGATGGCGGGCCCGTGCGTCGTCGAGATCCCGAGCCTCGACGTGAGGTCGCTCGGGCGTCAGCGCGCGCCGGGTCGCGACCTCGTCATCCGCCGCGTCGGGCCGCCACCACAGGATCGCCTCGTCCGCATACGCGACGATCGTGCGTTCACCGGCCAGCGTGTCCGGGATCGCGGACCGCGCGGCGTGCACGACCGCGAGGCCGCCGGGAGCCAGCTGGGCGGTGATCGCGGGCCACAGCCAGGCGAAGAACCCCGCATCGGCGGCCCGCCACACCGCGGCAGCGTCGGCGGCCGGCAGCGGTGCGTTGCAGGTCACGAGATCGAAGGTGTCGTCCCCCGGCGTGCCGGCGAACCGGGCGCGATCGATCCCCGAGAGCCCGGCACCGAGCGTCGCGAACGCGAGCGCACGGGGATTGATGTCGACGCCAGCGAGCTCGGTCGCGAGCGCCGGCCGGGCGAGCTGCGCGAACGCGGAGCCGCAGCCGAGGTCGAGCCAGCGCGCGCGGCGCCCCGGCGGGATCGCGTTCGCGAGGTGATGGCTCGAGTCGTCCGGCCAGCACACGAGGTCACGCTCGTCGGTCGCGTCGCGGCGGTCACAGACCAGCAGGGAAGGGCCGAGCGGCACGATGGCGACGCGCGCGCGCACGCGATCGCCGGCGTGCTCGAGGAGTCCGTGCTCGATCAGTGACGCGACCGGCAGGCCGCGCAGGCGATCGAGCGCGAGCTCGGCGCCATCGACGAACAGGGCGAGAGCCGCGGGGGCGGGCGTCGCTCGGGCGCGCGTTGCGAGCAGTCCGGGCACGGCCGCGACCCGATCGGTGCCTACCCACGCGGCGAGCGCACGTGGCGACAGGCCGCCCGCACGCAGCTGCGCCCCGAGCGCGGCGAGCCCGGTCACGGCAGTGTCAGGTACCAGCGCGCGAGGTCGTACTCGGCGTCGAGCACGATGCGTGCGTCGACCGCCTGCTGCAGCAACTTGCGGCGACCGACAGGTGTCGCGGCCGCGGGTTCGAGCCCGAGCACGGCGGAGTAGAACGCCAGCTCGCTCTTGCGCGGGGCGGTCGTCGCTTCGCTGCGCAGGGTCTCGACCGACAGCGTGCCGCTCGCCGCGCGGGCGAGATGCTCGTACCACAGGTCGCCGCGCCGGCCTGACAGGTACTCGGTCGCGAGCCGATCGCGCGGCCAGCCGAGCCGCCGCGCTTCGCCGACGATCCACAGGCTGGTGTAGACCTTGAACAGCTCGCTGCCCCCGGGCTCGCCGAGGCCACGGTGATACGCATCGAGCGCGTCGCGGTACCGGTTGGCGACGATCAGGAACGCGACCGCACTGGCCCCGATCTCGGGCGAGTCCGGATCGGCGTCGACTGCCTTCAGCACCTCATCGACCGCCTTGACCGGATCGCCGAGCCACCACAGCGCGCGGCCGAGATCGAGGCGGCGCTCGGCGACGATCGTGCGCGGCAGATCCTTGTCCTCGCCGAGTGACGCCCAGGCTCGCAGCGAGTCGAGGTAACGGGGTGCGGCGTCCTTTGACCTGCCCGCGCGGCGTAGCGCGTCCCCGGCGAGGCGCTGCAGCTTCGCGCGCCGGTAGCGGTCTCCACTCGTGGTCTCGCCCAGCATGCCGAGGCCGGCGGAGGCCCAGCGCTGCGCGTGCGAGAACCGATCGAGCTGCGACTCGATGGTGGTCAGGGTCTCGAGCGCGTCGATCGACGGTGCGCGCTCGAGCGAGGCGGCCAGCGCATAGCGCGCGTCGTCGATCAACCCCTGGCTCGCGAGGCCCTTGCCGAGCGCCGACTCGGCGATCGCGGCGGTCTGCTGCCACACCATGTGAGGATGCGCCCGCGCGGCGCGCGCGGTGAACCGCTGGACGTCGTTCCAGGCGGTCGCCGCCGCCCGCGGACGCCCGCCGCCGGCGAGCCTCCCGATCCGCTCGGCGTACAGCTTGCCGAGCCGGAGCGCGATCGCGGTGTCGACCTCGACCGCGCCCGCGAGCGCGGCTTCGTAATAGACGATCGCCTGATCGACGCGGCCGAGCGTGCGCGCGTCGCCGCCCGCCGCCACGAGCAGCGTCGGGTCCGTTGGAAACCGCTCGAGCCCGGCGAGGCAGACCGCGAGCGCGGCTGCCGGGTCCGCGGCATGCTCGTCGCTGCGGAGCTGGCTCGCGAGCTCGGCGAACGCCTCGGCCGTCGGCTGGTCGGCGACGATCTCGGCGCGCATCGCGAGCTCGCGGTCCGTGCCGATGCCCTGGATGCGCTGGAGGTGACGGTGGATCTCGCCACTGCGGCCGGCCCGCGCCAGTGCGTTCGCGATCCGGGCGGCGGTCGCGAGGATGTCAGCGTGAGCGCGGACGAGCTGCATCGAGGCACCCTTGGTGTCGAGCAGGGACGCCACCGTGCGCTGGCGCTCGACCAGCATCGTCAGGTAGCGATCGACGAGCCACGGCAGCGGGAGCGCGAGCACGGTCGGTTGCAACACGCTGATCGGCTGCGCCCGCGCGCCTTCCGGCCCGTGCTCGCTGGTCGCGAGGTCATCCGTGAATGCGAGGATCTCGTCGAGCTCCGCGAGGTGCTCGGTCCGGCGTCCCGGATCCGCCTCGGCCAGCACCACGACGGTCTGCACCGCGGGTTCGAGCGCGCTCGCCTTTGCGAACTGGGTGCGCAGTCGCTCGAGCAAGACGACGTGGTCCGCGAGCCCGCGCGCGATCCCCGCTGGGTCGGTCGACCACAGCCAGGTCAGCTGGTCGAGCAGCACCGCCGCGGTCAACGGCTGATCCTCGTCCAGTGCGTCCGCGATCCGCGCCGCGGTCGCGATCACGATCTGATGCCGGGCCTGGTCGCGCGCGGGACCGGGGGGCGTGATCCACAGCCGGTCGATCGCGGCCTCGCGGTCGCTCTCGTCGCGCAGCTCGACCTCGGCATCCGGCCACGTCACCGCAAGTTTCGGGCTCGCGCGACACGCCACCACGAGCGCGATTCCGAGGACGGTGGCGCGAACGAAAGCCATCGCGAACAAGCTACCATCCCATGCGCGTTACGTTATGGTGCACGACGTGACGCCGACCGGAATCGTGGTCCAGAAGTATGGTGGCTCCTCGGTAGCGGATGCCGAGAAGATCAAGCTCGTCGCCGAGCGCATCGCGCGAACCAAGGCCGCCGGCAAGAAGGTCGTGGTCGTGGTGTCCGCGATGGGCAAGACGACCAACCAGCTGATCGAGAAGGCTCGATCCGTGAGCGCTTCGCCGTCGCGCCGCGAGCTCGACATGCTGCTAACCTGCGGCGAGCGCGAGTCGATGGCGCTGCTCTCCATGGCGTGCTCGGAGCTCGGTCTCGAGGCGATCTCGTTCACCGGCTCGCAGGCCGGTATCCTCACCAACGATCGCCACTCCGGCGCCCGAATCGTCGAAGTGCGACCGTTCCGGATCGAGGACGAGCTCGATCGCGGCAAGGTCGTGATCGTCGCCGGCTTCCAGGGCGTGTCGTACAAGCGCGAGATCACCACGCTCGGCCGCGGCGGCTCCGACACCACGGCGGTGGCGCTCGCCGGCGCGCTGCGCGCGGACTACGCCGAGATCTGCTCGGATGTCGACGGTGTCTACACGGCCGATCCGCGGATCGTCGATGCAGCGCAGCTGCTGGAGTCGATCAGCCACGACGAGATGCTCGAGCTCGCAGCCCAGGGCGCGAAGGTGCTGCACGACGCTTCCGTCGAGTTTGCCCGCAAGAGCGGCATCGCGCTGTACGCCCGCGCCACCAACAAGGATGGCGGCGGCACGCGCGTCGACTTCACGCCCGAGCGCGATCGCCAGGTCGCGGCGGTCACGGGGCAGAATCAGCTGATCCGGATCCGGGTCTCCGGTGGCGCGGCGGTCGAGCACTGCCTGCAGATCATCGAGGCCGCATCGATCCCGCTCACCCACCTCGACCTCGAGGGCAAGGAGCTGCGCGTGTGGTTCACGATCGCGGACGTGCCGGACTGGGCCGAGGTCCGCAAGAAGCTGGACAACGTGCTCGGCGACCAGGCGGAGTTCGGCGAGGAAGGCGCGGTCACGATCGTCGGTCACGGCATTGGCAACAACCCGGGCGTGATCAACAAGGCGCGCGCGAGTGCAGTCGGGGCGGGCGTGCCGCTCAACGCGGTCAGCGTGTCGCCGCTGCGCGTGACGCTGTGGTGCGATCGCCCGCACGTCGACAGCCTGGTGCGCGCGCTTCACAAGACGTTCGTCGAATAGCGTGCCGAAGTTTCCGTTCGCGCGGTTCCTCCCGCACCTCGGCCGACTCGGCCGCGGCACGCGCTGGCGTCGGACCCGGGGCCGACCGCGGGTGTTCGCGCATCGCGGCGACAGCACCAGTGCACCCGAGAATACGATGCTCGCATTCGAGCGCGCGCTCGCCTGCGGGGCCGACGGCATCGAGCTCGATGTCCGGTTCGACGGGGACAAGCACGTCGTCGTGTTTCATGACACCAAGCTCGACCGGCTGACCGGCCGGCCGGGCCAGATGGATCAGTTGCCCGCGACCGAGCGCGCGAAGCTTCGTGTCCGCGGCGAGCCGGTACCGTTACTCGAGGAGGTGCTCGCTACATTCGATCTCGAGTACGACGTCGAGATCAAGTCGCGACCTGGACGCGGCGGCGAGCTGGTCGCGGCGGTGGCGCGCATCATCCAGCGCTCCGGCCGCGCGGACCGCTGCCTGGTGTCCTCGTTCGATCCGCTGGCGCTACTCCAGTATCACCGCCACGACGCCGACATCGCGCTCGGCTATCTGTTCCACGACCAGCAAGCGCTGCCGCTGCGCCGTGGCTGGGTCGGGCAATGGATCGGCGCGAGCATGGTCCACCCGCAGCACACGCTGTGCACCGAGGCCACCGTCAAGGCGTGGCATGCGGCGGGATTCCCGGTGAACGTGTGGACGGTCGACGATGCGGCCGAGCTCAAGCGCCTCGCGTTGCTCGGGGTCGACAGCGTGTGCTCGAACGATCCCGGCCACGCGCTGCGCGTGCTCGGTGAGGCGACCTGACGCGAGTCGCGTCTCACGGTCATGAGTTCGCGTTGACGGGGACGGGCCGCGGATCCTAACGTTCCCGATCGCACCGTGGTGGTCGTGTCGGAGGCGCAGGACGACCCGGGCGGCAGCCTGGAAGGGCTCGTCGTCGACGAGCGATGCGGTCGAGGGCGAGATCGGGCGCGGCGCGATGGGCATCGTGTACCGCGCGCGCCACGTCGCGATCGATCGGCCGGTCGCGATCAAGGTGCTGCACCGCGAGCTGCTCCACACCCACAACATGGTGGAGCGGTTCGAACGCGAGGCGCTGCTCGCCGCGAAGCTGCACCATCCCAATGTCGTCCCGGTGATCGATGTCGGCCAGCTCGCCGACGGTCGCCGGATGATGGTGCTCGAACGCCCACCAGATCCGCTATCGCTCGATCTCGATCCACCAGGCGCTGGCGACGCCACGCGCGCGCGAGCGGGCGATGGAGCTGCTCGACGCGATCGCGCGCGACCTCGTGCGCTCGTAGTTACAGCTTGGGCTCGATCACGAACGCCAGCGTCAGCTGGTTGTCACCGCGCCACAGCTTCGCGGTGACCTCGTTCGCGGTGCGCAGCGAGTCCCACACGGTCTGCAGCTGATCCGGCCGCGAGATCGGGTTGCCGTTGAGCGCGAGCAGGACGTCGCCGGGGACGAGGTCGACGTCGTACAGCGGGCTCGCCTGATCGACCAGCTGCACGAGCTGCCAGCCGATGAAGCGTTCGCCCTCGAGCTTCGGCGCGACCTCGACCTGGCGGAGGAACGTGCCGGGGCCGGCATTCAAGATCGAGATCAGCCGATCGCGGGCGATCGTTCCCGTGCGCGCGCCCTTGCCCGGTGGTGCCACGGGACGCGGCTTCGCGACCTCGCTCACCGGCGCGGCGGGCGCCGTCCTCGGCAGATCCTCGTCGAACGAGACCGGTCCGGGGGACACCTTCGGGCCGCACCCGGCGAGCGCGATCACGAGCGGCAGGGACAGGCGCATGCCCCAGACCGTGCCGCCCGCCGGCACCGGGGTGGTGGTCGCGCCGCGCGCCGCCGCGCTGGTGGCCCCCGACCCGGCCGCCGTGGCGCGCATCACGGCCGACGTGAAGTATCTCGCCTCCCCGGAGCTCGCCGGGCGTGGCACCGGTGAGCCGGGCGCCAGGATGGCCGCCGACTACGTGGTCAAGCGGTTCGCGGAGCTCGGGCTGACGCCGCTCGGCGACGCCGGCGCCAACAAGACGGGCGCCCAGGGTGCGCGTGGCTTCCTGCAGGAGCTCAAGGCGCGCATCGGCGTGAAGACCGAGGCGCCGCGCCTGGCCACCACCTGGCTCAAGGGCGGCGGAGACGTGCCGCCGGACGCCGTGACCACCGCCGAGGGCAGCGCCAGCGGCGAGGTCAGCGGCGAGCTGGTCTTCGTCGGTCACGGCATCACGGCCAGCGCGGTCGGCTGGGACGACTATGCGGGCGGCGACATGACCGCTTAGTACGACGACTCACTCGCGTAGACCATCCGACCAGCCGAGTCGACGCTCCCAAGCATCGCCGTCGCGGTAGCCGAACCGCTGTCGACGCCGTTCGAGGCATCGACTGGCCTGCGCGCCCTCTTGATCATGGCCGTCCCGGAAGACGCACGTCTGCGGAACCGTCGCCCGCCGTCTCACTCGGGATCGCCTTGCGACATGCCATGT
>JBBJLY010000109.1:0-25501 GCA_037720695.1 Kofleriaceae bacterium | reverse complement strand
CGCTTGCGGAGCCGGGTCGCGGACTCGATCGTCGCGTAGATCTCGCCGAGCTCCGGACGCGCGGGTAACCGCCGCTCCGGAAAGTGCACGAGCACGGGAGCGGGACGTGGGAACTCGGTCGGCGTATCCGGCAGCTCCGGCAGATCGAACGCGAGCTTCTTGAGCGCGAGGTCGACGATCTTGGGATACGTGCCACCCGGCATCGCATGCGCGACCGACGCCGCGAGCACGAGCGCCGAGATCTCGTCCGGAGTCAGCCGCACCTCCGGCATCTTGAAGCGCTTGGTGTCGATCACGTACCCGCCATCCTCGAGCGAGTCGTCCTCGTCGGGCGTGATGTAGCGGATCGGGACGCCGAGCTCGAGCAGGTCCGCCTTGTCGCGTTCGAACGCGCGCAGGCCGGCCTCGGCGTTCAGCGTCTGGTAGGCGGGGAACTGCTCGCGGACCTCGCGGTAGGTCACGGGCTGGCGGGCGCCGAGCAGGATCATGACAAGATCGAGCAGGCGCTTGCTGCGGTCGCCACGGGCTTGCCCGTCACCGCCGTCACCCTTCGCCTTGCTCCCCTTGATCGACACGGCACCTTCTTAGCGCACGCGCGGATCGATCGGAAGCGTGGGTCGATCCATATGGGGATTTCGCACGTACCCTGTAACTCGCTGCGTGCGGTCCCGTACTCGGCCCATGAAGCAACTCTCGCTGTTTGCAGCAGCACTCACGGCGGCGCTCGGGGCATGCACCACGGGGGACGTCGATCCCGACCGCATGCTCGAGCCGACCACGTTCAAGGTCCGGATCGAGAACGTCGCGCCGTGGACGGTCTTGAAGGCCGGGACGCATGAAACCAAGGTCACCGGCCAGGCGGGCCCGCTGCAGTCCGGCGAGTCGTTCGAGATCCCGTTCACGGCCGGCGCCAACCAGCGGGTCAGCTTCGTCGCGATGCTCGGTCAGTCGAACGATTGGTTCTTCGCGCCGAAGCCCGAGGGCATCGCGCTGTACGACGACGCGGGCAACCCGCGCTCCGGCAACGTCACCAGCGAGATCTTCTTGTTCGATGCCGGGAGCGAGATCGATCAGGAGCCCGCGGTCGGCGATGCGACGGGGCCACGCCAGCCCGCGCCTGACTTCGGCGCGCCCGATCCGATCGCGATGGTCCGCCAGCTCGCGAAGACGGTGCCGCTCACCGCCGGCGGCACGTTCACGCTGCCGAACATCGCGGACATGATCCAGGTGACGCTGGTCCCCGGCGCGAATCGTCAGTTCACGCTCCGCATCACGAACGTCTCGACCGCGACCACGCTCGTCACCTCCCAGGGCTCGAGCGCGATCGGCATCTCGCCCGCGGTGTGGGCGCTCCACATCGCTCCGGCACCGGTGTTCGCGGAGGGCGTCGCCGACCGGGCGCAAGGTCTCGAGCTGGTCGCGGAGTCCGGCCGTGGCGCGATGCTCGGCTCCGCGATGACCGCACTCGCCGGCTGGCACACCCCGATCTCGCCCGGCGTCTACGCCGTGCATCAGGATGCCGAGCCGCTGTACGCACTCGGCCTGCCCGATCTCGACCTCGGCCTCGAGCACCTCGCCGAGGATGGCAACGCGGTGCCACTGCGCGACGCGCTCGCCACCAACGCGCGCGGCATGCAGCTGGTCGCGACCGGCGGCTTCGACACCCCGGTCGGCGCCGCGATGCCGGGTGCCGCACGACCGGGCAGCGCGTTCGAGCTGACGGTCAGCGGCGTGCCGGGTGATCGGTTCAGCTTCGCGACGATGTTCGGCATGAGCAACGACTGGATCTTCGCGACCCGCCCCGAGGGCATCGCGCTGTTCGACGCCGACGACACCGCGCGCAGCGGCGACGTCACGAGCGCGATCGCGATCTACGACACTGGCTGGGAGCTCGACCAGGAGCCGGCGATCGGCAGCGACACCGGTCCGCAGCAGGCCGCGCCGAACACCGGCGCGATCGATCCTGTGCGCCACGTGCGCGAGGTCCCGGCGTCGAGCCACGGCGTGCCGGCGAGCACGCACCTGCGCGTCACGCTCGAGCCGATGTGATCGCCGAGCGCTACGGTGGTCAGGGCGCTTTGGGTGGGTAGGGTGGGTAGGGTGGGTGGGAGAAGAAGTAGTACGTGCACACCGGCGTCGGCCTGCCGTTGATCTCGACCGGCCCGAACCTCCAGCCGGCTATCGCGATCTCGATCTGGCGATCGAAGGCAGGGAAGCCGGTCGACTGGAGCCGACCCACCTTCGTCACCTTGCCGGTGTCGTCGACGCAGAGCTCGGTCGCGCCGAGCGCCCGCTTGCCGGTGGCCTGGATCGCGGCACGGGTGGCCGCATCGGGCGTGATCGACTTGCTGCCGGTCTTGCGTGATGGTTCGAGCGCGGTCTGCGGGAGACGGTGCGGAGGTCCGGGCGGGAACGGAAGTGGCTGGTTGAAAGGGGATGCTGGCGTGCAGTCGACCGTGCGCTTGTCACCCGGCGCGACCGTGAGCTCCTGTGCGCACCACCGTCCGCTCGCGGTCCGCACCTCGATCCGGTGCTCCCCGGCCGGCACCTTGAGCTCGTGAGCGTCGGCGACAGGCCCGATGCCCACCTGCTGGCCGTCGAGCCACAACGTACCGACGACGCCGGGCGGCATCGCCAGCTGCAACTGGGCGGGCGGGGACATCACGCGATCGAGGCACTCGAGGGTCCGCTTCCCGAGCTGTTCGGCGCGGTAGGTCTGTGCGGGATCGGCGTCGCGGATCCGGCGGTTGCGATGCACATCGCGAAAGCCGTCGATCACGCGTTGACCACACTCGCGATCACCGAGCGGGCAGCCACACAGTTGCTCGTTGTGCGCGGCGATCGCGGCGAAGTCGCGCTCCAGGAGATCCACCGGCGCTTCCGATCTGAACATCGCGATCCCTCCGAATCCGGCGGCGATCACGGCGGCCGCACCGGCTGCGACGAGGGTGGGAGTCTTCCAGGCTGGGCGTTCTGCAACGGTCATCGGGAGTCCTTGTTCAATGCGCTCGAGCGCGTCGCGCGCGGCGCGTGCCGTGGGAAATCGGTCTGCGGGGTCGGAAGCTGCGAGCTTGCCGAGGAAACCGCGCAGCCCGCGGGAGATGTTCATCGTCGTCAGCGGCGTGTCCTGCAGGATGCGCCACGGCTCGCGCCGGGTGAGCAGGTGCAGCAGCGACGCGCCGAGGGCATACGGATCGGTGGTCGTGTCGACCAGGCCGGCGAGCTGCTCGATCGGCATGTAGCCGAACGTTCCGGTGGAGGACGAGCCGGCGGTCGTCCCCTGGACGTGCGCGGCGCCGAAGTCGACGACCGCGATCGAGCTGTCCGCACGAGCCAGCAGATTTGCCGGCTTGATGTCGCGGTGGATCACGATCGGCGACAGCGACTGCAGATACACCAGCACGTCGAGGACCTGGCGCGCGATCGCGACGATCTCGGACTCGCTGTAGAAGTGCTCGGCGAGCGAAGCCTCGAGCGACCGCCCGGTGACGAGCTCCTGCGCCAGGTAGTAGCGGATGTGGACGCCGGCGCCCTCCTCGAAGCTCGCGACGAACCGCGGGATCGACGGGTGATCGAGCGCGCGCAGGAACTTGGTCTCGCGCTCGAATGCCGCAATCGTCGACAGCGTGGGCGCGTGTACGAAGGCCAGCTCCTTGAGTGCGACCTGCGCGCCATCGACATCGCGCGCGACGTACATCCGGCCATGCGGGCTCGTGACCAGCACACGCTCGACCACGTAGCCGCCGGGCGCGATCGCGACGCCGCAGCCATCACAGCGGGCACCCGGGACGACCTCACCGCAACCGGGGCAGAACGCGGCGCTCGCCGCGGCGTCGCGCAGCAGCTCTTCGAACCGAGCTTCGTCGGCGACCATCGCACGCAGATCGTGATCGGTCTCGAGCGCGGCCTCGACCGCGGCCGGGTCGTCGTGCTCGCCCATCACGTAGAGCGCGAGCTCGTCGCGGGTGAACATTGTCATGGCTTCCTCTCATCGATCGCGCGCCGCAGGAACACGCGGGTCTCGCACAGGATCTGGCGGACGCGCTGGAGCGACAGCCCGAGCTCCTTGGCCGCGACCGCAGCGTTGCCACCCGGCGTGGCGTAGGCCAGATGGAACACCTTGCGTGCGGTTGGCGAGCAGGTGGCGAGCGCTGCGAGCACGCGGTCGATGTCCTGCCGACTGCCCACCTGATGCTCGGGATCCAAGGCCGGTGCTTGCTCGGGAACGGCGGCCTGCAAGCGGAGCTCGCGCTTCGCGCGCCGGATGTCATTGAGCGCGAGGAACCGCGCCTGCCGGATCGCCAGCCCGGGCAGCTCGAGCTCGCCGAGCGCACCACGGGCACCTTGCTCGATCAACCGCGTCCACGTCGCCTGGGCGATGTCGCGGGCGTGCTCGGGCGCGAAGCCGAGCGCCAGCACGGACAGGTACACGCGACGATCGTGCTCCCGGATCGCGGCATCCCAGGGGTCCGTGCTCATCGCTTCCACCCCCCAAGAACACCTGGATGGTGCAACCATATCGGGATTTTCTCGCTACCCGCGCCACCACTGCCAGGCGAAGTACGCAGCGCTGGCAACGGCGATCACCACGACGGTGATCAGCGCGACCTGGAACGGGCGCGAGCGCGCCTTCCACCAGCGTTTCACCGCCCGCGCACGCCGCCGCAGCGGCGGTTCCGCACGGTCGAGCACCCGGGCCAGGCCCCGCCACTGGCCGGCGAAGAGCCCGAGGCCAAACACGGAGATCAATAACCCGGGGCCGGGGATGAACAGCAGCACGATCCCGCCCGCCACCAGGAGCGCGCCGAGCGCGAGTGCCCCGAACCGCACCGCCTTGCTGCGGCCTTTCATGCGGTCGTGGTGATGCGTGAACCGATGCCCGGGCGAATCATCGCGGAACGCATGCCATTCTTCGGCGAGACCTCCGAGCACACCCGCTCCTGAATCACATTGCGTGCCAACCGCTCAGCCGAGCTTCGCGATCAGCTCGTCCCACACCGGCCGCAGCGCGGGCCAGGTGAACAGCTGGAAGTGGTCGGGGTCGAGCGCATCGCCGAACCGGGTGCCGACCACCCGGACCGGGGTCGCAGTCGGGATGTCCGCCGCGAACCCGCGCGCGTCGTCGACCGTGCACATCCAGTCGCCCGCCCCGACGAGCGGCCACACCGGCGTGGTGATCGTGGCGAGCTGCGCGCGATAGTCGATGCCGCGCAGGCTGGTCCACCGCGCACTCCGGGCCCACCCCGTGAGCTGGCGAACGTAGGTCGGGGCCTCGTCTGCGGTGCCGACGCGCAGCGCGCGGATCGGCGCCTTGCCGAACAGCGCGGTCAGGCCGCGGTACGCCGCCATCACCGCGCGGCGCCGGAGGTCGCCACCCGGGCCAACGAGCCACACGGCGGTGGCAGGCAACACCACGAGGCGGGGAGGGTCGATCCGCCCGGTCGCGCGGGCGGCGGTCGCGACCAGTCCCCCGCGCGAGTGCCCGATCAGCGTCAGCGCGCCCGGGCTGCAGCCCGAGATCTCGGTGGCGCAGCTGATGATCGCCGGCAGATCGAGCTCGACCAGATCGTCGAAGCTCCAGTCGTCCTCGCCAGCACGTGGTGGCGTCGAGCGACCGTGGCCGCGAAAGTCGGCGACCAGCACGTCGTACCCGGCATCGACCAGCGCCGCCGCGAACGAGTGCTCGCGCCGCGCACCGAAGTAGCGGCCATCGGTCATCATCGCGTGCAGGCAGACGACGACCCCCTTTCCGGTCCCGGCGCCGCGCAAGCGATCGATGCGCAGGGTGATGCCATCGACGGTCGGGGCCCGCAGCTCGTCGATCGCGTCCCGCCCTGTCCGCATCTCAGAAGTAGTAACGCACGCCGGCGCCGACGTTGAGTGCGGGACCGAACCCCTCGTCATCCGCGAACCCGTACTCGAGCACGCCCGCGACCTCGATGAACGCGTCGAGCGGGTTCTTGAAGTCGAACAGCAGGCCGCCGACCGCGCGCAGGCCGAGCGCGATGAACGTCTCCTCGCGCCCCTTGTCGTACTGGATGATGCGCACACCGGGACCGACGTAGGTCGCGAGCACGAAGCTCTCGCGCGTCTGCAGGATGTACGGATGGATCACGTAGTCGGCGTGGACCTGGATGCCGTCGCCGATGAACGCTGCGCCGACGGCACCCTGGATCGCGGTGTCGTCGCTGAGGTAGAGCCGCGCGCAGAACCCGACCGGCTCGCCGATCATGATGCCGACCCCGAGCGTGCCCTTGTCGACCCGGCCCATCGTCGCGGACGGAGCCTCCGGTGGTGATTCGGACGGCTTGTCGTCGTCATCCGCGTACGCCGGTCCGGTGGCAGCGACGAGCGCGAGCGCGATCACAGCTCTCATGGGGCCACGCTAGCCCGGTGCACGACGGGTTCGCAAATTCTTCCGGCCGCGAGCCACAACTCAAGAGCCGTCGAACACAACGGGAAGCGGTGGTTGATGTTGACCTTTGACAGTTCGAGGCGATGGCCACGCACCCCAGGTGTTCAGCCGCGCAGCAGACGCGCGAGCTTGTTGCGGCTGATCCCGAGCGCGCGCGCCGCGGCCGACTGGTTGCCACCGGCGCGCTCGAGGATCGCGCGGGCGTACCGTCGCTCGGCCTCCTCGAGCTCGAGGTTCGCCGGCAGCTGGATCGAATCCTCGACGGTGGCGGGCCCGAAGGTCGGGATCCCGATCATCGAGTCGCTCGCCGGCACGGCGGCCATCACACCGGTGACCCGGCGAGGTTCGAGCGCGAGATCCTTGACCGTGATCGTCGCGCTCTGCGACAGCACGACCGCGCGCTCGATCGTGTTCTCCAGCTCGCGGACGTTGCCGGGCCACGGATACGCGGCGAGCGCGGGCTTCGCCGAATCTGCGAGCCGGAGCGGTCCCTTGCGATAGCGACGCGCGAACTGCGCGATGAAGTGCGCCGCGAGATCCTCGATGTCGCCAGCGCCGCGCGTCCGCAGCGGCGGGATCTCGATCTCGACGACGCGGAGCCGGAAGTACAGGTCGCTGCGAAACTGGCCAGCGGCCGCCATCGCCGCGAGATCGCGATTGGTCGCCGCGACCAGCCGGACATCGGCGGTCAGGGTCTCGCGCCCGCCGACCCGCTCGAACTGGCGCTCCTGGACGAACCGCAACAGCTTGCTCTGCAGCAGCAGCGGGAGCTCTCCGATCTCGTCGAGGAACAGCGTGCCGCCATTCGCGGCCTCGACCTTGCCGAGCACGCGCGAGTCGGCGCCGGTATACGCGCCGCGCTCGTGGCCGAACAGCTCGCTCTCGACCAGCGCAGCCGGTAGCGTGGTGCAGTCGACATGGACGATCGGCGCCTCGCGACGCACGCTGTTGACGTGGATCGCGCGCGCGAGGAGTTCCTTGCCCGTGCCGGTCTCGCCGTGGAGCAACACGGTGGCGTCGGTCTGCGCCGCGCGCACGATCATCTCGTACACCGCGTCCATCGCGGGCGATGTCCCGATCACGTGATTGAACCGGCCACGCAGTGACAGGCCGCGCTGGGAGTCCTCGCCGCGCAGCGTGGTGTAGTCGAGCGCACGCCCGATCTGCTCGGCGAGCACGCGCACGAAGTCTTCGTCGCGCGACGTGAACACGCCGTCGCGCTTGTTGAGGACCTGGAGCACGCCGCGGATCTGATCGCGTCGGATCACGGGCGCGGTCAGCATCGAGGTCACGCGATAGCCGATCTTCTCCGCGATGTCCTCGGCCCAGCGCGGATCGGCGCCGGCATCGCGAATGTTGACGAGCTCGCCGGTCGCGGCAACGTGCCCGACGACGCCGGTGCCCGACGGCAGGCGCAGCTCAGCGAGCTCGGGCAGCGTCGCGACCCGCGATCGGATCTCGCCGGTCTCGCCATCGATCAACCACAGCGTGGTGCGATCCGCGCCGAGCGCGTGCGACACCCGGGTCGCGAACGTGCCGAGCAGGTCGTCGAGCTCGACCTCTCCGACGATCATCGCACCGAGGTCCGCCAGGAGCTCGAAGCGCTGCTCGTGCTCGCTCATCCCGACCACCAGCATCGCATGGTTCGAACCGGCCATCGTCATGCGGCGGCGGCGTGCTCCGCGTCGCGCGCCGCCAGGATCATGCCTTCACGTGCGGCCACCGTGCCCGGGAGGTTCGCGCGCGCCTGCGCCTCGATCGCCGCCAGCTGTGCGTCCGTCCGACTCGGATCGTGATGGAACAACACGAGCTGAGGGACGCCCGCCGCGCGTGCGAGCTCGGCTCCTGCCTGCCACGTCGAGTGACCCCAGCCGACCTTCGACGGATACTCGTCCGCCGTGTACTGCGAGTCGTAGATCAGGATGTCGGCGCCGGCCGCGAGCTTCTTGAGCGTGGGATCGACGCAGGCGAAGTGCTCGGTGTCGGTCGCGTACACGATCGAGTGGCCGCCATGCTCGAGCCGGAACCCGTAGACCGGATCGGGATGGTTCAGCTTCGCCATCGTGATCGTGATGTCGCCGATCGTGAACTTGTCGTTCGCCGCCAGCTCGCGCGTCGAGATCTGGTTCGCGAGCTCGGCGTAGTCGACCGGGAAGAACGGCGCCTTGAACACCGAGCGCATCGCCGCGTCGAGGCTCATCACGCCATTCGGACCGCTCGCGATCTCGACGCGATGTCCCGGTACGTAGATCGGCGTGAAGAACGGCAAGCCGCACACGTGATCCCAGTGCAGGTGTGACAGCAGGATCGTCGAGTGGCGCGGACCGTTCGCCATCCGCTCGTTGCCGAGCGTGCGCAAGCCGGTGCCAGCATCGAGGATGATCCGGGTGTCACCGGCACAGACCTCGAGGCATGCCGTGTTGCCGCCCGCTTGCCGATCATCGCCCGGCGTGGCGATCGAGCCGCGGACCCCAAGGAATCGAACCGTCAGATCGTGGTTGGACATCAGAACCTCCGTTGGGAGGGGATAAAGCACCCGCCGTGCCGGCCATAGAGCTGAGTGAATCCAAACGCTTACGCGATGCGCCACCTCGATGCGCTCCATCGCGCTTCATCCGGTGCGCCAGCTGCTTCACAACGGAGCAGTCAGCTCGGGGGACGCTTCAGCGCATGCTTCACGAGCTGGAGCAGATCGCGTGCACTGTCGCGCGCGATCACGAGTGCGGCCACCACGTACGCCGCGCCACCGCCCACGATCATCGCGGTCACGAGCAGCGCCGGGTGATCGAGGCCGAGCAGCACGAGCCCTTCGTGGATCCCGAACACCGCGAGTCCCATGATCCCGCAGGCCGCGAGCGGACGGAGGAACCCGGCGAACATCACCGCGGGCCGCGGACCCTCGCGCGCCACCATCGCGACGCCCGCGATCGCCGACAGGCCGAACGCGCCACCGACCGCGCCGGCGGCGACCTCGAGCCCGAACCGCGACAGGACTGCGATGCCGCCGATCAGCGCGATCGCCTTTGCGATCTCGAGGAACATGAGGCGGTTGGTCTTTGACTCCGCTTCCATGTACGCCGACAGCACCCAGGTCACCGGCCGGAACACCGAGAGACACGCGAGCACCATGAGTAGCGGCGCGACGCCCTGCCACTTCGGCGGCAGGATCAGCTCGACCAGCGGATACGCGATCAACCCGAGTCCGACCGCGAGCGGGAAGATGATCAGCGACAGCAGCGCGGTCGAGCGCTCGAGCGCACGCGCTCGCCGCTCGGGTGGCAGCTCGGCCATCGACGGCATCAGCACGAGCGCGATCTGCTCGCCGACCTGGATCGCCGGGACATCGGCGAGGTTGTAGGCGAGGTTGTAGTTGCCGACCGCGGTCGTGTTGAAGAAGTAGGTGATCGCGAGCCGATCCCAGTAGCGCGAGATCTGGCTCGCGATGCCCTGGATGCCGAGCGGTACGCCGTACCGCAGCATGTCCTTGATGCGCGCCGCGCGCAGCGGCGTCGGGGTCCACCAGCTCCTGATGCCCGCGGCCTTGAGCAACACCGCGACCACGACGATCGACTGCACGATGTTCGCGATCACGATCGCCATGCCGCCCCAGCCCGAGGCCGCGAGTGCGAGCGCGACGATCGTGTAGGAGATCTCGCCCATCACGAGGGACATGCCCGACGCGCGGAACTGGAGCTGGCGCTGCAGCACGCGCTCGGGAATCGCGCCGAGTCGCCGGATGTACAGCGACAGGCACATGCCGGGCACGTAGACCGCCGCGCCGGGAGCTTCGATCAGGCTCGCGAGCGAGCCACCGAACAGCGCCATCAGCCCGAGCGAGAACGCGCCCGGCACGAGATAGAACACCGTCGCGTGCCACGTCACCTCGGCGGCATCGGGTCCGCGCCCGCGGACGACCGCGTACTGGCCGAATCCCCAGATCGTGATCCAGTTGGCCGACATCGCCAGCACGGTCGCGTCGGCGACCTCGCCGATCTGCTCGGGATGGAGGAACCGCGTCATCACCAGCGTGCCGATCACGCCGACCGCGCGCCCGCCCATGCTCGAGACCACGGTCCACAGCGCGCCGCGCGCCGCCTTGCGTGCGACGGACATCTAGAGAAACCTCCGCAGCCGGTAGCCGAACCAGGCCAGCCCTTTCTTCCACCACGGCAAACGCTGCCAGCTCTCGAAGTCGAACAGCACGCAGTTTGCGGCGTCGCGCTCGAAGTTGCGCACGAGGGCGGCGCCGGTAGCCGCGTCGAGGATCTCGAGGGTGACCTCGAGGTTGTTGAACCGGCTCTGCGCGTCGAAGTTGTAGCTGCCGATCGTCGACCACGTGCCGTCGACCACCGCAGTCTTCGCATGCATCATCACGCCGCCCCAGCGCACGATCCGGACCCGTTGCCTCGCGAGCGAGCGCAACACGTACAGACTCGCCCACTCGAT
The DNA here is from genome assembly GCA_037720695.1 of Kofleriaceae bacterium. Classification (GTDB taxonomy): domain Bacteria; phylum Myxococcota_A; class Polyangia; order Haliangiales; family Haliangiaceae; genus JABFXX01. Next base: position 14,640 of record JBBJLY010000109.1, on the reverse strand, counting down.
CAGCTTGACGTCCGAGCGACCGGGCACGAGGACCGCGACGTCGACGCCGCGGCGGACCGCGTTGGCGAGCGCGCGACGCAGCCCGCGATCCGGCAGGAAGTACGCGTTCTCGATCAGCACGGACTCGCGCGCGGTGCGGATCACGTGCAGGTAGGCGCGGCGCACGGTAGCGCGTTGACGGCGGCGGGTATTGTCGAGCAGCCGCACGAACGACGATCCGGACCCCGGCTCGGCCTCGCCCATCGGCGGTGGCGGCTTGTAGTGCTGGCCGCCGGCGCGCAGCCAGGTGCGGCGGAACATGCGCGCGAGATCGAGCACGATCGGGCCAGTGACGCGGCAGTGCATGTCGTGCCAGCCGACGCCACCGTCCGCGACTGCCGCATAGTCGTTCGAGATGTTGAGCCCACCGGTGAACGCGATCTTGTCGTCAACCACGATGATCTTGCGGTGGTCGCGGTGCGAGAGCCTGAACTTCCGCCGCCAGATGGCGATCGGGTTGAAGTCGATCACCTCGCACCCGGCCGCCCGCATCTCGTCGACCCAGCCGCCGGGCAGCCCGAACGAGCCGACCGCGTCGTACACCAGGCGCACGGCGACGCCCGCGCGCGCGCGATCGATCAGTGCCGCCTTGAATCGATCCCCGGTGCCGTCGGACGCAAGGATGTAGGTCTCCATGCAGACCGAGACCTGCGCGGAGGCGATCGCGGTCAGCATCGCCGGATAGGTCTCGCTGCCATCGCGCAGCACGGTGACCTCGCAGTTGGGACGCCACCGCAGCTGCGAGCGCGCGTAGGGCCGCAAGGCCTTGGGCAGCTGGATCTCGAACGCGCGGGATGGCGGATCGACGACCGACCTGGGAACCGCTTGCTGGCGCTTCGGCGTGATCACCTAACGGTACTCCACCCCGTCGATCGTGTACACGACCTCGCCCTTGGGGACGCGCACCGTGACCTCGTCGCCGGCGCGCTTGCCGAGCAGCGCGCGGGCAACCGGTGAGTCGATGCTGATATAGCCGCGATCGAGATCGGACTCGTCCGCGCCAACGATCCGGTAGATCCGGTTCACGCCGGCCTCGTCCTCGACGCTGACGTAGGCTCCGAAGAACACCCGTGCGGGATCGCTCGGTTGCTCGGTGACGACGATGACCTGCTCGAGCCGCTTCGACAGGAAGCGCACGCGGCGATCGATCTCGCGCAACCGGCGCTTGCCGTAGATGTATTCGGCGTTCTCGCTGCGATCGCCCAGGGCCGCCGCGTCAGCGACTTCTTGCGTGACGCGCGGTCGCTCGACCGTCCACAGCTGGTCGAATTCGGCTCGCAACTTTTTCGCTCCTTCGAGCGTGATGTGAGCCGATCGCTTCGGTTGCGGTGGTCGCTCCCGCGTCGACACGGTGCGCATCATATCCGGTATGCTCCGCGCCGGCACGCATGGGGACCGAGTTGCTGATCGTCATGGGGTTCCTTGCCGCCAACGGTCTGTTCGCCGGCGCCGAGATCGCGATCCTCAGCGTGCGCAAGACCCGGCTGCGCGAGTTCATTCGCCGCCGCGACAAGCGCGCGATCGCGATCAAGAAGCTGCGCGATCACCCGGAGCGGTTCCTCGCGACCGTCCAGATCATGATCACGATCGCGGGCACCGCGGCCGCGGCCTACGGCGGCGCCCGGCTCGAGAAGACGCTGGCCATCAAGTTCGAGTCGATCGGGGTCGGCGGTGGTGCCTCGTTGGCGTCCGTCATCGTGATCATCGTGTTCGTCGAGCTGGTGCTGGGCGAGCTCGTGCCCAAGTCGCTGGCGCTCAGATACTCGGACAAATATTCGTTCCTCACAGCGCGACCACTGCTCGCGCTGTCGGTGGTCATGCGTCCCGTCGTCTGGATGCTGACGGTGACCTCCAACCTGGTGCTGCGGATGTTCGGCGATCGCACCACGTTCACCGAGACGCGACTGTCACGAGACGAGCTGCAGCAGCTGGTCGAGGAGGCCGCGAAGACCGGCTCGGTGGATCCGCGCGCCAGCGAGATCGCCTCTCGCGCGCTCGGCTTTGGCGAGGTCACGGTCGCGGAGGTGATGGTGCCGCGCAATCGCGTGGTCGCGCTGCGGCGCGGCGCGCCGCCTGAAGAGGTCCAGCGCGTGATCCTCGAGGAGGGCCACAGCCGGATGCCGGTCTACGACGGCACGATCGACAACATCATGGGCTACGTCGTCGCGCGCGACGTGCTCGCGCTGTCCTGGGAGAAGGGGCTCGTCGTGCTCGAGGACATCCTCCGTCCCGCGCACAAGGTGCCGGAGTCGACACGCGCGCTCGACCTGCTGCGCGAGATGCAGCGCGCCGCACCCAGATGGCGGTCGTGCAGGACGACGCCGGCGGGATCTCGGGCCTGGTCACGACCGAGGATCTGATCGAGGAGCTGGTCGGCGACATCATGAGCGAGGACGATGTCCCGGAGGTGTTCTTCACCCGCGAGCCCGGCGGCACGATCCTGGTCCAGGGCTGGGCCTCGGTCCGCAAGGTCAATCGCGACCTCCACCTCGATCTCCCGGTCGGCAAGGACCGCACGACGATCGCCGGGTTGTCGATGTCGCTCGCGCAGGCCATTCCCCAGGCTGGCGAGAAGCTGACCACCGACAATGGCACCGTCCTGGAAATCATCGAGGCGTCGCCGCGCCGCGTGCGGAGGGTCCGGATCTTCCCGGTCGCGCGCTCGGACGAAGAGCTGGCCGAGGATGATTCGTGACGACCGATCTTCCGACCGACATGCCCCCCGGCCGGTTCGTTGATCCTGTAACATGATCGCGATGACGGTCATCGCGCGCGACGCCGTCGCGTCCGACCATCTCGTCTACGCCTGGCCGTTCCCACTCGGCCCGGAGTGCGAGGTGACGTGTGCCGATGACGAGCAGGTCGTGATGTGTCCGGCGTGGCTGGTCGGCGATCGTCTCGGACCGGGCCACCACCGCTGGAGAACGCCGGATCCCACCCGCCCGGTCTCTGCGTTCTTCGTGCTGACCGCGCCAGTCGAGGTCGCGTTCGACATGATGACGCTGTTCCTGATCCCGTCGACCGGTCAGCCCATCCGGATCCGGGCCGCAGGCTCGATGCAGGTGCGATGCGCTGATCCGGGCCTGTTGATCGCGCAGTTCGTCGGGCTGCCGTTCGATCACGTGAACGACGGCATCCTGCGCAGCGTGTCGCGCAGCATCGAACGCATGCTGGCGCGCCTGCTCACCCGCCGCGTGGTGATGACCGCGTCGCCGATCGCGGTGACCGATCCAGGCATGCTGCCGGGCATCGTCGAGGGCTGATCGCGTACAACCCGACGGCCGGCGCGGTGTTCGGTGTCGATCTGATCCGCATGGGTCACCTGGTGATCGTCGCCGATGACGGCAGCACCGCCACGCTCGAGCTGCCAGCCTCCATGCCCAACGGCGAGCGCGAGCCTGATCGCGCATCGGCGCCCGAGATCGTGAAGACGGCGTCGACCGATCGCCACGCTGCCGTGCCGCCGGCCAAGCCGCACCCGCAGCCGCTCGCCGCCGCGTCGGGCGAGATCGTCGTCAAGAAGAAGCCCGCGGCGACCCCGCCGATCCCGTCGCCACCCGTCGTTCCGGCAGCGCCGCCGCCCGGCGCCGTGATGGCAGCGCCGCGCGCGGCAGACGACATCACGTCACCCAGCCTCAAGACCCCGGTGCCCGGTTCGGTGCGTCTGCAGACGCCGATCCCAGGTCCGGGACTGAATCCCGGCCCCTCCATCCCCGGTCCCGGGTCGCTCGGTCGGGCCGCGACCGATGGAGATACCGGGTCGCGCGGCTCGATCCTCGGAATCGGCATGTCTCACATCGGCTCGGGCTCGGTCGCAGGCGAGATCCCGACCAAGGTTCTGCCGGGCGGACGCGTGCTGGTGCCGGGGCCGAACGGCCTGATGCAATCCGCCACCGTGCGTCAGCTGCTCCAGGGCTACTACGAGCTCGAGGTCGGCAGCTCCGGCGAGACGATCTGGGTGCCGATCAACGGCGTCGTGCCCGAATAAAGCGCTGGTGACACTCGACGGTCACATCATCTGGAAGAGCGAGGCGGACGAGCGGGCAGATCAGAAGTCCGTCAACCCGAGCTCGAAATACACCTGCGGCTTGCGCGACTCGATCCCGTACGCGATATCGAGCCCGAGCAACGGCAGCACGATCGACTTGAGGTAGACGCGGAGCCCCGCCCCGACGTCGTTGCGAAACCAGCTCGCCCCGTCGCGCTGGGTCTCGAGGTAGTCGCGATCGCCGCCCGGGCGACGGTTGCGATACGCCATATAGCCGGCATCCCAGAACCCGATGCCGCGCAGCGCGAGCCAGTTCCACTGCGCGAGTGGGACCGAGTACTCGGCGCGGACCAACGCGCGCCGATCGCCGCGAAACCGATCGATCTCGTAGCCGCGCAGATCGGCGACGCCACCGAGCGTGAGCTCCTCGTGAAACGGCAGGTGACGCCCGACCTGGAGGTTGGTGCGCAGCTCGAGCTGGTGCGCCTCGAATAGCCGCCAGCTGTAGTACGCGCGCAGCAGGCCCATCTGGTAGCCGAAGTCGTCGAGGCCGGGGACCGTCGACTCGAGCATGAGCTGGACGTAGGGACCCCACGTCACGCCGAAGCGATGACCGCGGCGATCGAGCGTGAGCCTCGCTTGCACGGTGACATCCCAGCCGTCGGTCTGCGGCGCGCGGAGGTCGCGCTCCGGCGAGCGGGTCCTGGTGTAGAACACGTACGCACCGCGGAACCGCAGATCACCGACCAGCCACCACGCGAGGTTGCGGCCGAGCAGCGCGCCGGCGCCGAGGAACGTCGCGGTGCTGGTCCGCAAGATCTCGTCGGAGGTTGGTGCGTCGGGACGGTTCGCGTACTCGTCGTTGACCCGGTGATAGCCGTACAGATCGAAGCGCCAGGTCAGCCTGGTGCCGCGCACCGAGGGATCGAGGTACGTGCCGAACACGAGTGACTCGCGGTTGCCGTACTGCCCGTAGAGCAGGAGCTTCTCGTTGCGACCGGCGAGGTTGTTCTCGGCGTAGCCGACGCCGACCGCGCGCTTGCCCGGCAACAGGTAGAGGGTGGGCGCGACGATCCACGAATGCTTGTCGTCGAGCGTCGCGACCACGAGCACGCCTTCGGGTGTGTCTTCGAGCGTCACGGTGACGGTCTCGAACAGCTCGCTCGAGACCAGCGCCTGGGTGAGCTGCGGGATGTCGGTCTCGTCGATCAGCTGGCCGAGCTCGATGCGCGCGAGGTAGGCGAGGGTGCGTTCGGTGAGCTTCGAGTCCCCGCGCACGCGGAAGCCGGCGATCGGCCGCTCGCCGGCTTCGGCAGGACGGCTGGCGATCACCGCGATCACCAGGCACAGCCACCAACGGCACATCGAGGGACAGGTTCTTACCGCAGGCCGATCTATGATCGCGAGTCTCGATGGCAAGGTATCCGGACCCGCGAATCCTGATCTGTGCGCTGGCGCCCGCGCTGGCCCCGCTCGTGGCCGCCGCGCGCGCGTTTGCTGCGGAGACGCGGTTCGAGGTCGACGAGTCGTACTCGTCGGATGAGGCCGACGACCGGATGGAGCGCTCGTTCGATGTCTGCTGGGACCGCGTGGTCGAGGATGCCTACGACGAGGCCGATGAGGCCGCCGTCGCAGGCCACGGCGCGGTGATGTACGTGATCTCGGAGCCGGTGCCGCGCGACCGGATCGTGAAGGCGACCGGGGAGGCGGTGCGCCTGATCGCGGCGCTGCTCGCCGGACCCGGGACCGCCGCGAAGATCGAGAATGCTGGCATCGCGCACGGGGTGTCGCGCTGGCGAGCGCTGGCCGAGGGCGTGCGCGCGACTCGCGATGCCCACACGCTCGGGCGCGTGGTCCGCGATGCGGTGCTGAAGCCGATCGGTGGCGAGCGTTACTACGAGTCGATCGGCCTCCACCTCGCGGGAATTCCGGAGGTCTACGTGCCGCTCGAGAGCGTCAAGTCGGAGCGCGAGGCCGTGCGCCGGATGCAGGCGGTCGCCGACGAGCTGCTCGTCGAATCCGTGGACGTGGTGGTCGCTCGCCACGGTGCCAGCCTCGATCGCAAGTCGCAGTACGAGAGCGGGTTCGAGTTCAAGATCAATCCGTGGGGCGTCGTCAAGCTGCCGACGCGCGCGGTGAGCGCCGCGATCAGGCCGAGCCGCCCGGGGCTGTGATCAGCTCTTCTTCTTGCGCGGCAGGATGCCCATCAGCTTGGCAATGATGCCGAGCATGATCTCGTCCGCGCCGCCGCCGATCGAGAGCAGGCGCGAGTCGCGAAACGAGCGCGCCGCCGGGTTGTCCCAGGTGTAGCCCATGCCGCCCCAGTACTGGAGGCACGAGTCGGAGACCTCGCGGGCGAGCCGCCCGGCCTTGAGCTTGGCCATCGAGGCCAGCATCGTCGCGTCGGTGCCGGCGATGTATTCCTCGACGCAGCGGTAGCACAGCGAGCGCAGCGCCTCGACCTCGGTCTTGAGCTCCGCCATGCGGAAGTGAACGACCTGGTTCGCGATCAGCGGCTGGCCGAATGTCTCGCGCTCCTTGCAGTACTCGATCGTGGCGTCGATCAGACGGTCCATCCCGCGCACCGAGCCGATCGCGCCGCAGATGCGTTCCTCCTGGAACTGCACCATCTGCATCATGAAGCCCATGCCCTCCTCGCCGATGCGGTGACGCTGCGGGATCCGCACGTCCTCGAAGAACACGGGACAGGTGTCGGAGGCGCGCATGCCGAGCTTGTCGATCTTCGCGCCGATCTCGACGCCCTTGGTCTTGGTCGGTACGATCACGAGCGTCTTGTTGGCGTGGACCGCGCCCTCGCTGGTGTTGACGAGCAGACACAGCCAGTCGGCCTGCGCGGCGTTGGTGATCCACATCTTCGAGCCGTTGATCACGTAGTCGGTGCCGTCCTTGCGCGCCGTGGTCTTGATCGCGGCGACGTCGGAGCCGCCCGACGCTTCGCTGACCGCGATCGACGCGACCTGCTCGCCGGCGATCGCGGGGGCGAGGAACTCCTTGCGCAGATCATCCTTGCCCCACCGCGCGAGTGCCGGCGTGGCCATGTCTGTCTGGACGCCGATCGCCATCGGGATCGAGCCGCAGCGACAGTTGCCGAGCTCCTCCGTGACGCACATCTGGTACGAGTAATCGAGACCGAGCCCGCCGTACTCCTCGGGCTTGTTGACGCCGAGCAGGTTGAGGCGACCGAGCTTCTTGAACACCTCGTGTGCCGGAAACGCGCCGTCGCGCTCCCACTCGTCGACGTGCGGGTTGATCTCCTTCTCGACGAAGTCGCGCACGGTGCGGCGCAGCTGCTGGTGTTCCTCGGTGAAGCGCATGTGTGCGCGAAACGTACCGCAAATGCCGAACCACTGAACAGATTGTCCGCACCGCCGACCGCCGCTCGGGCACCTGGCGCCGGTTCCCGCGCCGCGGTATCGAGCGACCGTGCACTCGCGCTTTGCACCCTCGACCACCGGCGAGGCCCACCCCGGGACCTTGCTGTCCGCGCTGCTCGTGTGGCTCGCGGTACGCGCGCGCGCCGGCCGGGTGACGCTGCGACTCGAGGATCTCGACCTCACCCGCACGCGTGCCACGTTCGCCGATCAGCTGGTCGACGCGTGCAGCTGGCTCGGGCTCGACTGGGACGACACGGTGATCCAGTCCGGGCGCACCGCGGCACACGAGGCGGCGCTCGACGCGCTGGCCGCCGCGGGCCGGCTGTATCCATGCACCGCAGTCGGGCGGACCGCAGCGGAGGCCGGCGCGCGCCCGATGGTGGCTGGGCCTACGACAACCGGTGTCGCGATCGCCCGTTGCCTGGCGGCTGGCGTGCGGCGGGCGAGGTCGCGTTGCGCGCGCGGATCGATGACGACCGGATCGAGCTGGTCGACGACGGTGGGCTCGATCTGTCGCAGACCCCGGCGCGCGAGCTCGGCGATCGATCGTGCGCCGCAAGGACGGCGTGATCGCGTATCAGCTCGCGGTCGTCGTCGACGACGCCGACGCCGGGATCACCGACATCATCCGCGGTCGCGACATCGCGCCATCGACCGCGACGCAGGTCGCGCTCCAGCGGGCGCTCGGGTTACCGACGCCGCGCTATCGCCACCACTTCTTGCTGCTCGAGCCGCGCACCGGCGAGAAGCTCGCGAAGCTCCACGGCTCGATTCCGTTCGGCGTGCTGCACGCGCACTACGCCAGCGCTACGCTGTGCGGCTGGCTCGCCCACACGGCCGGGCTCGTCGATCAGTCAACGCCTTGTACGCCGGCCGAGCTGGTCGCAGGCTTCGACTGGGCGCGCGTCCGGCGCGACGACTGCCTGGTGCGCTGGGACGGCGGCCTGGTCGTGGCGTGACTCAGCGCCAGTCGGCGCCCAGCTCCAGCACGATCGCGCGGTCGCGCACGCCGGGCGTCAGCGTCGACAGCCCTTGCTCGATCCGCACGCCGACCGTGAATGGCGTCGCCGGTAACGCGAGCTCGACCCCGCCGGCGAGCCCGATCCCGGCGCGCCCGACCGGTGCCATCATCCGGGTGTCGGCGAGCCGCAGATCCGCCCGCAGCTGCCCGTAGAGCGCGACTGCGAGGCGCTCTCGATCGAGCACGGTCGCGCCCGCACCGGCACTCGCGGCGAGCGAGTCGATCGCATCCGGTGACTCGCCGCCCCGGCGCGACCAGTCGAGCCGCGCCGCGACGAACATCGGCCCCGCGATCGCGAGGCGCGCGACCGCACCGACCGTCATCCCCGCGCGCGCGCCGACGGCCGGATCGTCGAACATGCCGCCACCGAGGCGGACGCCGAGCCAGATCGCGCGCGGCCGGCGTGCGGGACCACTTCGCACCGCGAGCGGGTCCTCGAGCAGCTGCGTGGTGTCCGCCTCGGCGACGCCCTGATACTTCGGCGGCAGCAGGGTCTTGTGCTGCACCGCTGGCGGCGGCCCGGACTGGCTGGCCTCGGCGGCATTGTCCTGCGCGAAGTCGACGCGCTGCTGCCGGGACGGTGCCGCCTTCACCGGCAGCTCGAGGATCGCCGGGACCCGCGCACGCTCGCCGACCTCGACCGACGCCGCGACCACGCGGACGCCGTCGACGATCGCCTCGAGCTTGTACTTGCCTGCCTTGATCCAGATCGTCGCCGGCGCGACGAAGGTCTCGCCGGGGAGCCCCGAGATCGCGACCTCGAGCCCCGGGGGCCGGGTGATCACCTCGAGCGTCGACAGCTTGCTGTCGCGCAGCTGCTTCTTGAGCTCGCGGTCGATCTTCCGGATCTCGATCCCGATGTCCAGGGGCAGCTCGGCCGCGCTGCAGTCGGTCAGGTAATACGCGGCGCGCGACAGGTCGTGGCGCTTCGCGTAGACCGCGCCGAGAGTGCAGCGTGCCGCGACCTCGGTCCGCTGCGCGCGCAGGGCGGTGACATCGGCGTCGCCATGGCGCGCGAGGGCGCCGGCGAGGGTGCCCGCGCTCGCGAGCTCGGTCGCGATCCCCAGGGCGAAGCAGGCGATCCAGGCAGTCTTCACGTCACTCAAGATGACACGGGGCGCCTACGATGGTTGCGCGATGGCGAGCGCCACGAAGTCCTCGGAAGTCCACCGCATCCTCGAGCGCTACCTGCGCGAGGTGGTCGAGGCGCACGAGCTCTGCCCGTGGGCGCGCACCGCGCGCGAGGCCGGCGAGATCGCGATCGAGCTGGTGTGGGGCGCACCAGGCACCGAGGAGCTCGTCGCCGCCGCCACGATCGCGCTCGCGCGGCCGCAGACGCGCGTCGCGATGATCGTCGCGCCCGAGCTCGCGGTCGCACCGGCTGGGTGGCGCGCGATCCGCGACACCGTGGCAGCGCGACTCCCCACCGCCGGTATCGCGGAGTTTCATCCCGCGGCGGCGCTCGATCTCACGACCCCCGCGCGGCTCGTCCGGTTTCTGCGCCGCGCGCCAGATCCGGTGCTCCAGCTCGTTCCGCTCGCGTTGCTCGAACGCGTACGTGGGGCGCCACCGGTCGCGGCACGCGCACACCAGGCGCAGATCCTCGGCGGTCACGCGCCGCCACCGCGCGCTGACGTCGGGACCCAGATCGCCGCCGCGAATCACGCGACCGTCTCCGCGCACCATGCCGCGATCACCGCGACGCTCGACGCGATCGCCGACGATCGCCGCGCTGCCTACGCGCGGGTCGGGATCACTTCGTGCCGCTGACGGTGATCACCTGATCGACGTCATCGCCCATCGCCGCGTAGCTGTTGATGCCGCTCTCGCACGCCGGCATCCGCACGAAGCTCGGGTAGGTCTCGCCGCTGCGGTTGGAGCCAGGGAACAACCGGTTGCCAGCCGAAGGGCTGCGCAGCTCGACCATCAGCTTGCTGCCTGCCGCGATCACGGTGTCGATCGGGACGTTGATCGTCATGCTGCTGCCGTGGGGATCGTGACCGCCGCCGATGCAGCAGGAAACCACAGCCCACCTTCGAGCGTCGCGGTGTTGGCGGCGATCGCGCCGGTGTACGTGCCGACGTTGACCGTCGCCTGCTGCGTGATGCCACTGCCCGACTCGGCGACCTGCACCGCGAACTGCACGCTCTTGACGTGGAACGCGCCGGTGATCCCCTCGGCCGCGAGCGGGAACACGCGATAGTGCGCAGTTAGCGCAAACCGCTGACGTTCATGACCAGGTGCACGGTCGTGATGCCCGTCGCGGCATAGCTCTGAATCGTGTTGGCGCACGTCGTTCGTCGGTACGTCGGGTAGGTCTCGCCGCTGGCATTCGAGGACGGCCAGAACCGGTCACTGCTGTTGGGGCTGGCCAGCTCGACCATGAGCTTGCCCCCTGCGGGGATGGTTGCGGCGATCGGAACGTTGATGGTCTGTTGATCGCCGTCGGGGATCCCGATCGACGTGCTCGCGATCGGGGTCCACAAGGCCGCGTCGAGCCCAGCCGTCGTCGGCGTGACGGCACCGCTATAGGTTCCGACGTTGACGGTCAACGTATGGGAACCCTGCGCGTGCTCGACACCGAACTGGACGTTCTGCACCTGGAACTCGCCGGCGATGCCGTGATCCGCGAGCGGGAACACCCGGTAATAGTGATTCTCGAGCGTGTAGGGGGCCTGGCCGCAGACCAGCGTGTTGCCCGAGACCATGGCTGGGCTGGTCGACTGCGTTATCGTGATCGGCTGCGGGACGTAGGCGTCGGGCGGCGCGTCTGGTGCACCGTCGATCAAGGCAAGCTCTGCGTCGACCGTGCCTGACCCCGGGTCGGCATCCGTCGCACCGGGGCCGGCGTCGCTGGATGCCGAGGCACAACCCGCGAACAGGACGCCAATCAGGAGCATCCGCCTCATGCCGGCGACTGTAGCGAATTCACTGGGGAGTGAACAGCCCCTAAACGCGAAGTTCAGCGAGTGCCAGTGACCGTCAGCAGCAGGACCTGCCGCGCGATTCAGACGGCGAGCCGCAGGCCGGCGACGCGAACGTCGAACGCGGGGCGCTGCGCGAGGCGCTCGTTGGCCGCCATCAGGTCGTCGATCGTGTCGATCTCGCTGGCGTACATCGAGCCGATGTCGACGCCGTACAGCGTGGTGCCCTCGTCGACGATCTGCTGGAACGACGCCTCGTAGTACTCGTTGATGAGGTTGTGCTCGCGCACGCGGGTGTGGAGCGCCGCGAACAGCCGCTTCGACGACTGCGCCGAGAACAGCTCGATGCCGACCGACTCACCCATCGCCGAACGAACGGGGACGTGCTTGCCGATCGCGAGCACGCGATCCTGGTTGTCCGCGGTGATCTTGACCTCTTCGAGGCCGATCTGACCAACCGAGCGCACCGCGAGGCAGTCGGGGCCACGCTCGACGAGCTGCTCGATCACACCGAGATCGAACACGACATCGCCATCGAGCAGGATGAAGCTGTCGGTCTCGACCTGGTCGCGCATCAGCAGCAGCGAGTACGCGTTGTTGGTCGTGCGGAAGTCGGGGTTGGTGACGAACGTGACGTCGAGCCCCGGGAACCAGCTCGCGACCGCGTCGCGAACCATGTGCTCGAGGTAGCCCGTGCCGATCACGAACTGGTCGAAGCCGACCCGCAGCAGGCTCGTGATAGTGCGGCGCAGGATGGGCACCCCACCGACCGGCAACAGGGTCTTCGGGGTGTCGTCCGAATACGGACGAAGTCGCGTCGCACAGCCAGCAGCGAGAATGACAGCCTTCACGCAGCGCCCTCATGCAAGGTCGGTGCTCGAAGTGATCTCAACAGCTTGCAGCGAAATTCTGGTTAACTTTCACCACATCCCCAGAGGTCCCAACCCCGATCCGACCGATTCCTGTCACCTGGCCGTCATCTGTTCACCGCGACGCGTCGCGGGCGAAGCACCACGTGAGCCAGCATCGGGCCGAGCACCATGAGCCCGTTCGCGGCGCCCCACACCACCACCGCTTCCGGCAGGCCCACAAGCAGGAGCACCATCCAGCCCAGCACGTAGGTGTCGCGGCGCCCGAGCGCGCGAAACCAGTACAGCGGTGACTTGCGGCCGTAGACATCGTCGGCCGAGGCCTCCGCCTTCTCGAACCAGTAGCGGAACTCGTACGCGCTGCCGCTGCTGCCGCGCCGGAGCATCTCTTCCCACTGCAATGCATTGGCGAGCAGACGCGCGGCACCACCGGCGATCCCGACGATCGCCCAGACGCCGCCGGTCGCGATGCCGATCGTGGCAACGAACAGATCGTCGACCACCTCGTCCGTCACGTTGTCGAGCCACGCGCCTGACTTCGTGTACTGGAACCGAAGCCGCGCGAGCTCGCCATCGCACGAGTCGAGGATGCTGTGCACCTGGATCATGACGCCGCCGACAGCCATCGCGGCCCAGCTGCCCTGGAGCGCGATCGCGCACGCGACGAGGCCCCACACGAACGCGAACACCGTGACGTGGTTGGGATGGATCGACGTGTGGCAAAGCACCCGGGTGATGCGGAGCGAGAAGTGCTGGTTGACGAGCGCGTCGGTCGGGCCCTGATGCGTCTTGGGCAGGTTCTTGAACACCGCCCACGCCGCGCGCTTCCGTGATGCGTCGTCGGTGATCGCGATGCCAAACATCTCGTCGCCACGCACGACCCGGTGTCCCGGCGCCGGCGGTGTCCCTGTGGGCACCCACACGACGTCGACGCCGTGTGGCACGCGACGCACGCCAGCGCGCTCGACATCGAACGGCTCGGCCGCGACGACCACGCGCGTCACGCCCTGCTTGCCGAGCGTCCGGATCACGCGCTCGAGCGTCGTCAGTCCGCCGAGCACCGCGCGATGTCCGTCGCGGTCGCCGACCTCGATGTGCACGACGTCGGCGCTCACCGCGGCCAGGGTCCCTTGCGATCGGTAATCTCGATCTCCGTTCGACTGTTGCGGATGCGGCGCAACCGATGTGAGTGCATCGTCTCCGCGCGGAAACTAGCCGCGGTATGCCATGAAGGCAAGCCTACCGCCGGGCAGAGCGCTGTGGCATGGTCGCGCATCGTGTCGTTCGACGTCATCGTTCTCGCGGTCGGTCCCGCGGCGCGGAGTCACAAGGTTTGCGGACTGACACTCGCCGAGCGAGGGAGAAGACTGGCAAACAAAGCCGGCGCGACGCGGGTCCACCTCGTCGACTCGATCGAGCGTGCGCAGCAACTGCCTGGCTGGGTCGCCGATCGCGACGTCCTCGTGCTCCGCGCATCCGATCAGGTGGTGCACTTCCCGCTGGTCGACGCGGTGAAGGGCGGAGGTGCCCGGATCGCGGTCGGACCTGACGGTGTCTACGCGGGCGCGATCTGGGTTCCGCGCACAGATGCACCGCAGGTCGCCGCGGCACTCGCCACCGATCCGGAGCACGGCGATATCGCGCTCGCGAAGCAGTGGCGCGAGTCGCAGCACGCCACCGAGCACGTTCACGGTGAGATCGCCCGCCACCGCGCCGTCACGGCTGACGAGCGCAAGGCGGCGACCCGGATGTTGTTCCAGCTGATCTACAAGTCACAGGACGGTCCGCTCACGAAGTTCTGGTTCCGCCCGATCGCGTATCCGATCACGCGCGCATTCCTGCCGACGCCGCTCACGCCGAACCACGTCACCGCGATCGCGTGCGTGCTCGCGATGACGGGCTGCGCGATGGTCGCGTTTCCGTCGTACCTCGCGGCGGTGATCGGATCGCTGCTCCAGCACGTCGCGAGCTACTTCGACTGCACCGACGGCGAGATCGCCCGGCTTCGCCACGAGGGATCCAAGGCGGGGCAGTGGTTCGACACGCTCACCGACGAGGCCACCACCGTGCTCTACCTCGCGGGCATCGGCATCCACGTCTACCACCGCCAGCCCGACTGGCAGCCGTATCTCCAGTCCGCGATCCCGTTCGGGGTCGCGTGCTCGCTCGCCAGCAACCCCCTGATATACTTCTACCATATCAAGGTAGCGCGCTCGGGCAAAACCCAGGACAAACCGGTCAGCCCCAATTACAAGATTAAAACGATCGCGTTGACATTCGGCACAGGGGTGATGACCGGCCGCAAGAGCCGTCGCCTCGTCAAGAAAAAACAGACGGGTGTACCGACCGGGCTTCATGTGCGGATGCTTGCGATTTTTGAATTCGAGCAGACAGATGATCCAGC
>JBBJLY010000108.1:0-25589 GCA_037720695.1 Kofleriaceae bacterium | reverse complement strand
GGATGGAGGTAGTGGCCAGTCTGGCCCGGGGTAGCCTGGGCGGCGGTCGCTACCTATCCGCGCGAGCAGCTGTACCAAGAGATCGCTTACATCGCGTACCACTTTCACTGGTCGATCGACGACATCCTCGACATGGAACACGAAGAGCGGCACGTCTGGCTTCGCGAGATCGCGCGAGTGAATCGCGAGATCAACGAAGCTCGTCGTCGCTAGTGAAGTCGATCTGAGGCAACAGCACATGCGCATGCGACCGTCCGCGGATCCCAGAGCACCAGGCATCTATCAGAGCTTCGACTCCGTCACGCCACCGCCGTTGGCGATCGCCAATACGCGAGTCGCCGGGTTCGTCGGCACCACCCAGAAGGGTCCGATGAACGAGCCGACCCGGCTATCCAACTGGGACGAGTTCATCGAGACCTACGGCTACTCCCAGGATTCGTACACCTCCGACTCCGTGTTCGGCTTCTTCAAGAACGGTGGCGCAGATTGCTGGGTCGTGCGGGTTGCACATAACCCGGCGCCCGGCGAGCTCGCGGGGCTGGAGCACGCGTCGTCCGCCGAGCACGTCCAGATCGACGACTGGAACAAGCCGTCACTCACGATCCGTGCGCTCAACGAAGGCACGTGGGGCAACACCGTGTGGTTCCGCTGCGCTCACACGCCCGGTGCCCAGGCCCTGCTGACGCGCGATCTCGACATCGGCTCCGGCGAGGCGCACGTCAACGCCACGCGCGGGTTCGAGGTCGGCTCCGCGGTGCGGATCTACGATCGCGAGAACTCCGACTACATCGTCATCACCGAGATCGCGGAAAAGCTGATCAAGTGGAGCACCGAGACGCCGGTCAACCGGCGCCACCGTGCCGCCGCACCGACCTATCTCGAGGTCCTGACGTTCGAGCTCCACGTCGCGATGAAGGAACGGCGCGAGGTGTTCAAGGGGTTGCAGATGCACCCGACGTCGCGAAACTACGCGCCGCGCGTGGTCTCGCAACGGTCGCGCCTCGTGCGGGTGGAAGACCTCCACACCAAGTCACCCGTCCCGCACAACATGCCCGAAGCGCTGCCGATGACGCGGCTGTCGGGAGGCCGTGACGGGCTGGAGGCGATCACGCCGGAAGACTTTATCGGCTACGACCACGGCCCGGCCGAGCGTGCCGGGATGCTGGCGCTCGCCGCGAACGAAGAGGTCGCGACCATGCTCGCGCCGGATGCGATGAAGTTCTACGAGCGCGAGCCCGGCCCGGCGGGAGAGCTCAAGGCGCAACGCATCCAGGACCAGATGGTCTCGGTTTGCGAGCTCCAGAAGGACCGGTTCGCGATCCTCGATATCCCCCAGACCAAGGACGTCGAGTGGGTACGGCGGTGGCGTCGGCGCACCGATTCGTCGTTCTGCGCGTACTACTGGCCGTGGTTCCGGGCCACGGGAGTCGATGATCGAACCCGGGTGATCCCGCCGTCGGGGTACCTGGCGGGCTGCTACGCCCGAAGCGACCGCGAGGGAGTCCACCAGGCCCCGGCCAACCAGGAGATCTTTGGGGTGGACGACGTTTCGCTCCGAATCACTGAAGATCACATCGGAATCCTCAATTCTGACGGAGTCAACACGTTCCGGCTCCAGCGCGGCGTCAGGGCGTGGGGCGCACGTACTGCATCCTCGGATCCCGAGTGGCGCTACATCCCGATCCGCCGCCTTTTCATCATGTTACGGCGGTCGCTGGAGGCTGGCTTCGCATGGGTTGCATTCGAGCCCAACACCACCTCGACCTGGGACTCGGTCCGGACCCGAACCGCCGAATTCCTTTCGCAGTTGCAGTCCAAGGGAATGCTCGCCGGAAGGAATACGCAGGAAGTGTTCTTCGTAAAATGCGATGCTGAGAACAATCCACCCGACCAGGTCGATGCGGGCATGTTGCTCTGCGACATCGGCGTCGCACCCGTCTCCCCAGCTGAATTCATCATGATCTCGTTGACCCAGTCGATGGGCGGATCCGCAAGCCAGTAGGAGTCGAGATGCCCGAAAACAACCCAGGAAATCGTAAAGATCCGCTGCCGGTATTCTGCTTCCGGGTCGACAACCTCAGCGGCGACGCGTTCTTCAAGAGCGTCAGCGGTCTCAAGTACGAGCAGGAGGTGATCCCGGTGCGCGAGGGCGGCACGAACGACACGACGTTCATGTTGCCCGGCGCGATCAAGTGGGGGCCCATCACGCTCAAGAAGGGCTTCACCGGCTCGTCGGGTCTGCTGGAGTGGCGTGAGAAGTGGATGAGCGGCAAGGGCACTCGCATCAGCACGGGCACGATCATCCTGCTCGATGGTCCGAAGCTCGAGCCAAAGGCACAGTGGCTCATGCACCGTGCCTGGCCGTCGAAGTGGGAGGTCTCCGAGTTCGATGCCTCGAAGAGCGAGCTCGCGATCGAGACGCTCGAGCTCCAGCACGAAGGCCTCACGTTCAAGTCGTTTGGCTAGCCCGGAGAACCTGAGAACCTGACATGGCCGAAACCAACGAACCACGCGCTCTGACCTCCGCGCTCGCCGGACCTGCGTTCTCTCCGCGCGGTGGTGGGCTCGCGATGCATGCGGCCAACCGTCACGTGGAGCGCTGGGCTCCCGAGGATGGGGCCAGCCGCGTGCGTCCGCTGCGTTCGCTCGGCTTCGTCGATCGGATGATCGCACCCTGGATCGAGACCGCGCAGCGTTCGGCCTCGATGCGTCTGTTCAGCCAGTACGCGGGCAACGGATTTGCCGAGCGGCAGGGCGGGGACGTCTCGTGGGTGTTCCCGCGCCCGTGGTATCAGGACGAGCTCGACTGGATGGCCGCCGCGCGAAAGGCCGGCCCGACGGGTTCCGGTGCAGGGGCGCCGTCGATGTTCACCACGCGCGGCACCTACCTCGCGCCTGCGCAGCGCCAGGCTCCCGTCGCGCTTCCGACGGCGCTTTACGAGTACGTAGCGCCGTCGCTGTCCGTTTCTCAGCCCGCCGCTCCCGCAGGGGTTGGCTACGGCGACAACGCGCGCAACGACGCGTACTCGCCGCTGGTTTCGTTGGCCGCCGTGCAGGCTGCCAATGTGATGTCTCGAATCGTCGGTCCGGCCGCCGCACCCGGCCGCATGACCCCCGCGCTCCGCAACGTGCTCGCCACGATGCTCGAGCGTGCCGCCGCGCCGCGCATCGAGCCCGTGCCGACCCGCCTGTCGCTACAGGCGCCCGAGCTCGTGACACCGCCAGCGCCGCGCCCCGACCGCGCGCCCGAGGCATCGCCCGCTGAACAGATCCAGCAGGACAGCTCGGCCGCCGTCGTCGCCCAGTACACCGAGCAGCGCGCACGCATCGTCGAGGTCCAGCGGATCGCGCGCGGCGCCGCGGAGCGCGAGCTCGTTGCGCGTTCGGAAGCTGCACGCGTCGAGATCGCTGCTCGCGCCGCGACCGCATCGACTGCATCGACTGCATCGACTGCATCGACCGCACCGACCACGGCACCCAGTCCCGAGGTCCGGATCGCAGCCCAGCGCGCCGAGGCCGATCTCCGACAGCGGCTCGCTGTGGCGCAGACCGAGGACCAGCGCAAGCAGATCGAGACCGAGCAAGCGCAGGCCACCGAACGTGCAACTGTCGAGCGCGCCCGGATCGAACAGCGGATCGCGCAGCGCGTCTCCGAGCGCACCGCCGGTCAGCGCCTGCACGAGCAAGCGCGCGCCGATGCCGCCGCCCACGTGCGGACGCCGATCGAGCCGGCGCAGCCTGCGATCGCTCCAGTCGCAGAGCGCCGCGCCCCGAGCGAGGTCTCGGCCGCGATCGCCGCCCTGCCGCCCGAGCTCGCGAGCTTCATCGGCGGTCGCCCCGAGCGCGCGATGCAGCGGATCGAGGAGCTCAATCAGGCGTTTCGTGCCGTCGAGCTGATGGCGCGCGGCGCCGCGCAAGGCCAGACGTTCGAAGCCACCCGTGGTCCCCGCCTGACGATGCCCGTCGGGCTCGGCGGGCTGGTGTCCGCGATCGATCACGCGCATGTTGCCGGTGATCGCTCGGCAACCGGCCAGCGCGTCCCGACGATGGCCGCGCTCCAGGCCCAGATCCAGCCCGCGCAAGCGGCTGGCCCGTCGCCCTCGACGCTCGCCGCGATGCGGTCGCCGATGCGCGTTCCAAACCTCGCGTTCCTCAGCGCTGCGTCGGAACGCGCGTTCGCACCAGCTCGGTCTCCCCAGTCGATGGCGCCGACCACCGCGCTCGGCGCGACCGCGTCGTCATCGCCCAACGCGCTCGTGCATGTCGCGTGGGCCGATCGCTGGCTCGCGCGGTTCGCCGGTGCCTCGCAGAGCTCGCTCGACACGCTGACCGCCAGCGGCGGCTCGCCGACGCGGATGCAGGCGCTCGCCGATGCCGCCCCCAGCGCGGTGTTCGTGTCGCCGATGTTCGATGCGCGCCGTGACGGCGAGCAGATCCGCGTCGACCCCGCCGGTCGCGTGATCGTGACACCCGGTGCGCAGTATGGCGTCGCCGCGCAGCTCGCGCAGCTCGCCCAGGCGCAGGCCCAGACGCAGGCGGCGCAGATCGCCCAGCAGACGCGCGCCGGCCAGTTCACGGCTTCGGTGGCGGGCTCGGCTTCGAGCGCCTCGGAGGTTGTCCGGATCGCGGACGATGCCGAGACGCCCGATGACGTGTTCGCCGAGATCTCGGCCGCTGTCACGCGCGATCGCGTCGGGGGCCGCGCCGCGGCGACCGCTGCACAAGCGCCGGCTTCCGTACCCGCGATGGCCGCGATCCCGTTCGAGCGCGCGACGCACGCTGACCACATCGCGCATGCCGCGCCGAGCTCGCCGGGCGCGGGCTTCGCGGCTCAGCTGTCGTCGTCGCCGTTCGCTCCTGCACTTCGCCACGTGCTGCCGATGCCGTCGTCAACGGTGTTCGATGTTCGCGCGCTGTTCGGTGGCGGCATCTCGGCGAGCTATCTTGCTGGCCTCCTCGCGCCGGCGTCCAACGAGATCGAGATCGGTTCGCACGCTCTGCCGGCGTGGGCGAGCTGGTCGTTCGACGAGGGCGCCGTCGCGGCGCCGCTCTCCGAGCGGTTCGCGCCCGACTGGGATGCGACCTACGTCTCGCCGGATCTGCCGACCGAGATCACGGACATCTCGCCCGAGACGCTCGGCGAGCTCGAGCGCATTGGCGGGCGCCCGATGTCGATGCCGGCGATGGTCGCCGGTCAGGCCATGACCGACCAGAACGAACAGCAGCAGCTCGCCGCGATTCAGGCCGAGCTGGCGACGACTGCGCCGCTGACGACGCTGCGCTCGGCACTGCTGTCGTTCGAGGTCGATGCTGGCGGTGGCGATTCGATGTCGCGCGAGCTCGCAACGCGCACCTACGGTGGCGTGATGCCACCGGCCGGTGCGCTGACCCCGACGATGAGCCCGACCGCGGCGCGCGCGATGATCGATTCGATGAGCATGCCGATGCTCGGTGATGCTACGCACGAGGACGACACCTCGTGGACGGCGCCCGGCATGATCGCCGAACGTGCACACAGCTACTCGGTCGCCCACGAGCGCACGTCGTCGGATCTCGCGCTCGACTTCGTGTCGCCCGAGCTGGTGCTCGCCGCGCGCGTCTACGGTCTCGGACCGGTCGAGGCTGCCCAGGCGTCACGACTCGCGCTCGCTGGGCCTGGCAACCTGACCGCGATGGCCGGCACGGTCGACCGCACGTTCGTCCAGGCGATGGCGATCGAGGCCGATCGCCGCGAGCGGATGTTCGCCGCTCGCACCGCCTATCCGACCGCCGCCGGCGAGACCGCGATCATCGCGGAGCCTCCCCGCCGCTCGCCCGCGATGCCCTGGATCTCGCCAGACCTCGGCGCGCCCGGCACCGATGCCGCAGCCCGTGAAGCCGCGGGTCTGCCTCCGGCTCATGTCCCGTCGTCGGGCACGTCGTTCGGCGTCGATCGCCGTCCCCCGCGTGGTGCATTCCTCTGGCCATCAGCGTCGATCTCGGCGCTTGGCTTGAATGCAGCGGCGCCCGACGGGCTGCAGTCGATGTCGGTCGCCGCGCTCGAGCTGCTCGCCGCGCAGGCCGTCGCCGAGCTCGGCACCTATGCCGCACTCTCCGACCGCCCGATCGCGACCGAGATCAGTGACGGTTCGCCGGCGGATGTCATTCGCGCGGATCTCGGCGGGGCCGAGGCCTCGTTTGGCGAGGCAGCCGCGACCGCTCGTGCCTCATCGCGCGATCGAGGTGCGCGCGATCTGGTCGCGCCCGGTTCGACCGCCGAGCCTTCGGAGGCCGACGTGCTCGGCACGGCCGCGGCGCTCGTGCCGTCCGCACGCCGCGCTCGGTTCGACGCGCTCTACGTCGCACTCAGCCAGTCGCCGGCCGCTCGCGCCGCGCGTGCGCTCGCACTCGCCGGCCGCGGCGAGGACGCATCGCTGTCCGCTCGCGAGCGTGCCATGACCGCATGGGATGTCCTCCCTGTCGTCTACGCGGCGGCCGACGCGGCAGCTGCCACCGGCGAGCCTGGCGACGTCGATGTCGCCTCGGTGGCGTCCGCTGCCGCTCGCCGCGGTGACACGCTGACTTACGTTGCCGGTCGCTCGGTGCCGATCACCACGGGCGCGACGACAGCTGGTCGGCCGCGGGCGCGCCCGGCACGGCGGATCTCGTCGACGGTGCGGACCGTTCCGAGAGGGACGGCTTCGGCGACGAGGGCTTCGAGCCGGACTACGTGACGCGCACCGTCGCGCGTCCTGGCCTCGGCAGCCTGTCGGCTCGCGCGGGTGAAGCACTCGGCTCGTACGTCACGCCACAGGCAACGCGATACGTCGACACATCATCGCCGGCACCACAACGCGACTCACACCAGGTGGGCGCGGTCCTGCGAGCCCCGACCGCGGCGCCGGAGCTCGTCCAGACCGGTCGCCCGTACGCGCGCCATGGCGGCGGCGAGGTCGAGATCCCGGCGTGGTTCGAGACCGCGGCACGCAAAATGTTCGAGCAGCAGGGCGGTGGCCTCTCGGACAGCATCTCGCTCGCCGATCTGACCCTGATCAGCTCGACGCCTTCCACGCACGTCGCCGCGTCGACCCGTGGAGTCCCATCTGCGGCAGCTTCGGTTGCCCCTGCCACCGGAGGCACGCCAAGCGATTCGAAGCAGCCAGCGGTCGACATCGAGAAGCTCGCGAATGAGATCTATCGTCACATCCTGGTGATGATGGACGCAGCACGCGCACGTAACGGGGAGCCGTATCTATGAACTTCATTGCCACCGCAACCAAGATCCACCTGATCAGCATCGACGACACGACACTGGACGTCACGGCGCAGTTCAATCCGAAGGAGCTGCAGATCGATCAGAACGTGCCCTGGAAGAAGCCGGATGCTGCCACACAGGCCGGGACGCAGGCGGGTGGCGCCGGCAAAGCAAAGGGCCCCGACGAGAACCATATGGCGCTCGAGTTCACGGGTGCAGAAGGCCGCACGATGAGTGTCGAGCTGCTGTTCGACGGCGTGGAAGGCGGGGAACGGTCAGTCAAGGTGCAGGACCAGATCGAGATGTTGCTGACGATGGCACGCGTGATGGAGCCAGAGTCGCAGGAGGAGACCAAGCGACGGCCTCACCATATCAAGGTCATCTGGGGCAACTCGATGTTCAAGGGCAGCGACAACAAGTTCATGTGCGTGATCGAGGGGCTCTCGACCAAATACTCGATGTTCGCGGCGGACGGCACTCCCACGCGCGCCACCTGCACCGTGAAGCTCAAAGAAGCGGCGCGCGTTGACAAGAAGAAGAAGTGAGCCATGGCTGACGCCAACGCAGGCAGCCCGAATGTTGATGTCCTGATCCGCGATAAGGAGATCAAGGGGGAAGAGTTCATCTCCTTCGTGATCGAACGCGACATGTTCCAGCCGGACATGGCGACGATCACGCTGTCTAACCAGAACGATATCTTCTCGGGTGTGCATGCCGTTGGCACTCCGATCGAGGTTCGGATTGGCCCTGGCAAGTCGATCTTCAAGGGCGAGATCATCGGGTTCGAGGGTCACTACAAGGGTGGCGACACCACCCGGCTGACCATCCGGGCTGCGAATCGGATGCATCGCTTGCTGCGAGTGCGCACCTCCAAGGCGTTCGTGGACAAGAACGACCAGCAGATCATCGACGAGCTCTGCAAGAAGGCGGGGCTCAAGCTCGAGTTCGAGCACAAGAAGCCTGTCACGTACAAAGAGATCTATCAGCACAACCTCAATGGTCTCGAGTTCGCGCGGACGCGTGCGGCACGCATCGGCTGTTACATGTGGTGTGTCGACACCACGCTGTTCGTGAAGGAACCGGATTTCTCGAAGGTTGGTGGCGTCAAGCTGAGCGTGGATCAGGGCGGTAACCTCCGCACATTCACGCCGCGCCTGTCTTCGGCGAGCATCGCGAAGAAGGTGATCGTCAAGAGCTGGGATCCGGAGGCCAAAAAGGAGATCCTCGGCGAGGCGGTCCAGCAGAAATCGTCGCTCGCATCCAAGGATTGCATCGATGCTTGCGGCGAGCTCAAGGCGGACGAGACGTTCACGGTCGACCTTCCGTGCTGGACCAAGGAAGAGGCAGATGTCCTCGCTGCAGCTCGCCTGCGCGAGCTCAACATGCAGTACATCACCGGCGAAGCCGAGATGCATGGCAGCTACGAGGTCGACCTCGGTCAGGTGATCGAGATCGAGGCGAACGCGCAGAAGAAGGAAGACCCCTTCAACGGCAAGTACTACATCGTCGGCATCACGCATCGCCACACGCTGCCGAAGAGCAAGGAGGGTGGTCAGGTCACCATCCTCAAGCTCGCACGTGACGGAGAAGGTGGCTGATGCGAGCCGGCGGACCACGTCTCGATGCGCTCGACAACGTGCAGTACGGACTGCACTACGGCGTGGTTTGTCAAAACAAGGATCCCGATAACCTCGATCGGGTGAAGGTTCGTCTACCGTTCCTGGATAACGGCCAGGATGAACAGACGTACTGGGCTCAGCTGATGACCCCGATGGAGGGCCAGAAGTTCGGCTGGTACACGCTGCCGGACATCGAGGACGTGGTTGTCGTGATGTTCGTCGCGGGTGAGTTCCAGCAACCGATCATTCTCGGTGGTGTGTGGAGCAAGCCGGACAATTCGCCGGAACCCAACGAGGACGGCAAGAACAACTTCCGTGGCTATCGCAGTCGCACCGGCCATCGGTTGATCTTCGACGACACCGGCAAGACCAAGGTCGTGTTCGCCGACAAGACCACGAAGAACATGCTCGGGATCGGGGAGTTCGCGAAGGACGGTGCGGGTCCGAACGTGTGCGCGGTCTACAAGCCTCCGATGGCCGGCGAGTCGGGTGTCTCGTTCTCGACGATGGAAGGCAAGATGGAGATCACTTGCAAGAACGGCAAGTTCTCCGTTCAGGCCAAGCAGAACATCAAAATAAACGCGACGACCACGATCGACGTCAAGTCGGGCACCGAGATCGGGTTCGACGGCAGCTCCAACGCCAAGCTCACCGCCGGGTCGCCCGGCAACTTCGACGCTCCGAAGGTCAAGATCGGTTAACTGTGACGCTCTTCCCCATCGACCGCGTGATGCCCAATGCGACTCGCGCAGCCAAGCTGCGTGGCGTTCATCTCGCGATCGTCGTCGAGAACACTGAGGGCGAGGGCAACCCCGGCTATCGCGTCAAGGTGAAGTACCCGTGGCTCAGCGATCAGGAGAAGAGCTACTGGGCGCGCATCGCCGTTCCGATGGGTGGGCCCGACCGAGGAACGTACTTCCTGCCCGAGGTCGACGATCAGCTGATCGTGGTGTTCGAGCACGGCGACATCAACCGACCGATCATCATCGGTGCGTTGTGGAGCAAGAAGCAGGAGCCGGTCGAGAACAATCAGTCCGGCAAGAACAACACGAAGCTGATCAAGTCACGGTCCGGCCACCGCATCATCTTCGACGACGCCGACGGCGCCGAGAAGATCACGATCGTCGACAAGACCACGAAGAACAAGATCGTCTTCGACTCCGCCAACAAGGTCGTCAAGATCGAGTGCGACGGCGACATCGAGGTCAAGGCCGATCAGAACGTGATCATGCACGGCAAGGCCGTGAAGGTCGGCACGAGCGAGGGCATGAAGGGCGGCGGCAAGGACGTGCTGACGCACGCCGGCCAGACCTTCAACATGAAGGGCGGCACCTCGATCACGGTCTCGGGCGGGCAGATCGATATCAATACGTCGCAGAGCCCGGCCGCCAACGTCAGCGGCTCGGGTGCAGGCTTCCTCGGCGCTGAATCGGCCGAGAAGCCCAAAGATCAGATCAAGCCGAAGGCTGGCGGTGCTGGTGGCGGCGGTGGAGCCGGTGGAGCAGGTGGTACCGGCGGTGCCAGCGGCGGCGGCAACACGGCGGGCGGCGGTCCTGCGGCAGCCAATCCCGAGCCAGCACCGGCTGCAAGTTCGTCTTCGAGTACGAGTGCGAGCGGCACTGCGAATGCGAGCGGCACTGCGAGTGCGAGCGGCACGGCGAGTGCGAGCGGCACTGCGAGTGCGAGCGGCACTGCGACCGGATCAGCGAGCGCTGGTGGCGCTGCCACCGCGAGTGGTTCTGCGACGGCGGGCGGATCAGCGGGTGCTTCTGCGACCGGAAGCGCGAGTGCGGCAGGTTCCGTCGGAGCATCGGGCCGAGCGTCCGCTACAGGTGGCGCATCGGGCGGAGCGAGTGCGGCTGGTGGCGCAACGGCCAGTGGTGGCGCGACCGCGGCAGGCGGCGCGACTGCGGGCGGTGCTGCAACTGGCGGAGCAACCGCATCTGGTGGCGGGGCTGCGGGCGGTGCCGCAACTGGCGGAGCAACCGCAGCTGCGGGCGGTGGAGCAACGGCAGCCAGCGGGGCAACTGCGGGCGGTGGAGCAACCGTCGGTGGCGCGACCGCGGCCGGTGGCGCGACGGGTGGAGCAACGGCGGTCGGCGGCGCGACTGCGGCCGGAGGCTCGACGGGTGGATCAACGGCGGCCGGTAGCGCGACCGCGGCCGGTGGCGCGACGGGCGGAGCAACGCCAGCCGGCGCAACCGGTGGTGGCGCAGCAGGCCCGGCGAGTGGCGGAGCAACGGCAGCCGGCGGCACGCCTGCGGCCGGTGGTGTAACAGGCGGAGCGGCGGCGGGTGGGGCGACTGGAGTGGGCGGAGGGACCGCGGCCAGCGGAATCGGCGGTGGTGCGACGGGCGCAACAGGCGCAGCTGATGTTGGCGGCGCGACGGGCGGTGGCGCAGCAGGCGCGGCCGGTGGAATCGGTGGCGGCGCGACGGGCGCAGCGGGCGGAGCCGGCGGCGCGACGGCGCAGCAGGCGGAGTCGGCGGCGCGACGGGCGGCGCCGGCGGCGCGACGGGCGCAGCGGGCGGAGCGGCGCGGGCGCTGATGTTGGCGGCGCAGGCGCAGCTGATGTCGGCGGCGGCGCGGCTGATGTCGGCGGCGCGACGGGCGGTGGCGCAGCAGGCGCGGCCGGTGGAATCGGTGGCGGCGCGACGGGCGCAGCTGGCGGAGTCGGCGGCGCAGGCGCAGCTGATGTTGGCGGCGCGACCAGCGGCGGCGCAGCAGGCGCGGCCGGTGGAATCGGTGGCGGCGCGCCGGGCGCAGCTGGCGGAATCGCTGGCGGCACGACAGGCGCAGCTGGTGTCGACGGCGGCGCAGCGGGCGGCGCGACTGGCGGAGCTGCCGGCGGCGGGCTCGGGATCGCGGCACCCAGTGCTTCGACCGATGCAGCCCCGGGCGGCGCAGTTGGAGGCGCGGCTGGTGGCGGACTCGGAATCAGCGCGCCTTCCGGTGGCGTCGATGCTGGCGGTAGCGCGGCCGGTGGTGTCGCTGGCGCGACCAGCGGATCCGCGGTGCCGAGCGCACCGAGCGGAACAGCAGTCCCCGGTGTCGGCGCAACTGGCGGCGTGACGTCGGGAGCAACGCCGGACCTCGGATCTTCGGCCCCCTCGACCGGGTCGATCGAAGGCAGCGCGCAGGGTGGTGCGAGCTCGGGTGCCATCGGGTCGGCGACCTCTGGCTCGCAGCCCAGTGTCGGCGTCATCCAGGCCGACACGACCTCGGCAACCACGGGTGCAAGCGTCAACACCGACTTCAATACCCAGACCTCGAATGTCGAGCACGCTGCGTCGCGGGCGCCCGAGCAGGCCGGCGGCGTGGGTGAAGTGCAGGGCAACGTGAGTGGCTCGGCCGTCGAGGGTCACGCGACAGGCGCGATGGGCGCTCAGGGCTCTTCGGTGATGCGTGGTGGTACCGGTGGTGTCGATCTCGATGGCCCAGATCCGCAGCGCGAAGGTGCGAAGCTGACGAGCGAGTCGAAGCTCGATGCAGTCAGCTCGACGGACATCTCCGCCGATGGGGCAGTGTCGGCGAGCGGAGTCAGCGATCCCGTCGGCGAGGTCGGCCGCGCGCAGCAGCTCGAGTTCAACCAGCGCGATCAAGCGATGGGCCGCGTGAACGAAGCATCCGATCGTGCCGATGATGCACGCGGTGTGGCCGCAGATCCGAGCGGTGCTGCGCAGGGTAAGGCTACCGATGCCGCGTTCGACGCCGGTTCGGAGCACGCGCCAGTCGATGTCGGTCAGGCACGCGCGGACGTTAGCGTGGCGACTGGCGCGGTCAGTGATCCGGCTGCCGCGGCCGAGGGCCGTGTCGATGTCGAGGTCGAGAACCGAAAGCGTGATGCGACCGTGAAGGCTGGCGTCTCGACGACGCCGAAGCCCGACGACGACCCGACGAAGTAGCGTTACCCGGTTCGTCGTCACCAAGCGTAGTCCCTCCGATCTGCACTCTCCTGCAGTAGCGAACGCGTTAGTCTGACGGGGCGTGACGGCTTTGCTCGGAGGGAAGTACGTACTGGACCGGTTGCAGCTAACCCTGACGAAAGTGAATTTCACCCCAGCCTACGACCGCAAATTCGAGATTGATCGAAAGGCGGTGCTTACGTACTGGTTGGCCAAGGTCTCCCAGATCCAGCGCTGTTACAGCGTTGGACTGCGTAGCCTACGTATCGAGTCCGGGAAGATGAACTGGTGGAGCGGCGAGTCTGGCATCAAGTACTGGAATCGATGAACAGGGAGTCCTGACGTTCATTGATGCTTGGTCATGGGTTCACGAGGACATCTCGACGTGCTTCAACAGCATCGTCGGCAATGCGACCGGGATCCCCAAACCCGCACTTGGCAAAGTGAGGGTCGGACTCGTGATGAACTTCTCTCCATGCGTCGTCGTCTGGACGGAGGATGCGCGCAGGGCGGGCTCGACGTCGCTGCCCCTCCGTGGTGGGGGCCGACCGTGCTCTCTCGAACTGAGGGCCGCGCCCGGATTCTCGAGACCGCGCCGGCCAAGCCCCTACCGCTTCGTCGATGCCGGATTCGGCGCCGCCGCGCTGGTGGATCGAGATGTGTCGCCGTCCGCCATTCTCATAACTGACGTTGGCACCTTGCAAGGGTCGAGCATTGCCACCGGCTGCCGCTGCCGCGCGTGAACTGCGCGTGAACATCGCGGAAGCGACGTCCACCATTGCGCGAGCCGATGCAGCCTTGGATGCATGAAGTGGCTCCTGGTCAGCCTGTTCGTCCTGCTTGCCGCATGCGCGATGGTCGACACGACCCCGGATGCGCCCCATGACCCGACGCGGCCCGCCTACCGCCCGCAGCAGGCCAGCGCGTCCGCGGTGGACGAGCAGTGCGTCGGTTCACCGCCAACCAACGTCGGGGCGTTTCGCCATCGCCGAAACCGGATGTACGCGGCGCTCGGCGAGCCGAGCCACCGCGGGATCGATCTGATCGCGAGTCACGGCGACGCCACGCAGACCATCGCCGGCAAGCTCGCGTATACCGCGGCCGACAAGGACCTGAGTGACGAGTACGTCACGCTGTTCGCGTGCGTCGACCACCGCTGGTCCCCGCTGGGCCGGGCAACCACCGACGGTGATGGCCGCTTCGCACTCACGCTCACCGGGCCGCGCCGGCTGCCGGTCGGGATGCGCGACCTGCTCGCGCAGGTGCCCGGCGACGGGCGCGAGATGCGCTTTCTCGCCTACGTCTCGGCGCCGAACGAGCACGTCGTGGTCACCGACATCGACGGCACGCTGACACAATCGGAGAATGCGATCGTCGGTGCGGTGCTCGCGGGCAAGCAGATCGAGCACCGGTGGAATGCGCCCGCGGCGTTGCAGCGGAGCCGGCGTCCGATCGTCTACGTCACGGCGCGCGGCGATCAGCTCACCGAGTCGACGCGCGGCTGGTTGCGCGAGCACGGCTTCCCGCGCGGTCCGATGCGGCTCGCGCCGCAGCTGCTGGTGCCGCCCGGCCCGGCGCAGCGCGACTTCAAGACCATGACGTTGCGCGCGCTCGGCGTGCCGATCGTCGCGGGTATCGGAAACCGCGCGACCGACATCCTGTGCTACCGCGACATCGGGCTTGCACCGGAGCGAATCTTCATCCACCTCACCGAGCTCGAGCCCGAGGTGCGCCAGGAGATCGCGGCGGGTCGCGCGCGCGGCTTCCGCGACTATCGGGACCTTGCATCGCTCCTGCCGTGACGGGTTCGACTACGCTCGCCGCGTGCCGACCGAGATCAAGCAGCTGTGGGCCCAGTACGTCGCGAAGCCGGACCGCGAGTTGCTGCGCGTGTATGCCGATGCGCTGGTCGAGGGCGGCGATCCGCGCGGCACGTTCCTGAACCTGTGCCTGGTCGACGAGCCGACGCCGGCACAGGTCGCGGCCACGCAGACGATGATGGCGAAGCAGAAGAAGCTGCTCGCCGGGCCAGGCGGTGCGTACCTGCGCGAGTTCGAGCTCGGGCCCGATGGACTGGTGACACGCGCGCGCACCGAGGCGAAGCAGGTGATCGCCGGGATCGCCGAGTTGCCGACGCTGTCGCCGCGCCTCGTCCTGACGATCACGTCGATCAAGACGCTCAAGGACGCGGTCGCGTTCGGCCAGATCTCGCTCGCGCCGATCTACTTCGTCGACTTCGGCTGGATCACCGGTACGCACGGCGGCATGAACCTGTCGGACAAGCAGCTCGTTGCGGTCGCGCCGGCGCTCGCGGGCGTTCGCCACCTCCAGCTGTCGGCGCGCGGCGGGCCTGACAAGTGCTTCTCGCCCGACGGGCTGCGCGCGCTGGGTCCCAGGCTCGAGGCTCTGCGTTATCTCTCGATCGATTTCTACTCGGTGGGGCTCGCCGCGCCGGAGCAGTACGCGCGGGCGGTCGCCGACACGTTTCCGCAAACGTTGCGCGCATTCGACCTCGGCGGGCTGCCGTTGCCGGGCCGTCCCGACGTCAAGACGGGAACCGGGTTGCTCGACGGTTGGCGGCCGGCGCCCGAGGTCGAGCAGGCGTTCGACCAGGGCCGCGAGCTCGCCGACCAGCTCGACGCCGCGCTCGCCTGAGGATCGCCTGCGCACCTGCGACGGACGCGTTAAGCTCGCCGCGCGTGTCGGCTTTGCATGGTGGGAGGTACGTGCTGGGCCCGCAGCGCGTCGGCGGTGGGATGCCGCGATGACCGTCGTGCTCGCCGGCAAGTACCACCTCCAGCGCCGGCTCGGGATCGGCGGTATGGCGGAGGTCTACCTGGCGAACCGCGTTGGCGCCGAGGGCTTCGCGCAGCCAGTCGCGATCAAGCGCGTGCTGAAGGGGTTCGCGAACGACGACAGGTTCGTGGCCATGTTCCTCGCCGAGGCCAAGCTCTCGGCGCGGCTCGACCACCAGAACATCGTCCGGGTGTTCGAGCTCGCGCGCGACGACGACGGCCGGCCGTTCCTGGTGATGGAGGTCGTCGACGGCCCGACGCTCGATGCCTTGCTCGGGACTGGACAGCTGCCATTCCCGGCCATCATCTTTCTCGTCGGCGAGATCCTGCGTGGGCTGGCATACGCGCACGATCTGCCTGTCGATGACGACGGCGTGTTGGGGCTCGTGCATCGCGACGTGTCGCCGCACAACGTGCTGCTGTCGTGGCAAGGCGAGGTCAAGCTCTCGGATTTCGGCATCGCGAAGGTGCGGATGGCGAGCAACGCGACGGCGAGCGAGATGATCAAGGGCAAGCCCGCGTACATGAGCCCGGAGCAGGCGAACGCGGAGGCCCTCGACGGACGGAGCGACCTGTTCGCGGTCGGCGTCATCCTGTGGGAGATGCTGGCCGGCCGGCCGCTGTTCTCGGGAGGGACCACGCAGGAGACGTTCGCGAAGCTGATGTTCGCCGAGATCCCGCCGCCGTCGCGGCTGCGGCAGTCGGTGCCCGCCGAGCTCGGCGACGTGACAATACGGTGGCTCGCACGCGAGCGTGCGGATCGCGACCCGACGCTGCGGCCGCGATCGCCGCGCTGGTTGCCTGTCGAGACCAGCCGGCGGGGTCGACGCCGTCGTGGCGCTGCTGGCGAACCGGTTCCCCGCGTCGAAGCGGCAGCCACTGCTGACGGGCCCACGGCCCGCCCTCGGGGCCAGACGTACGAGCGTGCGACCCCGGCGGGGATAGATCCTCTCCCTGGGTGTGGCCCTGCTCGGTCTGGCGATGGTGATCATCGCGCTGGTTGGCTCGAACCGGTCACGGCAGGTCGTGACCCCGGTCCCCGTACCAGATGCCCGGGAAGATGACGCCGCACCGATCGTCTACGACCACGACGCGACGACACCGCGCAGCCTCATGGCGATGCTCGAAGCCCTGCAACAAGCCTGTCCATGGCCCGAGAACATCCGGTTGCGCGGGATCCGCGAGGTCCGTCCCGATGGTACCTACCTGCCGCCGGTGGTGATGATGAGTCGCGCTCTCGGGGATGGGCCCGTACACCCCGGCACCGAAGCCACTCGCGGCATGCGTTCGCCGGTTCATGGCCAAGGTCAGATATCCCGTGCCCGACCACGACTACGATCGGATCGATCAGGACTACGGCGTGGGCGTGGTAGCGGCGGGGTCTGGCGGTTTGTGACACGCCGATCCGCAGAAAGTCCGGCCGCAGGAAGCCGGCGAATTACAGCGCCGTACGTTGACCGCGGCGGTGCATGTTTCTACGATTCACCTTCGTTCGAAGGGGTCGAAACGAAAGGACTCTCGCCGGTGGACGAGGAAGCCCTCATTGCGTGGCAAGACGTGCTGGACATGGTGGTCAACGGACGACCGAACGAGGTCGCATGCCCGTATTGCCACCATCGCCCGCTCACGATCGAAGAGATCGATCAGACAACCCGGATCTCGTGCGGGAAGTGCGGCAAGTTCATCCAGGGTCGCTTTACTTGAGTCGGGTAGGAGCTGATGTCGAACGAGCGTGACTTCCTGGGCAAGGGGCTCCGGTTTCCGGTGTCGGTGAATCTTGGCGGCGGGGTGTCGAGCAGCGCGCTCGACGAGAATGTGCGGCAGTCGCTGTTCGTGATCCTCGGGACGGCGCCCGGCGAGCGCGTTCATCGCGCTGACTTCGGATGCCGGATCCACGACCTCATGTTCGCGCCCAACAACGACATCACCGCGGCGCGTGCGGAGGTGTACTGCGAAGAGGCGATCTACAAGTACGAGCCGCGCATCGCGCGGGTGGTGTGCACGGCGCTGCCGAACCAGGACCAGCCGAACCGGCTCGATCTCAAGATCGAGTACGTGATCGCCGGAACCAACCACAAGAAGAACCTCGTCTATCCGTTCTATCTGAAGGAAGAGGATGAGGAAGAGGCGGGCACGGTGAAGTCGGGCCACAACGGAGCGAACGGCAAGTAGCATCATGATCCCACCGCCGAAGCTGGACGACCGCACGTTCCACGACATCGTCGAGGAAGCCATCTCGATGATCCCGCGCTATGCGCCGGAATGGACGAATCACAATCCGTCCGATCCGGGCATCACGCTCATCGAGCTGGCCGCGTGGATGACTGACCTGTTGATCTATCGACTCAACCAGGTCCCCGACAAGAACTACGTCGCATTCTTGAACCTGCTCGGGATCAAGCTCCGTGCGCCGCGGGCGGCGAAGGGCCTCGTGCGGTTCTCGCTGGTCGAGGGCGCGACCAAGCAGCGCGTGCCGCGCGGAACACAGATCTCGACGCCGCAGGCGACCGAGGAGCACACGGTCACGTTCGAGACCGCGCGCGACACCGTGGTGACGTCGGCGAAGCCGGATCGATGCTTCAGCTACTTCGACGAGGCGTACTCGGAGAACAGCAACTACATCGATCCCGAGCCCGGCACCATCGACCAGCCGTTCGAGATCTTCGCCGGCGCGCAGCGCATCGAGCGCTACCTGTACCTGTCGGATCCGCGGTTCGCCAACACCGGTGAGGCGGCGCTGTTGCGGATCTATCTCGGGACGCCCGAGCGCGGTAACCGCGACCTCGCACGCTTGCTCGAGTGGGAGTACTGGGAGGGCACCCGGTGGAAGCACCTCGAGCCGGCGCAGATCGAGATCGATCGCGGCGAGATCGCGTTCCTCGGTCCACTTCGGTTCGAGCCGACGACGGTGAACCACATCGAGGGCCTGTGGATGCGCGGCCGGCTCGCCGAGGTCCCGGAGTCGCCCGAGGACTCCGAGATCGACACCATCCGTGCGCGCGTCGAGGTGATCGGCGAGGGCCTGTTGCCAACGCAGGCGTACGCGAACCTCGACAACAATGCGTTCCTGACGCTCGATCTCGGCAAGAACATCTATCCGTTCGGCAAGGATCCCAAGGTCGACTGCGTGCTGTACCTCGCGTGCGACGAGCTGCTGCAGACCGCCGATTCGTACATCTCGATCGAGATGCTGCTCGCGGACTCGAGCGTGATCCCGCGGCCCAATCCGTCGGAGCAGCTCGTCCTGGCGTTCGAGTACTCCGATGGCAAGCGCTGGCGGCACCTCGGTCGGTCGGCGCCACGCGGCGCGCTGCCGGGCGCCGGCGACGAGCTCGGGTTCCACGACGATACCAAGGCCATGTCGCAGTCCGGCACGGTCAGCTTCCGGCGGCCCAAGGACATGGAGCCGGTCGAGCTGAACGGCGTCACCAAGCGCTGGATCCGCGTGCGGATCGAGAAGGGTGACTACGGCGAGCAGGGCCAGTACACGCTCGAGAACGAGAAGTGGTTGTTCAAGGATGACCGCCCGCTGCGGCCGCCCGCGCTGCGCTCGATGACGTTCCGGTACCGCGAGGACTATCGCGATCTCCGGCACGTGCTGGCGTTCAACGATTTCCAGTACACCGACGTCACGGAGGTCGCGCGCACCGAGTTCACGATCTTCCAGCCGTTCCAGGCCAAGCCGGACGAGTCGCCGGCGCTGTACTTCGGCTACAGCGCCCGCCCGCCGACCGACGCGATCGGGCTGTACTTCAACCTCGACGAGGAGCTCGGGCTCGGCTCGCTGCCGAGCGACGAGGCGGAGATCGCGACCACGGAGCTCGACAAGTACGAGACCATGCGCCGGCTCGCGTGGGAGACCGGCCAGCGCGTCGTGTGGGAGTACTGGGATGGCCGCCAGTGGGAGCCGCTCGCGGTCGATGACGAGACCAGCGGGTTCACCAGCTCGGGCTTCATGTTCTTCGTCGCACCAGACGACTGGATCGCGTCGAGCAAGTTCACCGAGGAGCGGTTCTGGTTGCGTGCCCGGCTCGAGCAGGGCGGTTACGTCAAGCCGCCGCGCCTGCGCATGGTCGTCACCAACGCGATCGACGCGTTCAACCAGGAGACCATTCGAGCCGAGACGCTCGGCAGCTCCGACGCCACGCCGATGCAGCAATTCACGTTCTTGCGCGGGCCAATGCTCGACGACGAGATCGTGGAGGTTCGCGAGCGTCAGAAGCCGCCCGCCGAGGAGCTCGCAGACCTCGGCGTCGATCCGACACGCCCGGTCGAGCCGGACAACACCCAGAACAACGAGGTCTGGGTGCGCTGGAAGCGCGTCGACAGCTTCTTCGCCTCGGGGCCGCGCAGCCGTCACTACACGCTCGACTACGTCACCGGTGCGATCGGCTTCGGCGATGGTCGGCGCGGGTTCGTGCCGCAGGAGAACAAGAACAACATCCTCGCGTCGTCGTACCGGATCGGCGGTGGCTCGCTCGGCAACGTCAACTCCAACACGTTGACCTCGCTCGGTCGCGCGCTCGCGTACATCGAGACGGTGACCAATCCACTACCGACCCAAGGCGGCGCGGATCGCGAGACCATCGAAGAGGCCAAGGCCCGCGCGCCGTACACGATCAAGAGCCGCGACCGCGCGGTCACGTCGGAGGATTACGAGATGCTCGCGCTCCGCGCGTCGACCACGCTGGCTCGCGCGCGATGCGTGCCAGATCGATCGAACCGCGGCCACGTCACGCTGGCGCTCGTGCCGAAAGGCGAGGTCCGCGGCGAGGAGCTGACGCGTCGCCTGGTGCCCTCCAACGAGGTGCTTCGGTTCGTCAAGCGCTACCTCGACGACCGCAAGCTCGTCGGCAGCGTGCTGAACGTGGTGCGCCCCCGGTACAAGGACCTGTCGTTGCGCATCGTGTTGATCCGGCGCTCGGTCGGCACGTCGGACCGATTGCGCAAGGACATCGAGCTCAAGCTACGGCGGTACCTGCACTCGCTGGTCGGTGGCCGCTCGGGCAAGGGCTGGGACTTCGGTCGTCCCGTGCTGAAGGCCGAGCTCGTGCACCTGGTTGAAGAAGTGCCGGGGGTCGAGGGTGTGGACCTGCTCGAGATCCGCGACGAGAATCGCAACATCGGCGTCGAGCACCTGCGACTCGAGGACGACGAGCTGCCGTTCCTGGTCCACGTCCACGTCGCCGAGAAGGTTCGCGACGACATCCGCTAATGGCGACCGATCTCATCAACCGCAAGGTGGTCCGGGTGCCCGACGTCGTCGGTCGCCCGCTGGTCAAGGCGCAGATCCTGCTCGAGGATGCTGGCCTCGCGCGCGTCGTCACGCTGTATCGCGAGAGCTACGAAGATCGCGACACCGTGCTGGAGCAGCGCCCCGCGCGCGGCCAGATGGTCTACGAGGGCACCGAGGTCACGATCTGGGTCGCTCGCCGCGGCTACCTGGAGAACCTGCCGGCGATCTACCGCCGATCCGACGCGGTGGGCCGGAACCTCGTGCGCGACGTGTGCTTCCTGTTCGAGCACATGTTCGACTCGGTCGAGAAGAACCTGACGGACGGCTGGCGGTTCTACGATCCGCACGTCGCACCGATCGACTTCCTCGACTGGCTGTCGGGCTGGACGGCGTTCACGCTCGATCTCGACTGGCCCGAGGAGCAGAAGCGCGCGCTGATCAAGCGAGCGGTCGACCTCTACCGGATCCGTGGCACCAAGCGCGGCCTCGCGCTGTTCCTCACGCTGTTCACGGGACACGAGCCCGACATCGAAGAGAACGTCTGGCCGTTCAAGGGCTTCCGCATCGAGGCGGATGGCGCGGAGGAGGGCGCGCGCGTCGGGCTCGATTCGGTGGTGTTGCCGCCGGTCGACCTCGCGCACTGCTTCATCGTCACGATGCCGATGAAGTTCGAGTCGGTAACGTCAGAGATGGTGATCCGGATCCACCAGATCATCCAGACCGAGAAGCCAGCCCATACGCACTATTACCTGCGCTTTGCCGAGGAGAAGGGCGATGTCGAGCTTCGCGAGTTCTTCGCGATCGGCTTGCGTTCCGGTATCGGCATCGGCGCCGAAGTCGTTCAGCCCGTGGAAGAGGAATCATGAGCGAGACGCAAGGATACAAGCGCATCAACTTCTTCAAGGGGTTTCTCACCACCGAGAAGGACTGGAACGACGCCGAGCGCTACCACATCGACAAGCGCCGGCTGCACAACCGGATGCTGCACTCGTCGGGCATCGTGTACGGCTATGCGAGCGATCTGAAGGTCAACGCGCGCGCGCGTGGTGACCTCTCGGTCGAGGTGCAGCCGGGCTACGCCGTCGATGGCATGGGGAACGACCTCATCATCCACGACGCGACGATCCGCAATATCAACCTCGAGGAGTTCCGGCTGCCGCAGACGATCTACATCGTCCTCCGGTACTTCGAGGAGCTCACCGACTTCATCGCGTACAAGGAGAACCTCGAGTACAAGGGCCACCGCCGCGTGCTCGAGTCGTGTCGCGTCGAGATCTCGCAGACCGAGCCCGACCTGACGCGCGAGGTCGAGCTGGCGCGGATCTACCTCGAGAAGGGCGTCCAGCGGATCCGCGACGCGCGTGACCCGGCCGATCCCAAGGGCAACGAGATCGACATGCGCTACACGCCGAAGGGCGGCCTGTCGGGCTCGACGCTCCCGCCGCACCTCCGGCTCCGGCTCGAGATGCTGCTGTGGCAGGTTCGTCGCGGTGCGCTCGAGTACACGCGACGTGGTGTGATCGCGGCGCACGATGTCGTGCAGGCCTGCAACACCGCACTGATGCTGCTGTACGCAAACCTGCTCGATCTACGGAACATCTTCGACATTTTCCGCCTGATCATCGATACCGAGGGCGAGATGGCGCTCGACGTCGACGTCCATCACCCGACGATCGCGCAGAAGAAGGAGTTCAGCGAGTACCGCCGGCAGGTCGAGATCCTTCGCGGCCTGCTCGCCGAGGGCAAGAACAACATGGACGCGTACATGAACCTGCTCGCGTATCAGGCGAAGTGCGCCGAGATCGCGATCTCGGCGGTCGCCGGCGAGAAGGCCGTGATCAGCGCGCCACAGGACAAGGCCGAGCCGATCAAGGCGATCGACATCAAGGACTGGGAGGGCGTCAAGCAGATGCCCGCGCCCAAGCCGTCGATGGACCTCGAGGGCACCACCTGGGTGCTGGTCGACGAGATCGAGATCCTGAACAAGGAGTCGGAGGACCGCCACATCTTCACGATCAAGGAGGCGAAGGACTCCTATCGGTCGCGCCAGAAGCTCAAGTATCCAGACGGCACCACCGTCGAAGACACCGGGCGCGCGCACGTCGATGGCTACAGCGAGTTCAAGCTGCTGAACATCACGCCCGGTCGCCCCGTCGTGGTGCTCCGCCGGATGGACTACGTGTACGGCGACTACGAGCTCGAGATGGCGGTCAACGGCAAGAAGGTCGCCATCGTGTCGTGCGTCGGTACGGATCGCGTCCACCGCTGGCGCAACTGGCCGGCAATGATCGCCGCGGAAAACGTCACCGACGGGACGATGCTGGTCCGCCAGCAGTCGATCACGGCTGGCCGCGACATCAACATGTTCCACATCTGGGTCTACCAGCCGAAGTAGATCTTCGTCGGTGCGACAGGCGAGGCCGGGGAGGCGACGACATTTTCACGCAACCGGGGACGAACCGGGCCGAGGGGCCGGCCAGTGACCCGAACCTCTCAGGCGCGGCGCTTGCTCCCCGTGGAGATCGAAAGGGCGTGATGCCAAGGTCTAGTGCTAGGATGAAGCCCGCGTTCCGAGGGGGATGACGCCGTGTTCCTCAAGTATTTCGATTTCATCTTCGCGCCGTTCCGCGCGATCAATAACAAGATCATTGGTGTCAAGAACATCAAGGGAAACATCTCCGTTGATGTGAATCGCGCCAAGTCGATGGGGGCGCGTGGCAAGCAGTTCGCCAACAAGGCGCAAGGTTTCAACCAGCAGCTCAACCAGGGGCAGCAGCAGGGACAGCTGCCGCCGGGGCAACAGCAGCAGGGGGCGCCGCAGCAGGGCGGAGCGCCGAACTATCAGCAGGGGGGTCAGATGCAGCAAGGACAGCCCGGATATCCGGGGATGCCTGGTCAGCCCGGTCAACCCGGCGGACAGCCAGGAATGCCCAATCCGAACCCGCCGATCTTCGCGAAGGGGTTCTGGATCTTCAAGAAGAAGTTCTGCTCGCAGTGCGAGCAGCAACTCGACAAGACCTGGGACGCCTGCCCGTACTGCGCGCAGATCGCTGTCCAGGCGGCCGTCGCACCGGCCAAGCATCAAGCCATGAAGACCCAGGCGTTCGTGATGGACGCCCACGGCGGTCCGGGCAGCATGCAGCTGCTCGGCTGGATCGTCCCGCTGCAGGGACCTCAGCGCGGTGAGCTGTTCACGCTCTCGCCGGTGACGACGATCGGCACCGATCCGAAGTGCACCGTGATCCTGAACGACAAGTTCATGTCGTCCAAGCATGCCGAGATCAAGGCCGAGAACGGCATCTGGGTGCTGCGCGACTCGGGCTCGACCAACGGCACCTACGTTAACAACCGCCGCGTCGACCGGCACGAGCTCGTCGATAACGACTTCGTGAAGTTCGGGTCGGCGATGCTCAAGTTCAAGAGCCTCTGACGATGAAGACCAAGCTCAGCTCGTTTGTCGCGTTCCTCGTCGTGCTCGTCGCGTTCATCCCGTGGAGCAGTGGCCAGCCAGCCGCGCCAAAGGGTAGCGGGCAGGTCGAGGTCTACCTGACCGTCAAGCCGCAGGACGCGAACAACCCGAAGGCGAAGAACGAGGCCCCGATGATCGAGGCCACGATCGTCAACGGTCCCAACACCACGCTCGACAAGTTCGTGCTGACCGAGGGTACCGCGAAGAAGCCATTTGGGCTCAAGGCCGCCACAAAGCGCGAGTTCACACAAGGTACGGAGACGCTCGCGCTCGCGCTCGTGATCAACGGGCAGGAGATGTGGATCGGCAACGATGACATCGAGCCGCCGAACGACCCGAACTTCCCCACCGAGGAAAAGCCGAACCCGGCCCTGGTGACCGGCGTGCTGAAGGCGCTGAAGATCGCCTTGCAGTCGGTTCCGTTTGCCACTGCAGGTCCGCCGGGCAGCAAGGGCATCCTGATCACGTACGCGGACAAGGCCGAGATCCGACAGCCGATGGGTGATCTCAAGAACCTGAACTCCGAGTCCCTCGGAACGCAGAGGGACTATCACAAGAAGCTGGGCACCGCGATGGTGCGCGGTGTCGAGCTCGCGCTGTCCGAGCTGAAGAAGGTCGCGGTCACCCGCAAGGTGTTGATCGTCATCGGTGACGGCACGGACTACGACGAGGCGACTGCGAAGCCCCAGCTCGCGCAGCTCAAGAAGCAAGCACAGAACGAAGTCGTCCAGATCTTCGCGGTCACGTACAAGCCACAGACCTCGGACCAGCGCAGTGACGTCAGCGCGCTGACCTCGAACCTGTATTCGATCCAGAACGCGGAGGGCATCGGCTCGACGATCGCCAACATCCTGCAGCAGATGGCCAACCGGTTCTATCTGACGTTCCCCGGCTACGACAAGACGCTGAAGACCGGCCCGTCATGGGACGGCAAGTCGCACGAGCTGCAGCTCAAGATCAACAACGAGGACGCCGGCGATCCGGTGACGATCACGCTGTCGCCGCTCTGGGGCCTCGAGGAGCCCGCCGGGTTCCCGTGGTGGATCCTGATCGTGATCGTCGTCGTGCTGCTGCTGCTCATCATCATCGGCGTCAAGGTGTTTGGCGGGAAGTCCGAGCCGGCACCGATGCCGATGCCGGTCGCGATGGCGGTTCCGATGCCGGACGCGCCCAAGCCTGCCGGCCCGATGAAGACCGTGATGCTGAGTGCGGGCGGTGGCGAGGATGGCTTCCCCATCGTCGGCTGGCTCGTGCCGCTGAAAGGAGTCAACTCCGACCAGACGATGAAGCTACGCTCGGGAGGTACCAAGATCGGCACCGCGCCCACGTCG
>JBBJLY010000319.1:0-8751 GCA_037720695.1 Kofleriaceae bacterium | reverse complement strand
ATGGCGAGACCCAGACCCGAAGCTGGGCGCGTCGGGTTGTCGTAGATCTGGGTCTCGAGCTCGGACTCGTCCCACGCCAGATCACCGGAGTCTTCCATCCGCGGAGCCCTGGTCGGCGCAGCGACAATCGGCAGCTGCTGCGAGCTACGCGACGGCGGTGGCGGCGGCTTGGTGCCGACCGCGGCCATGCCCTGCGTCGGGCGGCGGGTTGGGGGTGGGCCAGAGGTGGGCGTGAGCGGCCCCGCGATGGTACCGGCGCGGTTGGTCGCCGTGCGCGACACGACCGGCAGTTCGCTCGTCGCCGTGGGCGGCTTGAGCTGGCGATAGCTCTCGAGCTTCGTGGTCTCGTCCTCGATCTCCTTGCCGAACGTCTTCTTCATCCAGCCGGCGAGGTCCTTGCGCGAGTAGAACTCGCCCGTCTGGTAGACGAAGGCCTGCAGCTCGTCGTGGAGATCGATCGCGTTCTGGAACCGATCCTCGACGTCCTTTGCCAGCGCGCGGAGGACGATCTGCTCGAGGCCGTCGGGGATCTTGCGGTTGTAGGTGGATGGCGGAAGGATCTCGACGTTGCGGACCTTCTCGAGCGTCGAGAAGTCGCTCTCGCCGACGAACAGTCGCTCGCCGGTCAGCAGCTCGTACAGGATGATGCCGGCCGAGAACACGTCGCTGCGGCGATCCACCGGCAGCCCACGCACCTGCTCGGGGGACATGTATCCGAACTTGCCCTTCAGGATGCCCGCCTGGGTCTTGCTGCCCGTGCCGGCGGCCTTTGCGATCCCGAAGTCGATGATCTTGACCTCGCCCTCGAACGAGATCAGGACGTTCTGCGGGCTGACGTCGCGATGGACGAGCGCCAGCTCCTTGCCCGCCTGGTCGCGCTTGTTGTGCGCGTAGTCGAGGCCCTCGCAGACCTTCATCACCGCGAAGCAGGCCTGGGCGATCGGCATCGCCTCGCCCGCCTGCCGGCAGCGATCGAAGATCCCGCGCAGGTCG
This sequence comes from Kofleriaceae bacterium, assembly GCA_037720695.1. Lineage (GTDB taxonomy): Bacteria > Myxococcota_A > Polyangia > Haliangiales > Haliangiaceae > JABFXX01. The sequence goes on along the minus strand of JBBJLY010000319.1, from coordinate 7,758 downwards.
CGGCCGTGCACGTGCTCCAGCGCGATGTAGTACGCGCCCTCGACCACGCCGAGATCGAAGATCTGCGCGATGTTCGCGTGGTTCAGCTGGACGGCGAGCTTCGCCTCCTCGATGAACATGCGGATGAACTCTTTGTCCTCCGCGATGTTTGGGAGGATGCGCTTGACCGCGACCAGCCGCTCGAAGCCCTCGACTCCAAAGGCTTTCGCACGGAACACTTCGGCCATCCCGCCGACGTTGATCCGCTCGAGCAGAAAGTATTTGCCGAAAGGCGTCGGCTTCTTCACGCGTGTTCCCCCGCTACGAGCTGGGACCCTATCCGAAAATCGATCCATGGGCCACAGGCAGTTTGGGACACGGGTTCGTCAATTCTGCGCGAGAGCCTGCGCCGGTTCCATCTTCGCGGCACGGCGGGCGGGCAAAAACCCACCCAGGATGCAAAACACCGTCGAAAACACGAGGCCCCCGCCCCAGATCCACGGCTTGAAGTCGAACCACGACGAGGGCTTGAACGGGAACGCCGGGATGCCCCGCGCCGCGTACCAGTTCCACAGCGAGCCGATCCCCCACGCGAGCCCGATGCCCATCAGGCCGCCGACGATCCCGATCATCGCCGCCTCGCCGAGCATGATCAGCCGGACGTCGCTCTCGCTGGCGCCGACCGCGCGCATGATCCCGATCTCGCGCCGGCGCTCGGAGACCTGGACGAAGAAGTTGTGGCCGATGTTGATGACCGAGATGACGAGGATCGCGACCGAGATGATGAGGAACAGCATCCGGATCACGAACACCACGGTCGCGAACTGACGACCCAGCGAGTCGGCGACCGCGAGGCCCTGCTTGTCCTCGATCCACGACGTGAACGGTGCGAGCTGGGCGGTGTCCTTGAGCGTCACGATGATCGACGAGTACGACGTCGCCGCGTCGGCCCCGAGGTACTCCTGGTTCCACCGCCGGATGTACTCGATCGGCATCGTGACGCCGACCTGCATCGCGCGGGGCGACACGCCGACGACCACGGCCTCGACCCGCCGCGGTGCCTTCTTGGTCACGGACCCACTGCCGGAGATCGTGGTGTGGCCAAGCCCGATCGAGAACCGCATCGCCGACAGGCCGCGCTGCTGGATCAACATGTTGACCAGGTTCTTGTCGGCCATTGGCATGCCGTGAGACTTCGCGAACTGGTTGTTGTAGAGCTCGACCACCGTCGACGACAGCACGATCGGCACGCGGTGCTTGCACACCCGCTCGCTGTCATCGCAGTAGTAGCGGTCCGGCTCCGGGCACGGGTTGAAGTACACCGGCCGCGCGGGTCGCCCCTGCACCACGACGCTGCCGCTGCCGCTACCGCTGCTGCTACCGCTACCGCTGCCGCTGCCGCTACCGCCGCTGCTACCGCTGCCGCTGCCGCTACCGACGCCGGCATCCGGCGTGTCGCCCCAGCCGCTCTGCACCGGCGCCTTGCCGCTGGGCGGCTTGCCGGGAGACTGGATGACGTCCTCCTTGGGATCCTGCGGCGGCGGCGCGCACGTGACCCGGTTGGGATCGTCCTTCACGAGCTCCCAGTCCCTGAAGTAGTCGTTGATCCGCTTGTCGTCGCCGTGGACGTAGCTCGGGTCGACGCCATCGGCGAACCCGCCGATCTCGAACCTCAGATCGGTGCCCTCGAAGTCGCCGCGCCCAGCAGCCGGGAACGCGAGGTTCATCCGCGGCACCGCCGCCTTGACCTCGGGCCGCGCCTGGATCGTCTTGACCGTGGTGTCGTCGAGCTTCTTGCTCGCGTCCTTGCCGAACAGCGACACCCGCTTCGGTACGACCTGAACCTCGCCGACCGGGAACACTTCCTGGAGCACAGAACCCGCACGCTGCGTCAGCGCGAGGAACAGCACGAACGCCCCGATCCCGACGACGATGCCGAACGCCGACAGGATGAAATGGCGCTTGCTGCGCAGGGTGTTCTTGATCACCATCCGCGCGAGGCTGCTGGCGGGCATCATGCGGGACCGCCTCCCTGGGCGGCGTTCTGGGCGGCGAGTGCCTCGTCCGTGGTCTCGACGATCATGCCATCACGCATCGCGATCACGCGCTTCGCGACGCTCGAGACCCGGCGCTCGTGGGTCACGATCACGAGCGTGACACCGTCCTTGGCATTGAGCTCGCGGAAGAAATCGATCACTTCCTTACCGGTCTCGGAGTCGAGGTTGCCGGTGGGCTCGTCACACAGCAGCAGCTTCGGCGCGCCGAACAGTGCGCGTGCGATCGCGACGCGCTGCTTCTGCCCTCCCGACAGCTCGGACGGGAACCGCTTCGCGAGATCCGACAGGCCGACGCGCCGCAGCGCCTCGAGCCCGCGCTTCTCGACATCTTTGGCCCCGTGCGCGAACTCCGCCGGGATCGTGACATTGCCGAGGCAGGTCAGGTGATCGAGCAGGTTGAACGCCTGGAACACGAAGCCGATCGACTGGTTGCGCAGCTGCGCGCGGCGGGCTTCGCCGATCTTGAGCGTGTCGGCGCCGAGCACCTCCACCTCGCCGGCATCCGGCATGTCGAGTCCGCCGATGATGTTGAGCAGCGTCGACTTGCCGGAGCCCGACTGGCCGACCAGGGCGACCAGCTCGCCCGCCTCGACGTCCAGGCTGACGCCGCGAAGGACCTGGGTCTTCGCCGCCCCCGCGCCGTAACTCTTCGTCACGTCGCGCAGCCGTACAACGGGGGCCAGTGCCACGGCCGGCAACCTAACACGATCCGTGGGCTTCAGCGCCGGTTGCCCGAAGCTTCCACCACGAGGCGCGAGCCGTCGAGCGTCGCGCCGAAGTGGAGGTCGCGCCAGCGCGCGAGACCCTCGACGATCCGCGCGGCCCGGGGTACCTCCGCGAGCTCGAGCAGGTACGTCCACGAGGCGGCCGGCATCGCGCCGGGCACCAGATCGATCGCGAGGATCGGGCCGCCCGTGACCGGCTTTCCGCTGCCGACCGCGCGCGCGAGCAGGCCGTCGCCGATCGCGGCGAACGCGACCTGGTCGGTCAGCACGTAGTCGACATCGGGGACCATCGGGACGGAGAGGTGCCGGCCGGTGAACGGCCCGAACTGCTTCTTGTCCTCGAACCGCGAGCGAAACGGGATCTGGTCGAGTAACCCGGCGACGTGGCGCTTCGACGCGAGATCGGCCATCACGACGCCGGTGCCCTTCAGCGCACCCGGCTCGATCGAGCGCAGGGCGATGCGCGCACTGCGGATCCCGTAGCTCTCGATCGCGGCGACGTCATGCCCGAACGCCGTCATGCATGGCCGCAACGCGGCGAGTGCGTAGGTCAGATCGAGGTTCCATTGTGCGGACACCGGCGCCCCACTGGCGACACTGGCGAAGCCTTCGGGCGCGGGCAAGATCGCCTTGCGGAGCGCCGCACTCGACGGCCCGACATCCAGCGCGAGCTTGGCTGCGACGCGCCCACCCGACCTTGCCTCGACCGCGACGGCGACGCGACTGACCGGTTCGACGAGTGACACGCACGCACGCGCGGTGGCGATCCGCGACGACAGCTTGCCGAGCAGCGCGCGCACATCGACGAACCCGAGCACGCTCGGCGATGCCGTCGTCCCGCTCGCCCACGCCCAGTCCGCCGTCCAGCTCGGGGTGGCGGGCTGGTTGCGCGCCGTGAACCACGACGTGTCCTCGGGATCGGCGCCGAACGCGAAGTGGACCCACAGCCAGTCGCGATCGACCGTCCAGCTGATCCCGACGCTGCCGGCGATCCGCGCCGAGAAGATCTCGCTGCCGTCGATGACCACCGACTGGGTCTTCGGCGCCTGTGCACGCCGGCGATCGAGGAACGCGGTGGTCTCGGCCGGGGCGGCGAGATGGACGACGAACGTCGGATCGGTCGCCGCGGAGAACACGGCGATCCCGCCGTCGAGATCGATCCCGATCTCGGCGACCGCTTCTGGCGACAGCGGATCGACGCCAAACATCCCGCGCAGCTCGCCGCCGAGCCGCACGCGATCGACGTCGACCGGCAGCCCGAACGTGTCCGCGAGATCGCCGAACCCGCGCTGCGCCTCGCGCACGCTGCGCGCCGCGAACGCGTAGGTCGGTCGCGCCGGGACAAACCGCAGCCCGGGATACTCACCAGGCGCCGCGATGTCGGGACGTGTGGGTTTTGCAGCCGAACCGCCGCAGCCGAACACCAGCGCGACGAGCGCAAAACTCCAAACCATTCGGGCCATGTTTTTGGAGATTGCCACGCAACCTGCGTCCTCGCCGGTCGAGCCGCCGCCTAACCATGCGACACCCTGTTATCCTGCGGAGAGGAACGGCATGAGCACGATCGGCGGACCCGGTGGCATTGGTGGACCCAAGGGACCCGGCGGACCAGACGGTCCCGACGGGCCGGAGGGTCCGGACGGACCCGATGGTCCCGATGCCACAGGAGGCGCGACGGGTGCCGCCGGAACCGCGGGAACCGCGGGGACCGCCGGGAGCGAGCGAGCGGCGCCGACGCAGAGCACCGACATCGAGGCGCTCGCCGCCGAGATCGCCGCGGGCCGGTTGACACCGAAGGAGGCCGTCGATCGCCTGGTCGATGCCACCGCCGGACCGGAGCTCGGCGCCAGCGAACGCGCGGAGCTGCGAGCATTGCTGAGCGACCTGGTCGCGAACGATCCGCACCTCGGCGGGCTGCTCGGTCGGGTCTGAGTCTCAGTAGACGACGTCGCCAACGTAGATCGTGCCGCGCACCGCGCCCGGCGGCCCGACAAACTGGACCGGGCAGCGCGCGCCGCGCGCCGGGAATTTGGCCCGCGGGGTCTCGGCATCGGGGCACTCCTCGACGGTGTCGGTGGTGCCGTGCGGCCCGATCCGCAACAACCGGAACGGTCGCGTCAACGGACGGTTCTGCGCGTCGTGGAACGCAGCGATCACCATGACGTGCCCGAGCCGCGGGTAGTCATTGACGAGGTTCGCCTGCACGACGACCTTGCCGTGATCATCGAACGCGTGGAAGTCGGCGATCCGCGCGTGCGGCGCGGGATCCGAGATCAGCGCGCCGCGGACCTTGATCCGCGTGCTGGTCGCCGCGGGGCGTGGCTTGCGCTCGGTGTCGACGAGCGCGAACGTGCGCGACTCGCCGGCTGGCACCCACAGCGACTGCGGCTTGAGCGTGCCGATCACGGCGCCGCCGGCATCGACCAGCTCACCGCCGAGCGAGACGTAGGCACCCTGGTCGGCGCGATTTGTCGCGTCGACCAGCACGAACGAGGACGTGCTGATGTGATCCCCGCCGCCGACCGTGTCCGTGCGCAGGCGCGCATCTGCAGAGATCTCGATCCGAGCGAGATCGAGGTTCTTCACCTCGCCGCCGTCGCAGGACAGCACGGCGAGCATCACGAGGCTGCGGCGCACGCCTCGTTATACGCCAGCGAGCCGCCAGGCGCGCAAGTCCCTTGGGGCACCCCGGTTATCGCGGCGAGCGACTCAGGCCGCCGTACGACGCGTGGTGCCGACCTTGGCCGGCCCCTCGTGGAGGCGCAGCAGGTCGCGTACCTTTGCAGGCAGCTCGAGCTCGTCGAGCGCACCACCACAGCGGTTGAGGGCGCTCGCGATCATCGCCACCCGCTCCTCCGAGGAGGCGCGCTTGTCGATGATGATCCGGTACTCGCCCTTCACCTTGCACAGCCCGCCACTGCCGACGGCAGACTGGAGGGGCTCGTAGCTGACGCGAATCCCCAGCTGGTCGGCGGCGGACTCGAGGAGCTCGAGCAAGACTTCGGGCTTCATTGGAGAGCCACACTATCAGGCTCGATCTGAGGGGCAAGCTTTCTGTCCGAGAACCGGACCCTCCGAGATCTCATCATACGGAGTCTCGGGTCTCTACACGATCGGGAGGATCACCCGGAACGCCGCGCCCCCGAGATCACTTCGCTGCACGGCGATCTCCCCGCCGTGCTGCTCGATGATCCCGCGCACGATCGGGAGCCCGAGCCCGGTGCCCTTGCCATCCGGCTTGGTCGTGAAGAACGGCTCGAAGATCCGATCCCGGTCCTCCTCCGACACGCCGGGGCCCGAATCCGCGACCTCGAGCAGGACGGTGGACGGCCCCTCGATCTGCGCTCGCACGACGACCCGCCCCCCGCGTGCGTCCTGACCGGTGCTCTCCACCGCGTGCACCGCGTTGGTGATCAGGTTGATCAAGACCTGCTCGAGCTGGCCCGCCACCGCGCGAATCACGGGTAGCTCGGGATCGACCTCGATGTTGAGATCGATGCCGCCGCGGTCGACCAGGTGCTCGCAGATCGAGACTGACTGCCGCACCACGCCGCTGAGATCGACCGGCTCGAGCTCGCGACCCGACGGGCGCGCGTACTGCACGAGGTCGCGCGAGAACCGCAGGATCCGCTGCGCGCTCGCACCGATCCGGCGCAGCTTCTCGAGGTCAGCGGCATCGGCGCCCTGAGACTCGAGCTTGCGCACCAGGTACTCGGCGTAGACCGTGATCGAGGTCAGCGGGTTGTTGAGCTCGTGCACCACGCCTGCCGCGAGCTCGCCCAGCGTCGCGAGTCGCTCGGCACGCACGATCTGTTGCTGCAGTGCCTCGATCTTCGACTGGTCCTGACCGATCGCGACGACGGCGTCGATCGTGGCCGCCGCGCCGGCGCGACCGACCGGCGCGATGCTCCATACGGTGCGCACGCTGCCGCGGCCGCGCGTCGGCAACGCGATCGTCACGGCGGTGTGATGCTGGCCGTGCAGCGCGGCGGCGAACGCGCCGGTGATGAACTGCCGCTGCTCGCCTGGGATGAAGTCGCGGACGTCGCGACCGAGCACCTCGTCGCGCTCGAAGCCGGTGAGATCGAGCAGCGCGCGGTTACACACCGTGATCCGCCACGAGCGATCGATCCCGAGGATCAGCGCGTTCGCACTCTCGAGCAGGCGCGCCTGGTAGTCGCGCAAGCCGAGCGCGTCGTCGGCGAGCCGCAGCGTGCGTAGCGCGGCGGCGAGCTGGCTCGCGAACGGCACCACGATCGACTCGTCGGTAGCGCGCCCGTCGGCGGCCGGGGGATAGCCGACGTCGAGCACGCCGTAGAGCTCGCCGCCGGCCGCGAGCGGGATCGCGAAGCCGGTGGCCATGCCCGAGAACGGCGAGTCCCAGCGCTCGCGGATCGCGAGTCGCGCGCTGGCCGCGACCGCACTCTTGAGCCGGGCGTGCTGCAGCGCGGCCTCCGTGATCGTGATGATGTCGTCTCCGTCGCTCGCGGTGCTGGCGCGGCGCGGCGCCCCACGCAGGTAGGCGCGCGCGGGCTCGCGCGTCCGCAGATCGAGGGCGCGCACGCACAGCGCCCGGCCGGGCAACAGGCTCGCGAGGATCTCGAGCGCCGCCTCGGCGAGCATCGGCTCGGTCGTCGCGGTCGAGGTGCGGTCCGCCATCGCGCGCATGGCTGCCAGCTGGGCTTCGAGCGTCGGCGTCATCTAGCGCTTACCCCCGTCCGCCAGATCCGCGAGATCGACCAGGTCGCCGTGGGTCGGCTGGTCGCGCGGCAGCGAGTCGAGATCGATGAGCGGAGTCGACACGGCGTGGAACTCGCCGGTCTGGCTCTCGTCCGCAGGGATCGGGATCGGGATCGCGGGATTGCTCTCGGGTGCCGCACGCTCGAGATCCAGCATCCGGGCCGACCCGACGTAGTCGGTGGTCTCGTACTTCGTGATCTTGCCGATCTTCTTCACGATGCCCGCCATGCGCTCGGACTCCGAAAGGATCACGCCGA
>JBBJLY010000318.1:0-8770 GCA_037720695.1 Kofleriaceae bacterium | reverse complement strand
GTGCGATGACCTGCCGGATCAGGCGTTCGAGATGACCGGCACGATCGACGACGTTCGTGCCAAGGCGGCCGAACTGGCGAAGAGGGGCTGATGGCGCTCCCGACGATCCTCGGCATCAACCTGGTGACGCCGCGTGGCGTCGTCGCGCATACCGATGCCGACAGCGTGCAGGCACCCGGCGAGCTCGGCGAGTTCGAGCTGCTGCCGGGCCACATCCCGCTGCTCACCGCACTGAAGGCGGGCGTGTTGACAATCGGCACCAAGCAGCGCGCGCGCTACGCCGTGTCGTCGGGCTACCTGCGCGTCGATCCGACCGGCGCGGTCGAGATCCTGGTCGAGCAGGCGATGCCGGCCAAGGACATCGATCTCGATGCGGCCAAGAAGGAGCTCGCCGTGGCCGAGACCGAGCTGTCGAAGTGGGGCGACAAGCCGCTCGACGGTGACTACGTGAATCTCCAGCAGCGTGTCGGCTGGGCGCGCGCTCGTCTCGACACCGCCGAGCGCTGATTCTCGCTCGCACGGCCAACCCGAACGGGCCTGGCCACACTGGCGATCGCGGCATAGGATGCCGCAATGGCCAGACCGCTGAACCGGATGTGGCGCCTCTCGCACGCGGTGCAGGGCGGACCCAGCGACGAGGAGATCGCGTGGCACGAGGAGCCCGCGGCGGAGCTCACCGATGGCGACGTGCTCGTCGAGAGCACGCATGTCGTGATCGATTCGATCGTGACCGGCATGCCCGCGGCCGAAGGAGCGCCGCTGCCGTGCGCCGCGATCGGCAAGGTGATCGAATCGCGCGATCCTCGCGTGCCGGTTGGCAGCACGGTGTCCGGACTGTTCGGCGCGCAGACCCATCCGCGCGTCCCGGGCAACACCGTGTTCGTGCATCCGGATAATGCGTTGACCGACGAGGACTACCTCGGCGCGGTCAGCTACATCGGCGCCACCGCGTTGCTCGCGGTGCAGGAGGTCGTCAAGCCGCAGCACGGCGAGACCGTCGTCGTGACCGCGGCCTCCAGCACGGTCGGCGCGCTCGCCGGCCAGCTCGCGAAGCGCGAGGGCGCGCGAGTCGTCGGGGTGACCACGAGTGCCGCACATAGCAGCTGGTTGATCGGCGAGCTCGGCTTCGACGCCGCGATCGACCGCCGCAGCGAGGATCTTGGACCGGCGCTGTCGCGGCTGTGTCCGGAGGGCATCGATTGCGTGATCGACGGGCTCGGCGGAACCGTGCTCGACGCCTGCCTCGCACAGCTCGCGATGCATGCCCGGCTCGCGCTGTACGGCACCGCGCAGCAGGCGCGACCGGCGGCGCCCGTTCATTTCGGCCAGCTGGTCGCGAAGCGGGCGCGGCTGCACGGCCTGTCGTTCCTCGACTATCCGCTCGAGCTGGCGGGCACGCTCGAGACCCTGACAGACCTGGTCACCAGCAAGCGGCTCCGCTACCGGCTCGAGCAGCTCGAAGGGCTCGAGCATACGGCGGCCGCCCTGCGCCGCAGTCGGGGTGAGGCCGAAACCATCGTGTTACGCATCGCCTCGTAGGGTTGGACGCCGGCTAGGGTTATCCTGAGTACGGCTTCGTGCGGGACAGCTACTTCGAAGACTTCACACAGCTCGTCCTGTTTCGGCTCAACCAGGATGCCGCGGCAGCCACGACGCAGGCCGAGCTCCTCGGGTCGCGTCGCACGCCGACGTTCTTCCGGCTGCAGCGGATCGCGGCCGCGTTCAACCTCGACGAACCGTCGCTGCTGCTCCTGACGCTGCTCGCCGCGACGGATCGCGAGCCGCGGATCTGGGTGCTCGCCCGCTCGCATCACCGCGACCCGGCACGCATCGGGATCGACTGCGCGATCGCATCACTGGCTCTCGACCTCCCCGTGTCGACGCTGATCGCGGCGGCGGAGCGATTGCGCCGGCTGGATCTGATCACCGCGACGCAGTCGGCGACCGCATATCGCCCGTTCGCCGCGCTGTTTGCCGTGCCGCGGATCGTCGACGTGCTGGTCGGTGCGAGCACCGCCGACGAAGATCTGATCGGCATCGTGGCTCCAGCGGCACCGCCGGTCGATCTCGAGTCGCTCGTCGTTCCCGAGGCCGCGATCGCGTCGCTGCGGGCGGTGCTGTCTCGCCGCGGTGACGCCGCGCCTGTCGTGATCATGCAGGGCATCGAGGGCGTTGGAAAGCGCTCGCTGGTCTCGGCGATCGCGGCGGAGCTCGGGCTCGCGATGCTGGTCACCGATGCGCTCGAGCTGCCGCACGATCTGGGCTCGCTGCGGCGCGTGCTGGTCGCGCTCGCGCGCGAGGCCCGGCTGTCCGACGGGCTCGTGTTCATCGATAACGCGGATGCGCTCGACGAGCTGCCACGCCGCCAGCTGATGGCGGGCATGCTCGGCAACCTGGTGCGCGCGCCGGTCCTGGCATCGACCGGTGGTCAGATCGACTGCGCGCCGCGGGCGCGATCCACCGTCCGCATCGAGCTCCCCGTGCCGGCCGCGAGCGATCGCCGCAAGCTGTGGCGGTTTCACCTGTGGGACCGCGCGACCGAGCTGGTGACCGACGCGCTCGCGGATCGCTATCCGATCACGCCGGGGTTGATCGCGCGCGCCAGCAAGACCGCGCTGATCATCACGCCCGGCGAGATCCAGCCCGAGCACGTGAAGATCGCGATCGGCGACGAGCTCGCCGAGCGGTTTCGCGGCATCGGCAAGCGGGTCGACAAGCACGAGAAGTGGGAGGACCTGGTCCTAACCGGTGAGAACCGCGATGCGATCACCGATCTGATCTCGCGCGTGCGCAACAGCCGGCAGGTCGTCGATCAGTGGGGCTTCGGCGAGAAGCTCGCGAAGGGGCTCGGGCTGTCGGCGCTGTTCTCGGGCGAGCCCGGCACCGGCAAGACGATGGTCGCCGCGCTGATCGCGCAGGAGCTCGGGCTGCAGCTCTATCAGATCGATCTCGCGAACCTGGTCTCGAAGTACATCGGCGAGACCGAGAAGAACCTCGCACGCGCGTTCGACGCTGCCGAGGCGGGACACGCGATCCTGCTGTTCGACGAGGCGGACGCGCTGTTCGGCAAGCGCACCAGCAACGTCCAGTCCTCGACCGACCGCTACGCGAACATGGAGACCAACTACTTGCTGCAGCGCGTCGAGCGGTTCAGCGGGGTCGCGATCCTGACCACGAACCTGATCACCTCGATCGATCCAGCATTCCAGCGCCGGATCGCCGTCCACGTCCGGTTCGAGATGCCCGACGAGGACATCCGCGCCCAGCTGTGGGAGCGCATGATCCCGGCGACCGCGCCGCGGGCGGGTACCTTCGACTTCCGGGGCCTGGGTCGCACCTACAAGTTCTCCGGAGGGTTCATCCGGAACGCCGTGTTACGTGCCGCATACTTGGCCGCCGCAGAGGGGTCGAAGATTGGCATGTCGCATCTTTCTCGCGCTGCCGAGCTCGAAGCATGGGAGATGGGAAGGGTGATTTGAGTACTAGGTGGCGGCGGGGCGTCCGGGTTGGTTCCGATACCTACCGAGGTCACTTATGAACGAGCTCCAAGAGCGATCCAAAACTGCGACCCCCGACGAGCAGGTCCTGGCCCAGAAGCAGGTCCAGCCCCAGTCCGAGGGCCAGGATCCGACCTGGGCTGGCAGTCCCGAGACCGCTGGCGCGAAGGAATCGGTCCGGCGCGACGCGAAGTCGACCCTCGCGGACGAGCAGCTCGACCAGCTCACCGCAGAGCTCTCGCTCCGGACGCCGTCCGAGGAGCTGGCGCAGTCGGGCGGCGAGCTGATCGGGCCCGAGATCATCGCGGAGGTCGCCGAACAGGAGCAGCAGCAGGGCCTGAAGAAGCGGGCGGTCGGCGAGGCCTATCAGATCGTGATGGCGGGAGCTGCGGCTGCCAACGGCCAGCCCGGCGCCCAGAACGCGATCGACCGGGCCTCTCCCGAGGTCCGCGATGCGGCGACCTCGGTATCCAAGGAGCCTGGCGCTGGTTCGCCGCTCCCCACCGACGTGCGAGCCAAGATGGAGTCGCGCTTCGGCGAGGACTTCTCCAACGTGCAGATCCACACCGGCAGCGCCGAGGTCGACACCATGCACGCCGGTGCCGCCGCGAAGGGCGAGCACATCCACTTCGCGACCGGCAAGTTCGATCCGACGACCAAGGAAGGCGAGAAGCTGATCGCGCACGAGCTGACGCACGTCGTCCAGGTGCGCGGCGGCAAGGAAGCCGGCAAGAAGCAGGTCGCGTCGACCACCAGCGCGGCCGAGCAGGAGGCCGAGCGCGTCGGCGATCACGTCGCGGCGACGCATGGCGCTGACGAGGCCCAGCAGCAGGGTCCGGATATCCAGGTCGCGAAGGGCACCGCGCCGACCGATGCGGTCCACCTCGGCGAGGCCGGCGTGCACCGCGGGATCGAGCTCGAGGCCGCCGGGGTCGGCGAGAAGTACGATCCCAAGAAGCTGACGCCGCAGCAGAAGGCCGCGCTCGAGATGTACTCGGGCAACTTCATGCGCGACTACTCGCAGCTCGCGGCACCGAAGCCGCTGCAGATCCTGTCGTCGATCCCGTCGACCAACAAGGGCGGGGTGATCGGCAATGCTGGCGCGCGCACGCTGATGGACGCGATCGTGCGCTCGATCGGCATCCTCGAGCTCGGCAAGGACATCGGCAAGGGTCTCGTGACCCAGCAGCACATCGGTTCGTACGAGGCAGAGCACCACCTCGACAACCCGATCGGCACCGCTGGCGCGAACGACTTCATCACCGAGGGCCCCAACCCGCACCTCGCGAAGTCGCCACAGCCAAAGGCGATCCGGACGGTCGACGCACGCAACAACGAGGTGGTCGCGGCGAACAGCACGACCGATGCGGATACGCAGAAGACGCACGCGGGCTCGGCTGCACCTGGTCTCCAGTACGAGAACCCGGAGCTCTACAAGGTCGGCGACGGCGGGCTCGCGAACCACCTCGCGAACTCGACCGAGCACTCGAAGGACTGCCTGTTGTCGGCGGTCCAGGCGGGCCCGACGCCACAGGGCCGCATGCGTGCCGGCATGGGGCAGCACATCGTCGAGGATTACTTCTCGCACTCGAACTTCATCGAGGTCGGGCTCAACAGCTACATCAACGATGCGATGCGCAGCCGGAAGGCCGGCAAGAACACCAAATCGGCCGGCACCAACAGCTTCATCGACGAGTTCTCCGACGACAAGGGCAATGCCAAGGAGGGCGCCGCGATCGGAGCCGCCGAGCAGCGCGGCGTCCACGCCGAGTTCAGCTTCGTCGACACGCTGTACGACGAGAAGACCAAGAACGGCAAGCAGGCCATCACGTCCGGCACGTTCGGCGGGACCGACACGCAGGTGTCGATCGGCCACACCCTGTTGCCGAAGCTGCCCCTGATCGAGAACGCGCTGCACAAAGGCGTGGACTCGACGTTCGGGATCGTCGAGGTCTCCGCGAAGGAGCGCAAGAAGCCGACGTGGCAGATCATGCAGGCCGCGCTCGAGGAGAAGGGCCCGGAGGGCGCGGTCGCGCAGGTCATGCTCGAGGCCTCGAAGTCGATCGGCCTCGCGGTGCCGTGTCCGAGTGGTTTCCACATCACCACGAAGGAAGTCGGCATGGGGCTGTTTGGCTCGATGAGCGTGCCGAACGGCATCGATCTCGACTACACCAACATCGCGATCGCCGATGCGCTGGTGACCGGTGGGTCGACCTACGTCGACGTGATGTCGCGACTCGACAACATGAAGAAGGCCGCGGGCGTCATCGGGCTCGAGAACATCATCTTCAAGATCCAGGACAAGATCCGGATGGCGATGCAGAAGCTGTTCTCGGCGATCAAGGCCAAGATCACCGAGCTGCTGCGCCAGATCATCATCGACATGTACAAGATCGACCCGAAGCAGGCGGGTCACGCGGGCGTCGCGGAGCTCGGCCACATCGCCGAGCGCCAGATGCACGAGAAGACCGATCGGACGTCGATCGAGTCGCGCATGAAGAAGGGCGGCGATCTGCACGGACTCACCGAGCAGGGCGACAACGGCAAGGCGGAGCTCGAGCGCCGCGTCGGTCCGGTGCGCGCGAAGAACGAGAGCCTGGCGAAGGCGACGTGGGGCACGACGGCGAACCCGTGGGTCACGGTGCAGGCGCTACCGCCCTCGCACTCGGAGATCTCGAAGGATCACCCGCCGCATCATCACGACGACCATCACCCCGAGTGGCATCAGGGCTCGGCGGAGAAGACCAAGATCCACGGCAAGGTCGAGGAGAAGCTCGACGAGCATCACGACCACAAGCACGAGGTCGACGACCACGAGGAGCACGAGGACCTCGGCGAGGGCTCGAGCTTCTACGGGATCCATCGCGCGCTCGCGGTCGAGGCCGACCGCCACATCATGAAGCAGCTCGAGACCTGCTGGCACGCGCAGATCATCCCGGGCCAGAACATCGACGACAAGAAGATGGAAGTCGGCCACGACAAGGTCCTCGAGGAATCGCAGACCGTCGCCGGCTGGGCCGCGGAACAGCGCACGCGCGCGGGGTTCCGTCACGCCCAGAGCGACGAGCGCGTGTCGCCGGAGCTGCGCAACCGGCCGGACGTGATGTCGCTGTTGAACCTGGTCGACTACTTCGTCAGCCACCCGAGCTCGTCGATGTGGTGGCGCACGATCTTCGACAACTTCCTGGCGACCAACGGCGAAGAGGTCCACAAGGCGATCCTCTCGCGCAACAAGACCCGGGCGCGCCGCAAGCCCGCCGGCGGCTAGCTAGCTCAGCGAGCTGCGGCGCGAGGAACCCGCGATCGCCGCGCGAAGTCCTGAAGCTCGGCGAACGTGCCAGCGAACACGTTGAGATCGACCGCCCCGGCGATCCCCCGCACCCGGCCGCGATCGGTGTGCTGCCAGAACGTCCACGCCTTCCACGTCGGTGGCACGGTCGGGCAGGCCGTCGTGTAATGCGCGACCCACAACGGCTGGGTCGTCAGATCGGCACCACCCACGGCATCGCGCCAGAACTCGGGGCCGGCGTAGATGATCGGCTCGACGCCGAGCTTGTCGCGGACGCGGGTCACCCAGGTCCGGACCTGCTGCGCGATGTAGCTCGCGGACTTGCCGCCGGCAGTCTCGACGTCGATCACCGGCGGCAGCTCGCCACGATCCTGGGCAAGCGCGGCGATCAGAAGGTCTGCCTGCGCGAGCGCCGGGACCTCGGGGCGGAAGTACTGGTAGGCGCCGCGCATCACACCCGCCTTGGCCGCGCCGAGCCAGTTGGTCGTGAATTTTGGGTCGCGGAGCGCCGTGCCGTCGGAGACGCGGATGAACGCGAACTGCATGCCGGCCTGCTTCACCCGGCGCCACTGGATCGTGTCCTGGTAGTACGAGACGTCGATCCCGCGTGTGGTTGGACCGACCTCGCACACCGGAGGGGCCGGCGCGTCGTCGCCGTTACCCCGCGTCAGCCGATCGAGCACGATCACGGCGCCGCACCCGATCAGGCCGAGCGCGACCAGCGACCACCGAAGCTTCCGACGCACGGTGTACAACTCGTAACCTGGACCTGTAATTCGAGCCAGCGTCGGGGATACTTGTTCGATGGCGCTGCGGCTCGGCGGGCTCGCCGATCTCGATCCCTCGGCCGTCCCGCTGCCCATCGGGACGGAGGTGATGACGCGCGTCGACCGCGTGGTCGAGGGCGAGACCCGGACCCAAGGCGCGACCGGCCGCGTGACGGCGATCGCCGGTGACCGGGTCGACGTGGCATTCCTCGACGGCAAGCGCGCCACCTACCTGCGAATCGAGGTGATGCCACGCAAGCTCGGGGTCCAGCGCTACGCCCAGCGCCGGGCCGCGGCCTGGGATCAGCTGCGGCCGTGCGTCGTGATCGACACCATCGTCGGCTCCCGCGCGTGGGGTGTCGCCGACGCGGGCTCCGATGAGGATCATCGGGGCGTGTTCGTGTTGCCCCTCGCGTGGACCACCGGCCTGGTCGAGCCGCCGCTCGACCTGATCTCGCTCGACGGCTCGCACACGTTCTGGGAGCTCGGCAAGGCGATCCGGCAGGCGCTGCGCGCCGACCCGAACACGCTCGAGATGCTGTTCGCGGCGCCCGAGGTCGTCGATCCGATGGGGGCCGAGCTGGTCGCGATGCGCGACGGGTTCCTGTCGCAGGAGATCTACGGCAGCTTCGGGCGCTACGCGCTGTCGCAGCTCGATCGGCTCGAGCACAACCAGCGGCTGGCGGAGCATCGCGGGACGGTGATCGGCTGGCTGCGCGATGATCCCGCGCTCGAGCTCGATGCCGCCGCGGTCCGGCTCGCCGCGAGCGCGCGGATCGAGGCGCCCACGCAGGCCGACGCGGTCGTCCGCGCGCGCGACTACATCAAGCAGCTGTATCGCTCGATGTACGATCAGGGGCTGATCGCCGCGAACGACTGGGTCTCGCTGCGCGCGGCGGCGAACACGGAGCTCGAGCTGCCGCGCGATCTCCGCCCGAAGAACGCCTACAACCTGATCCGGTTGCTCGATCTCGCGATCCGCTGGCTGCGCGGCGATCCGCCGGAGGTCCGCGTCAGCGAGCAGCTGAAGCCGACGCTGATCGCGATCAAGCGTGGCGAGGTGCCGATGCCCGACGTGATGGCGCTCGCGCGCGAGCTGACCCCGAAGCTCGAAGGCGCGCGCCAGGCGAGCCCGCTGCCGCGTCATCCCGAGGTCGCACGCGCCGATCGCGTTCTGCGTGCGGCGCGCGCGGAGTCGGCGCGGCGGCTCGTGATGT
>JBBJLY010000317.1:0-8772 GCA_037720695.1 Kofleriaceae bacterium | reverse complement strand
CGAAGCCGCAGTCGAACGCCGATGCGACGACGATGGCCGCCAAGGCGAGCGGCGCGCCAGCGGGCAAGCTCCTCGCCTCCCCGCTCGCGAAGTCCCTCGCGATCGAGCTCGGCATCGATCTGCGCAACGTGCGCGGCAGCGGACCGGGCGGCCGGATCGTCGAGCGCGATGTGCGCGGCGCGGCGGATGGCCAATCGACGCACGCGATCAACGGTGACGCCGATGATGCGGAGACCACCGCCGTCGAGGCCGAGACGCAGCCGACCGCGAGGCCGTGCGCAGCAAGCAGGCGCCCGTCACGAGCGAGGCGGACTACGAAGACATCCCGGCGTCGAACATGCGCAAGCGCATCGCGGCGCGGTTCACCGAAGCCAAGCGCGACGTCCCGCACTTCTACTTGATGTGGTGCCCACGGTGCTGCCCGCGTTCCGCGCGAGGCTCAACGAGCTGCTGGGCGATCGCGGCAAGGTCTCGGTCAACGACCTCATCATCAAGGCGGTCGCGCTCGCGCTCCGTCGCGTGCCCGAGTGCAACGCGAGCTGGGAAGGCGACTCGATCCGGCGCCACCACCGCGTGCACGTCGGCGTCGCCGTCGCGATCGAGGATGGTCTCGTCACGCCGGTCGTGCGCGATGCCGATCAAAAAGGCATCGGCGCGATCGCGAACGAGGTCAAGGACCTCGCCGAGCGTGCGAAGAAGCGCGGCCTCAAGGGCCACGAGATCACGGGCTCGACGTTCACCGTGTCGAACCTCGGCATGATGGGCGTCGAGCGGTTCACCGCGATCATCAACCCGCCCGAAGGCGGCATTCTCGCGATCGGCGCGACGGTCGACGAGCCCGTCATCGTCGGCGGCCAGGTCGTTCCGGGTAAGCGGATGACGGTCACGATGTCGTGCGATCACCGCGTGATCGATGGCGCGCTCGGCGCGAAGTGGCTGCAGGCGTTCGCCGAGCTGTTCGAGAAGCCGGAGTCGCTGGCGCTATGAGGACCACATACGACGTCGTCGTCATCGGCTCCGGGCCCGGCGGCTACGTCGCCGCGATCCGCGCCGCCCAGCTCGGGCAGAAGGTCGCCTGCATCGAGCGCGAGAGCCTCGGTGGGATCTGCCTCAACTGGGGCTGCATCCCGACCAAGGCCTTGCTCCGCAGCGCCGAGGTGCTCGAGACGTTCCACCACGCAAAGGACTTCGGGATCATCGTCGGCGACGTCAAGGCGGACTTCCCGGCGATCATCCAGCGCAGCCGCGGCATCGCCGACAAGGTCAGCAAGGGCGTCGCGTTCCTGTTCAAGAAGAACAAGATCGATTCGATCGCAGGGACCGGCACGCTGTTGCCGCGCGCCGGCGCGTGGAAGCCGCACCAGATCGAGGTCACGGCCGCGGACGGCGGCAAGCAGACAGTCTCGGCTAAGCACGTGATCCTCGCGACCGGCGCACGTGCGCGCTCGCTGCCCGGGATCGATCTCGATGGCACGCACATCATCGAGTACCGCAAGGCGATGACGCTTCCGGCGCAGCCGAAGTCGATGGTCGTGCTCGGCGCCGGGGCGATCGGCGTCGAGTTCGCCTCGTTCTATCGCGCGCTCGGCACCGAGGTCACGATCGTCGAGTTCCTGCCGCGCCTGGTGCCGAACGAGGATCCCGAGATCTCGAAGGAGCTGCTGCGCGCGTTCGACAAGCGCGGCATCAAGAGCCTGGTCGATCACAAGCTCGCCTCGGCCAAGGTCGACGGCGACCGCGTCGTGATGACGGCCGAGCCCAAGGCCGGCGGCGACAAGGTCGAGCTCGTGGCAGACATCCTGCTGGTCGCGGTAGGCGTCGCCGCCAACACCGAGAACCTCGGGCTCGAGCACCACAAGGTCGTGCTCGATCGCGGCTACATCAAGACCGATCCGGAGAACCGCTGCGGCGAGAATCTGTGGGCGATCGGCGACGTGATCGGTCGCGGCCTCGCCCACGTCGCGTCCGCCGAGGGCGTGTTCGTGGCCGAGAAGATCGCCGGGGTGCACGCGGAGCCGGTCCGCTACGACGCGATTCCGGCCTGCACGTACTGCTCGCCGGAGATCGCGTCGGTCGGGCTGACCGAGGAAAAGGCGAAGGCGCAGAACGTGCCGGTGAAGGTCGGCAAGGTCCCGTTCGCCGCGCTCGCGAAGGCACGCGCCGCCGGTGACACCACCGGGTTTGTCAAGGTGCTGTGGCATGCGGAGACCGGCGCGCTCGTCGGCGCGCACCTGGTGGGACCGGCGGTGACCGACCTGATCGCCGAGCTGACGCTCGCGAAGACCACCGAGGTCAACGCGGACAGCCTGGTCTACACGATCCACGCGCATCCCACGTTCGCCGAGACGATCAAGGGCGCGACCGAGGCCGCCCTCGGCCACGCCATTGATCTGTAGCCTGATCTCTCGCGCACGCCGGACGCACTGGGTCGCGGTCGCCGCGGCGATCCTGCGAATCCTGATCGCGTTCGCGTTCGTGCCCGCCGGGCTGAAGAAGCTGCTCGGCCAGCCGTTCACGGACGCCCACAACACCGGCGCGTTCCACGACTTCCTGCATGCATTCCGGGCGACCGGCTGGTTCTACAACTTCGTCGGCGTGCTCCAGCTCGTGATCGCCGCGCTGCTGGTGTCACAGCGGTTCGCGCTCGCCGGGGCGGCGCTCGCGGTGCCGGTGCTGACCGCGATCGTCACGTTCTGCTGGAGCACGCAGGTCTATCCGACCGCGACGGTCGCGACGCTGATCTGGCTCGGGGCGATCGCGCTGGTCGCCTGGGACTACCAGGCCTGGCGCGACCGCGCGACCGAGGTCCCGCAGGTCGACCTCGCGCTGTGGCGCAGCGCCGGGATCGCGGTGGTCGGGATGTATCTGATCGCCTGTGCCGCGGCTGGCGAGGTCTACCGGCCGCGTGGTGCGAAGCCCGACGATCCGGGGTTCTACCTGTTCCCGGCGATCCTGCTGGTCCCGGTCGTGACGCTGGTCGTCGAGCAGCGCCGGCGGCGACGCTCGCGTTCCGACCGTTCGTGAGGTATCCACAGCGGGATGGCCGAAGACCGCGTTCACCTCAAGGTGCTCGGGCCTGCGGTGGGCCCGGAGCCCACGGCTGCGGCGGCGCAGCCCACGCGACGCCGGCACCCCGAATGGATCCGCGCCACGCTGCCCAGCAAGCCGGCGTACTTCGAGCTCCGCGCGATGGTGAAGGAGCTCGCGCTCAACACCGTGTGCGAGAGCGCCAGCTGCCCCAACATCGGCGAGTGCTGGACCCGGCGCGCGCTGACGATCATGATCCTCGGCGACATCTGCACGCGGTCGTGCCGGTTCTGCGATGTCACCACCGGCCGCCGCCCCGCCCGATCCCGACGAGCCGCGGCGCGTTGCCGGTGCTGTCCGGCTGTCGCTCGAGCACACCGTGATCACGTGCGTCGATCGCGACGACCTCGCCGACTTCGGCGCCGCGCACTGGGCCGAGACCATCCGCCGGGTCAAGCAGGCCTGCCCCGGGATGACGCTCGAGGTGCTGGCCGGTGACTTCAAGGGCCGGACCGAGCACGTGGACGTCGTGCTCGACGCGGATCCCGACGTGTTCGCGCACAACCTCGAGACCGTGCCGCGCCTGTCGCGCCAGGTTCGCGTCCAGGCGAGCTACCCGCGCAGCTACAAGATCCTTGAGCACGCGCGCAAACGCGACGCCGTGACCAAGACCGGTCTGATGCTCGGGCTCGGCGAGACCCGCGAGGAGGTCGAGCAGGTGCTCCGCGAGCTCGCGAGCCTCGGCGTCGACATCATCACTCTCGGGCAGTACCTCGCGCCCAGCAAGCAGCACCTCGCGATCGAGCGCTACGTGCATCCGACCGAGTTCGCGGAGCTCGAGCAGTACGCGCGTGCCCAGGGCATCACCCACGTCGTGAGCGGTCCCCTCGTGCGATCGAGCTACCACGCGGATGGCCAGGCCCAGCTGGTGCGCGAGCTGCGCGCCGCGAAGGGCCTGGCGGCCGTCACCTGAGTCCTCACGCGCCGAGGATCGCAAGCCGGCCGCCGGCTGCCATCCTCGTTCACGTGATGTTCACGCCACGAGATCGACGACGAGCTTGATCACGAGCGCGCCCGAGACGGCCAGCACCATCATGCGGACCAGACGCGCGCCGCGCAGCGCGAGCCGTGCGCCGACGAGACCGCCGATCAGCTGGCCGGCCGCCATCGGCAACGCGAGCTCCCACGCGATCGCATCGCGCGACGCAAACACCGCGACCGCCGCGAGGTTCGACGCGAAGTTCACGACCTTCGCGTCCGCGGTCGCGCGGAGCGTGCTCTTGCCGCACAGCGCGACGAAGCCAACGAACAGGAACGTGCCGGTGCCGGGTCCGAAGAAGCCGTCATACGCTCCGATCACGAACGCGAGCGTCGCCGCGAGCACGAGGTAGCGCCGCCGCTTGTCGGCTGGTGGCACGACGTCCTCGTCGCGCGATGGCTTCTTGATCACGAGCAGCACCGCGGCCCCGATCAACATCGCGATCACGAGCGGCCGCAGCACCGCCTCGTCGAGCGTCAGCGCGAGCAGCGCCCCGAGCGCCGATCCGACCAGGCCGAGTGGAAACGTCAGCAGCGCCTGCTTGCGATCGACACGACCTGCGCGCCAGAACGCGAGCAGGGCGCTGCCCGACCCCCACACGCTCTGGCCCTTGTTGGTGCCGTACGCGAGGTGGATCGGCAGCCCGGCGGTGATCAGCGCGGGGAACGTGATGAGGCCTCCGCCACCGGCGATCGCGTCGACCGTGCCGGCCAGCAGGGCCGCGATCACGAGCAGCGCGATCACGACCGGGTCCATCGCGCGCACGGTAGCACCCGGCGCTATCCTCGCGGCGTGGACGTCACTGTCGTCGGCGCGGGTGTGATCGGCCTCGTCACCGCCCACGTGCTCGAGCTGCGCGGCCACCGGGTTCGCGTCGTCGCCGCCGGGACTGGCGATGCCACCACGTCGTCGATCGCCGCCGCGATCTGGTTTCCGTACCGCGCCGGCCCGATCGACAAGGTGCTGCGGTGGGCCGCGACGACCCGCGGCTGGCTCGAAGCGCTTGCTGGCGACCGCGACGCCGGCATCGATCTCGTCACCGGGTACGAGATCACGCCGGACGCCGCGACCGCGCCGGCGCCGTGGTGGACCGCAGATCTCGCCGTCGCGCGCGCCCCGGCCCCCGTGACGGGCAGCCCGATCGCCTGGCGCTATCGCGTGCCGCGCATCGAGCCCGCCCGGTTCCTCGGCTACCTCGCGACGCGCCTGGCCACGCCGATCGAGCGCCGCGTAGTTCGCGCGCTCGCCGCCGAGCCGGGCGACGCCGTGATCGACTGCACCGGCCTTCGCGCGCGCGAGCTCGCCCGCGACCCCGCGCTCGTGCCGCTGTTCGGCCAGGTCGTGATGACCGCGCCCGGCGGGTGCGATCTCGCGATGTCGATCACCGACGAGCACGATCCCGAATCCCTGTTCTACCTGATCCCGCGTCGCGACCAGCTCGTGCTCGGCGGCTGCGCGCGACCGTGGCAGCCGGGCACCGAACCGGAGATCGATCCCGCGCTGACCGCGCGCATCGTCGCGCAGGCTGCCGCGCTCGGGCTCCCGGTCGGCGCGGTCACCAGCGTGCGCGCGGGCCTGCGTCCGGCTCGCCCGTCCGTGCGGCTCGAGCGCGACCCGCAGGAGGCACGCGTGATCCACACCTACGGCCATGGCGGCGCCGGCTTCACGCTGTGCCGTGGCTGCGCGGACGAGGTCGCGAGCTTGCTCGCTACTGGATGATGCCGGCGAGGTAGAGCGACGTGCCGGTCGCGAGCAGCGCGATCAACACCGCGATCGCGATCCAGATCAGCTTGCTACGCCCCGCCGAGCGCTCGTCGGAGGTGTCCGCGTAGCGCGGCTTCTCCGGCAGCGTGCGGTCGGGAGACGACCGGTCATTGAGCGTGGTCCCGGGCGCCTTGTGGGCCATCACGCCGCGTGACGTGGGATCCGACTTCGGCGGCCGCATCTCGTCGCGCGTGACGATCGTGGTCGGATCGTCGTCGCCGATCCGCTCGCGACTGCTCTCGATCACGAACGGCTGGCTGGTGTTGATCGTGACCTCTGACATGTCGCCGTGGATCGGCTGGGGCGGTGGCGGTGGCCGCAGCGGCGAGCCCTTGGCCTCGTGCATGCGCGCGCCGACCTTGTCGTGCGGCGTCTCCTCCATCGCGAGCACCGCGGGATGCACCAGGCCCTGCGTCAGGCAGCGATCCCACGCATCGCGTAGCGCCTGCTCGGCCTCGCCGGCATCGCGGAACCGCTGACGGTCCGACGACTGCAGCGCGGTCATCGTGACGGCCGAGATCGGCTCGGGGATCGAGGGGTCGTGGCGCGTCGGTGGCGCCGCATTCCCGGCGACGACGTAGCTGTTGGTGGTCTTGGTATCCGGGCCCTCGTAGGGGATCCGGCCTGACAGCAGCTCGTAGAGCACCGCGCCCCACGCGAACACGTCGGCCTGCGGCGTGTAGCGACCCTCGCGGATCGCCTCGGGCGGCGAGTAGCCGGGCGTGCCCATGAAGATGCCGACCTGGGTCAGATCCGAGTCTGGCATCCGCGCGATCCCGAAATCGGCCAGCTTCCACCGGTTGTCGCCGGCGTGGAGCACGTTGGCCGGCTTGACGTCGCGGTGCACGATCCGCTGGCGGTGCGCGAACGACAGCGCGGACGCGAGGTCGTTCGCGATCTGGACACAGCGGGCGAGCGGGAACCGCACACGGTCGAGCCGATCGGCGAGCGACTCGCCGGGCAGGTACTCGAGGACCATGAACGGCGCCCCGGCCTCTTCGTCGACGCCGACGTCGAAGATCGTCACGATCGCCGGGTGCTGCATCTTCGCGGCGGCCTTGGCCTCGCGCTGGAACCGCTCGAGGAACGCCGAGCGGACTCGGCGGCCCTGCCCTTGCGGCGACATGATGGTCTTGACCGCGACCACGCGGTCGAGCAGCGGGTCGCGGGCCTTGTAGACCACGCCCATCGCGCCCTTGCCGATGGTCTTGATGATCTCGTAGCGGCCGATGCGCTGACGCGACTCCTCCGCCGCACCCAGCTGCAGCCCGGGCGGAGCCTCCCCTTTTAGGCGCGTCGCGGTCCGCGGCCGTACCTGCTCGTCGCTCATCGGCGCACCCGGAGCCTATCACGCCCCCTCCACGGTTTCCGCATTCCGGGCATTCCGGGGCGCTTCCGTCAGGGACGCTGCGTGCGGCTCGATCCAGGCACCCGTGAGCCCGGCGGCACGCTCGTCGTGACAAAGGCATTGCCGCCGATGATCGACCCCCGGCCGATCGTGGTCTCGCCACCGAGGATCGTCGCGTTGGCGTAGATCACGACATCGTCCTCGATCGTCGGGTGCCGGCGCTTGCCGGGCTCGGGGCGCTGATCGCTCTGAGGCACGCTGAGCGCGCCGAGCGTGACCCCCGGATAGATCCGGACGCGCTCGCCGATCAGCGTGGTCTCGCCGATCACGACCCCGGTCCCGTGGTCGACGAAGAACGCTGCGCCGATCTCGGCGCCCGGGTGGATGTCGATCCCGGTCCGCCGGTGGGCGAGCTCGGTCATCATGCGCGGAACGACGAGCGCACCCTGGCGCCACAGGAAGTGCGCGATGCGGTACGTCGTCACGGCGTAGGTGCCGGGGTAGCAGAACAGGATCTCGTCGATGCCGGTCGCGGCTGGATCGCTCTCGTAGGCCGCCCGCAGATCGATCAGCAGCCGGCACCGCAGCTCGGGGAGCTTGGTGAGGAAGGCGTCCGCGATCCGATCAGCCTGGGTCCGCGACTCGACCGAATCGAGATCGTGAAGGCCGAGTGCCTGCTGCTGCTTGTGGTGCAGCGCGCGGTAGACCTGACGCTTGAGCGCGACGCGCAGCTCGGCGACCCGGATCCGCACCACCTCGCGGACATCAGCACGCGTACCGCGCGCGATATCTGGCCCCGCATAGCCCGGGAACAGCAGCGCGCGGGTCATCTCGATGATCTGATCGAGCTCGCGATCCGACGGCAGCTCGTAGCTCCCGATGTGCTGGAGCTCCTTCGCATCGGGATCGAAGTACATCTCGAGGAGCTCGTCCGCGACGATGTCACCGGGCTCGCGCTTGTCCACCACGGGCGAAACTACCACGCGTTCCGTCACGATTCGGGCTTCGCGCCGATGCGCGGGGTCGGCTCGGGCGCCGCGTTGATCTTGCCGACGACGTCGTCGAGCTTCTGCTCGGGGATCGTGACCCGGGTCGGCATCCCGCCGCCGATCGCGAACAGCTCGACGAAGTCCCACCCGGAGTCGAACGCGGCGGCGATCGTCAGCATCCCGGAATCGCGCACGATCGACACCGGCGCGCGCGCCTGGCCTGCGAGCAGCAGATCGGTCTTGTCGAACGGCCCCTTCGCGCCGGCGATATCGACGACGGCGACCCGGCCCCGGATCGTGAACCGGCCCGCGAGCTCCTGGGTGACGGCGTCGCGGCGCTCGAACTCCGCGGCCGCCTCGGCGATCACGTCGTCCTGCACGCCGGGCTGCATGCCCGAGACCAGCCAGCCGATCACCGCGCGCTTCAGCTGATCGTCGCGGAACTTGGCGCGCAGCGCGCGGTCGATCCGGATCGCGATCGGGCCCGGCGTGCCGACGCGGGTGTCGACACAACGCGCGTCGGCATCGGCACCGCGGTACGGCTCCTCGCCGCCGAGGATCCACTTCGCCGCGGCGTACAGCCCGTCG
Organism: Kofleriaceae bacterium; assembly: GCA_037720695.1. GTDB lineage: Bacteria > Myxococcota_A > Polyangia > Haliangiales > Haliangiaceae > JABFXX01. The sequence continues at coordinate 17 of JBBJLY010000317.1, read as the reverse complement.
AGATCGACGTGGGTGCA
>JBBJLY010000107.1:0-25749 GCA_037720695.1 Kofleriaceae bacterium | reverse complement strand
CGCGGAGAGCAGCGCGATCACGCGGTCGCGCGCGGGCGTGGTGGCGAGGGTCGCGAGGGCATCACGTGCGGCTTCACGACCGGCGACCAGTCTCGCGACTCGACCGCCTCGTTCTTTGACTACCACCGCAACTACCTGCAGCAGCTGATCGCGATCTTCCCGAAGGACGTGCTCGCCGGTCGCGCGAAGGCGCTGCTCGCGGATTCGAGCGTCACGCAGATGAGCAGCTCGTTCATGGTCGCGTACGACTTCCTGTACGACGACTCGACGGTCACCGTCCGCTCGCTCGACGAGCTGTCGGGCACTTACTACGCGAGCGGCATCGGCGAGCTCTACGCGCGCTCGAGCTGGGATCAGGACGCGACGTGGGTCAACATGATCGCCGGCCCGTACACCGAGTCACACGCGCACCAAGATCAGGGCGCGCTGATGATCTACAAGGGTGGCTGGCTCGCCTACGACCCGGTCGTGCACTCGAGCTCGGGGCTCAACCAGGACACCACCTCGCACGGGCTCGTGCGGATCGATCAGGGCGGCACGCCGGTGCGCCAGATCGGATCGACGATGTCGAACCTGCTCGCGCTCCACATGGGCGATGGCTGGGTCCACGCGTCGGCGGACCTGACGCCTGCCTACAACGGCAACGCCGCGGTCCACAAAGTTCACCGCGAGCTCGTCTACCTGAAGCCAGATGTCATCGTGGTGTTCGATCGCGTCGCGACGGCGAGCGGGACCACGCAGACCTGGCAGCTCGCCGCGCCGGTGGCGCCGTCGATCAACGGCAACACCGCGACGATCTCGAATGCCGGCCACTCGCTGCAGGTGACTCGCGTCGCGCCGAGCGCGGGTTCGATGTCGACCTACAGCTACGCGTCGCAGTCGGACTTCTCCGGCGGGCACCGGCTGGATCTCCAGCAGCCCGGTGGCGACAACCGCTACCTCCACGTGCTCGCGGTCGACCAGGCCGCGACCTCGATCACCGCCGCGGGTCCGACCGGAGTCAGCGTGACCAGCGGCGGTCGCGTCGCGACCGTGACGTTCAACCGTGACAGCGTCGGCGGCACGCTGGTGATCGACGGCACCAGCATCGCGCTCGGCGCAGGGGTCGATTCGCTCCCAGAGTGAGCGCCATCCGTGTTACGCCCGGGCCTGATGACCAGGACCGGGTGTGTCGTGATCGCGGTGCTCGCGGCGTGCGGCGGGGAGACCGGGGGACCTTCGTATCCGACGGAGCATCCGCGGATCTTCATCGAGGCCAACCGGGATCGCCTCACCGCAGATCTCGCGGCGAAGACGCCGGACGCGATGCGGTTCCAGGGCACGGTCGATCGGTTCACCGGCGGGGGCGAAGTCTATGGCTTTCAGGCGTGGAACGCGGCGCTGCTCGGTCAGCTGACCGCCGATCCCAAGTATTGCGCGGCCGCAGTCAAGTCGATCGACGATCAGGTGCGCGCGGCGGAGCAGGCGATCGCGGGGGGCAACACCCCGCCGGTCGCCAGCGACAGCTACCTCCAGATCGGCGATCTCGTCGGTGACCTCGCGCTGGTCTACGACTGGTGTTACGAGGCGGTCGGCGAGCGGCGCAGCGCGTGGCTCGCCTATGGCCAGCAGGCGGTCGCCAACGTGTGGGATCACGAGCGCGCGACCTGGGGCGGTCGCGCCGCCCCGTGGAGCGGGTGGGCGACCGACGACCCGGCCAACAACTATTACTCGTCGTTCCTCCGCGCGACGATGCTGCTCGGGCTCGCCGCTCATGGCGAGCTCACCGGCGCAGGTGACTGGCTGGTCGAGTTCCACGACACGCGGCTGGTCGGCCAGCTCGTGCCGACGTTCGAAGGCGAGCTGACCGGCGGCGGCTCGCGTGAGGGCACCGGCTACGGCGTCTCGATGCGCCGGCTGTTCGAGCTCTACGACATCTGGGAGGACTCCACCGGCGAGTCGATCGCGACGCTGACCGAGCACACGCGCGCGTCGCTGCCGGCGTTCATGCACGCCACCGTCCCGACGCTCGATCGCGTCGCGCCGACCGGCGATCACTCGCGCGACTCGAAGGCCGAGCTGTTCGACTATCACCGCAACTATCTGCAGCAGCTGATCGCGCTGTTCCCGAACGACCCGCTCGCCCCGCGCGCACAGGCGTTCCTCGATGCGTCCTCGGTGCCGCGGATGGGCGAGCAGTTCATGTACGCCTACGACTTCCTGTATCCGGGCGTCGCGCCATCGGCGCTCGACGGGCTCGGCACCGCGTATCACGCGACCGGCACCGGTCAGCTGTATGCGCGCTCCGGCTGGGACGAAGGCGCGACGTGGGTCAACTTGATCGCCGGCCCGTACACCCAGTCCCACGCACACCAGGATCAGGGCTCGCTGATGATCTACAAGGGCGGCTGGCTGGCGTACGATCCCAACGTCGACTCGCGGTCGGGGCTGCACCAGGAGCTCGACGCGCATAGCCTCGTGCGCATCGTCGATGGTGGCGAGTCGATCGCCCAGCGCGCGGGCACCACGTCCAAGCTGGTCGCGCTGCATCGCGGCGCCGGCTGGCTGCACGCCGCGGCGGACGTCACCCCGGCGTACAAGGGCAACGCGAAGATCCAGAAGGTCGAGCGCGAGCTCGTGTTCATCGAGCCCGACGCGTTCGTGGTCTACGATCGGGTGACCACATCCGCCGGCACCGAGCAGGTGTGGCAGCTCGCAGCTGCCGTCACGCCCACGGTCGCGGGCAACCACACGACGATCCCGGGCTCGCAGACGCTGCACGTCGAGCGTCTCCAGCCCAGCGGGAGCACCATGGTGACGCCGTTCAACACGATCGACTCGGACTTCAGCGCCGGCCACCGGATCGACATCACGGCACCGGGTGGCGATCAGCGGTTCCTTCACGCGATGTGGATCGGCAGCAGCGTCACCAGCGTCACCGCGGAGACCGACGGCGTCACGCTCGTGATGCCGGGCGGCAATGCGACGGTGCGGTTCCAGCGCGATGCGATCGGCGGCACGTTGATCCTCGGCGGCAGGACGATCTCGCTCGGTGCCGGCCTCGACGCGCTACCCGAGTAGCGTCACCAGACCGCGCACTGCTTCGCGGGCACCATCGCGGCGCCCTGCGTGCACTTGAACGACGAGCCAAAGCCGGGCTGGTTCACGATCACGCCATTGACGCGCCAGCGCGGCGGCGAGTGCGGGTTCGAGTGCGCCATGGTCTCGAGCTTCTCGGGCGTCGCCTTGTCGCACCACGACTGGGCATAGGCGAGGAAGTACAGCTGGTCGTCGGTCAGGCCTTCGACCATCGGCGGCGGTGGCTCCGGCTGCTGCGTCTTCCACGCCTGGTAGGCCTGGAACGCGAGCTTGACGCCGCCGTTGTCCGCGATGTTCTCGCCGGCGGTGAGCTTGCCGTCGAGCTTCACCTTCGGGACCGCCTCGTACTGCGCGTACTGATCGACCACGCACTTCGTGGCCGTCGCGAACCTCTCCTTGGTCGACTTGCTCCACCAGTCGCGCAGGTTGCCGTCGCCGTCGAACTGGCTGCCCTCGTCATCGAACCCGTGCGTGATCTCGTGGCCGATCGTGCCGCCGCCGGTCGAGCCGAAGTTCACCGCGGGATGAAACTTCGCGCCGAAGAACGGCGCCTGGAGCTGACCTGCGGGGAGCGCGATCTCGTTGAGCGTCGCGTCGTAGTAGGCGTTCACGGTCGGCGGCGTCATCTGCCAGTCGAACCGATCGACCGGCTTGCCGATCTTGTCGAGCAGGCGGCGGAGCTCCCAGCGCGTCGCGGCGACGACGTTGCCCGCGTGGTCGTCGCGCTTGATCTCGAATCCGTAGGTGCGCCACTGGTCGGGGAAGCCGACGATGTACGCCATCTTGTCGAGCTTCTGCTTCGCGGCGGCACGCGTCGTGTCGTCCATCCACGGCAGCACGTCGAGCTCGGCGCGCATCGCCCCGAACACGGCCTTGGTCAGCTCGATCGCGCGGTCCTTGGCATCGCCAGCGAACCGCGTCTTGACGTAGAGCTGTCCCAGCAGGTGACCGAGGTCGGTGTCGACGCGATTGACGCAACGGCGCCAGCGCGGCGGGATCTCCTTCACGCCCGAGAGCTCCTTCTGCATCGTGAACGCTTCCGCGACCCACGCCTTGCCAAGCTCGTCGGCAGCCTTCTGCAGCACGTTCCAGGTCAGGTAGCGCCGGATCGCGACCGGCTTCTCGGTCGTGAGCAACTTCGCGACCGCCGTGTAATACGCGGGGTCGTTGACCGAGATCGAGGTGACCGTCGGGATCCCGACCTTCGCGAGGTAGTCCCCCCACGGGAACGTCGTCGCATACTTGGTCTCGAGGCCCGCGCGCTCGACCCGGTGATAGACCTTGTGCGGATCGCGGCGCACGAGATCGGTCTGCTGGACCTTCGCGAGCGCGGTCTCGATCCGCATGACATCGGCGGCGGCCGCCTTGGCTTGCGGGTCGCCGAGCAGCCCGAACATCCGCTCGACGTGCGCGACGTAGACCTTGCGCGTCTGCGCCATCGTGCCCTTGCTCTCGAGGTAGTACTTGCGATCTGGCAGGCCGAGTCCCGCCTGATCGAGACCGAGGATCACCTTGGTCGCATCGGCAAAGTCCTGCTGCGGGCCGAGCGCAAACAGCGGGAACACGCCTTCGGCGTGGAGCGTGATCACGGCCTGCGCCGCGGACTTGCCATCCTTGACCGTGGCGATCGCGTCGAGCAGCGGCTGGATCGGTGCGGTCCCGCGCTTCTCGATCAGCTCCTCATCCATGCACGCGGTGTAGTAGGTCCCGAGCTTGTCGAGCAGCGGATCACCGGACGACTTTCCCGATGCGCCTTCGAGCACGGTCTTCAAGTATTCCTCGGTCTCCTTGTTCACGATCTGGATCGCGCCCCAGCTCGAGCGGTCGGGCGGGATCTGCGCGGTCTTCAAGAACCCGCCGCACGCGTACTGGTAGAAGTCGCCGCACGGGTCGGCGGCGCGATCCATCCACGCGGGCACGATGCCCGAGGCGGCGAGCGTCATCGGCACGTAGGTCGGGCGCGGCACCTCGACCGGTGGCGTGGGCGTGGCCGTGGGCGGCGGCGCAACACGCTGCGCACTTCCTCCGGAACAGGCCGCGACGAGCAGGACCGCGATCAACATCCGCATCTCGGCGACAGTACACTCAGTCCGTGCTGTTCGACGCTCTGACCTTTCGATCTGGCGCCGTGATGCCGAACCGGATCGCACTCGCCGCGATGACCAATCTGCAGTCGCTGCCCGACGGCAAGCTCGGTGAGGACGAGCTGACCTGGCTCGCGCGCCGCGCCGATGGTGGCTTCGGCCTGATCTCGACCTGCGCGGCGTATGTCGCGCGCGATGGTAAGGCGTGGGATGGCCAGCTCGGCATCGACCACGACGACCAGCTGTTTGGCCTCGCGCGGCTCGCCAAACGGATCCGGAACACCGGAGCGCTCGCCTCCGTCCAGCTGTTCCACGGCGGCGTGCGCGCGGCATCCCGGCTGACCGGCGAGCAGGTGTGGAGTGCCAGCACGTGGCACGAGACCGGCGCGACGTTCGAGGTGCCGCGGCCCGCGACCGAGCGTGATCTGACGCGCGTGATCGATCAGTTCGCGGCGGCGGCCGAGCGCGCGCAGCGCGCGGGCTTCGATGGCGTCGAGTTGCACGGCGCGCATGGCTACCTGCTGTCGCAGTTCCTGTCGACGACGATGAACCCGCGAGAGGACGGCTGGGGCGGTGGGCTCGCGGGACGCGCGCGGTTGATCCGTGAGGTCATGCGCGCGGTGCGCGCACGCACCGGACCGCGGTTCACGATCGGTGTGCGGCTCTCGCTCGAGGATTTCGGCTCGGCGCGCGGGATGGACCTCGACGACAACCTCGCCGTGGCCGCGTGGCTCGCCGAGGACGGTGCAGACTACGTGCACGCCTCGCTGTGGGATGGCGCGGCGATGTCTGTGAAGCGTCCGACCGAGCACCCGGTCCCGCTGCTGCGTGCAGTCCTGCCGGCCACGGTGGCGGTGTTCGCGGCAGGCGCCGTGTGGACTGGCGCCGATGCGCGTGCGCTGCTCGAGCGCGGGGCGAGCGCGGTCGCGATCGGGCGCGCGGCGATCCTGCATCCCGACTGGGCGCGCCAGGCGCGTGAGCCGGGGTGGGCCCCAGCGCGACCGCCGATCACGCGCGCGGAGCTGCTCGACCGCGGGGTGTCTCCGGTTTTCGCGCAGTACCTGACGCGGTGGCGCGGGTTCGTCGCGACATGAGCGCGCGGCGTGCGATCGCGCGCATTTGACACCACCGAACGCGCGGCCACGGTTCGATCATCATGTCGCTTCCCACCGGTGAGCCCGAAGCCATCGCGCAGATCGCGCGACCGATCCATGGCGAGGACGAGCTCGATCAGCTCGTCGACTTGGTGTCGCACGCACGCATCGTGTGCCTCGGCGAGTCGACGCACGGCAGCCACGAGTTCTACCAGCTGCGCGCCGCGGTGACCCGGCGGCTGATCGCCCAACACGGGTTCTCGGCGATCGCGATCGAGGGCGATTGGCCGGATGCGCTTCGCACCGACCGCTACGTCCGCCAGCTCGGCGACGACGAGGCCGCCAGCGCCGCGCTCGCGAGCTTCCAGCGGTTTCCGACCTGGATGTGGCGCAACCAGGACGTGGTCGATCTCGTCGACTGGTTGCGCGACTTCAATCGCGATCGGGCTCCGCACGCGCGCGCGGGGTTCTACGGGCTCGACCTGTACTCGCTCCACGCGTCGATCCGCTCCGTGCTGTCGTTCCTCGACCAGGCTGACCCGACGCTCGCGGCCGAGGCACGCGAGCGCTACGCGTGTTTCGATCACGCGGGTGGCGATCCGCAGCGCTACGGCATGCGCGCGTTTCACGGTCTGACCGACGACTGCGAGGACCAGGTGATCGAGCAGCTGGTCGAGATGCAGCGCCGCCGCGCCGCGCGGTCGGGCCGTACCCCGGCGGGCGACGCCTGGTTCCAGGCGATCCAGAACGCGCATGTGGTCAAGGACGCCGAGGCGTACTACCGGACGATGTTCGGGGGCCGCAGCGCATCGTGGAACCTGCGCGACAGGCACATGGCCGTCCGCGTCGAGCGGCTCGCGGCGCATCTCGGCAGCACGGGCGAGCCCGCGCGGCTTGTCGTGTGGGCGCACAACTCGCACATCGGCGACGCACGCGCGACTGCGATGGGGCGCGACGGTCAGCTGACGCTCGGCCAGCTGCTCCGGCAGCGCCACGGCGACGCGGTCGCGCTCGTCGGGTTCACCACCCACACCGGATGGGTCGAGTGCGCCTGCGACTGGGAACAGCCGGGACGCCGCGAGCGGGTGCGCCCGAGCCTGCGCGGCAGCTGGGAGGAGCTGTTCCACGACACCGGGCTGGCGCGATTCATGGTCGAATCGGCTGCGCTCCGACCCGTGATCGGCGAGCACGCGGAGCGCCTGCATCGCGCGATCGGCGTGGTCTATCGCCCGGACACCGAGCGGCGCAGCCACTATTACGAGTCACGGATCGCCGATCAGTACGACGTGATCGTGCACCTCGACGAGACCGACGCGGTGGTGCCGATCGATCGCCAGGACGCGTCCGCCGCGTCGACGACGCTGGACCTCCCCGAGACGTTCCCGACCGGGATGTAGGTACGCCTTCGATCCGCCACAGCGGGCGGTTTCACCGTATCCTGGTCCGCATGGTGTTCGCGCGCGGATGTCTCGTGCTTGGGTGGGTGGTCGCTTGCAAGTTCACTCCGCCGACCGTGACGTCGGATGGCGGACCGGATGCGCCCGCTGATGTGCCGCCCGATGTCGCCGACGCGCCGGACCTCTGCACGACCTGGGATGCCGAGCACTTCGAGCCGTGTGTCGTCGGCTCGCCGCAGCCTGCGCCGGAGCTCACGGCGGGGAGCAGCCCCTATACCTACAACACGACCACGAGCGGCGGCACGCTGACCGATCGGCTGAATGCCGTCATCGCGACCTCGACCGTCACCGTCACGCAGCCCGACGCCACCATGGTGGCACTGTGGAACGTGGCGTCGCTGGACGTGCCAGCGGGCGTCGTGATCAATGTGATCGGCGACAAGCCGCTCATCATCGCGTCCTGGGACACGGTCGCGCTGCAGGGGACGATCGACGCCGGCAGTCACACGGCGGAGATCGACGGCACGGCCGGCATCGACGCGACGGTCCAGCTCGGTGCGGGTGCCAGCACCGCGGTGTGCACCACCCTCGTCGGCACCCCCGGCAATGAGGGCGTCGGGACCGGCGGCTCGGGCGGCGGTGGCGGCGGTGGTTTCGGTGGTGTCGGCGCGGCCGGCTCGCTGGGCGATACCGGCTCGGGGGATGTCGGCGGCGGCGCGGGCGGGATGACCCTCGTGCCCACCGCGATCCGCGCGGGCTGCGCGGGTGGGATCAGCGGTGCCGCGGGCACGGGCGCGGTCCAGGCCCCGGCGACCGCGACGTCGTTCGCGAATGCAGGCGCGGGGGGCGGCGCGATCGTGGTCGCGGCCCGCAACTCGATCACGGTCGCTGCGACCGGCCGGCTGCTCGCCGGTGGTGGTGGCGGTGCGGGCTCGCCCCAGGGTTCGGCGTGTGGTGGGGGTGGCGGTGGCTCGGGCGGCTACGTCGGGCTCGATGCGCCGACCATCACGGTCATCGGCCTGGGCGTCGTCGCAGCGAACGGCGGCGGCGGTGGCGGCTCGTCGGGGTTCGCCAACGAGGGCGCCCAGGGCTCGGATGGCGAGGCGTCGGAGCAACGCGCGGCTGGCGGTGCGGCTCTCCCTGACCCGGACTGCGGTGAGCGTGGCGGACGTGGGGGCGCCGGACCGGCGGGTAGCGCGGGTGGCGAGACCAATCTGGTGACCGACGAGTGTGGCGGTGGCGGCGGCGGCGGCGGGACCGGGCACGTGCTGGTGTGGGCGACCACGTTCAGCCACCCCGGGGTCGTGTCCCCCGACCCGCAGCAGCCCTGAGCGCCCACGCGCGAACGCGCGCTCCAGCACGCCACAGCATGCATCCCGTGCACGAACATTGCTCGGCTGTGGAGTTTCGAGGAGGAACTCCAGCAATGCCCCGCAAACAACGATTCAAGCCGTCGCGCAAACCGAAGCCAGACCCGACAACGGTCGAGGCAACGAACACGCAAGAGACCAGCACGGTTGACGACGCTCCAGGCCAAGAAGGTGAGGAGATGCAGGCCAGCGGCACGGGCCGGCAGCCGGCCGTGATCGATGACAGCGACGTCGACGACCGACGCGCGTGACGGCCCGACGCGCGCAAGCGCTCGCACAAGAATTGCTGAGGAGTAGTGCCGGTCACGCTATCGTGAGACCATGCTCGCGGCGCTCGACGCGGACTACCAACGTGACGGTACGACCACCGCCTGCGTCGGATTTGATGCGTGGAGCGATGCGGTCGCGCGGATCGAGATCGTAGCGCGCGCACCCGGACCCGCAGCGGCATATCAAGCGGGCGCGTTCTACGAGCGCGAGCTGCCCCACCTGCTCGCGGTGCTGCAACGCATGCCGCCACTCGAGCTGATCATCGTCGACGCGTATGTCTTGCTCGCTCCTGACCATCCCGGGCTCGGAATGCACCTGCATCTCGCGCGCGGCGAGCCCGTGATCGGCGTCGCGAAGACGCGGTACGCCAGCGCAGATGCGATCGAGATCGTGCGCGGCGAGAGCGCGCGACCGCTGTACATCACGGCCGTCGGGATCGATCCGCGTGTCGCGGCCGAGCACGTGCGTTCGATGCACGGCGAGCACCGCATCCCGACCATGCTGCGACTCGCGGATGGACTCGCTCGGGGTACCGTCCGGCCATGAGGGCTCTGCTCGTACTCGCGCTCGCGGCTTGTGGTGGCTCCGGCACGCCGACCAAGACCAGCGTGACCGCACCCAAGCTCCAGCGCCGCGGGCAGTGCCCGCTCGAACGCGCGGATGGCGCGTACCACATCGAGACCACGCAGAAGGCGCTGCGGCGCGGCGAGCGCGACACGAAGTTCAGCGCCACGCCGACCACACCGACCACACCGATCCAGCTGTGTGGGCTGCGGTCGGAGCTCGAGTGGCTGACCCGCGTCACCTGCGACGACGGCTCGCGGCCGTGGGGCAACGACCTCGATCGCGCACATGGCGCGCGGCAGGGCAGTCACGTTCCGGAGATCACGGACCCGTGCACCAAGCCGACGAACCTCTACATCGCGCCATGCAAGGAGCGCGAGTACTGGATCTACCTCGACATCTATCACTGTGCGCCCGACGAGCAGCTGTACCGCGACGTCAAGCTGAGCGAGCAGCCGGCGAGCTGATCGGGAAACTGCCCGGGAATCCGGCCTGGCCGTGTAATGGTTTGCCGGCTCGAGACCTCATGAACCAGATGGATGGACCGGCGTGTTGCTGCAGCGACCGGATCGCCAGGCTCGCAAAGGATCACGCGGGGCGACTCGCGGCGATCGCGCGTCGCGAGGGCATCGGTCCGGCCGACGCGCTCGACGTGGTGCAGGACGCGTTTCAGACCCTGCTGACACGGCCGGACTTCGCGACGCTCTGCGAGCGATCAGACGAGGTCACCCCGCTGCTCGCGACGATCGTCCGCAACGCGGCTCGCAACCTGCGGCGGCGCCATCACACGTCGCGCCCGCACGTGCCGCTCGACCAGGTCGAGCTGGCGGATCGCCGGTCACCCGAGGCCGCGCTCGGCGAGGCGCTCGAGGCCGCGCAGCTCGCGAGCTGCATGGCGGAGCTCGGTGATGTCCATCGCCACGTCGTGACGTTGCGCGTGCTCGAGGAGCTGACTGGCGACGAGGCGGCGCAGACGCTCGGGCTGACGCCGGGACACGTCGCGGTGCTCCTGCATCGCGCGCGAAAGCAGCTCGAGCGCTGCATGCACGACGGTTAGGGCGCGGCGATCGCGACGTCTCCCGCGAGCGCGCGATCGATCACGCCGGCGACGAAGGCTCGCGAGCGCGCGCCGACCACGCGGCCGACCTCGCGACCGTCGCGCAACAGCACGAGCGTCGGCATCGAGCGCACGTCATAGCGCTGTGCGCTATCGCGATCGTGATCGACGTCGATCTCGTCGATCTGGATGCGGCCGCGATACTCGGCCTGCAGCGCGGTCAGGATCGGGGTCATCGCGCGGCACGGAGCGCACCACGCGGCGGTGAAGTCGAGCACGGTGATCGTCATGCCGGGACAGGTCGCGAGCCTGGCCGGCATTACAGATCATTCGAAGCAGAGCGTGTTGTGCACGAGGTCGCGAGGAAAACCACCACCGCGATCAACCGCATCGCCGGAGCATAAACGATTCGAGCCATGAGATACCTCCGCCTTCGCGTCTGGAATGCTCGTGCGGGGACGAGCGTTAGGCGGCTGATAAGGGGCAAGACATGACGAGACTACGCTTCGCGTTCGTTGCGGTCGCACTGCTCATCGGGTGTGGTGGCAAGAAGTCCGAGCCCCAGCCGGCACTGGCTGCGGGTTCGGCAGGGAGTGGCAGTGACGACGAGGTCGTCGACGTCGATGCGCCGCCCAAGGCCCTGCTGACCGCAAAGCGGCTCGCACCCGTGATCCAGGTCCTGCGCACCGACGAGACGGTGCCGAGCGCGATCACGGTCCAGATGGCCACCCCGATCGTCGAGCGTCACCGGATGCGCGGCATCAGCCCGAAGTCGAAGCTCGTGATCACGCCCGAGGTCGCGGGCACGCTGACCTACGGCGGGCCGGCTGAGCTCCGGTTCGTGCCGCAGCGCCCGTTCGAGTTCGACACCCAGTACACGGTCAAGCTCGCGGCCGTCGAGACCACGGACAAGGTGATCGAACCCGTGCAGGGCGATGCGTGGACGTACTCGTTCAAGACCCCGAAGTTCGCGTTCCTCGGCTGGGCACCCTCCGAGATCGACGACAAGCTCCACCGCGTCACGATGGATCTCCGGTTCTCCGGACCGGTGCTCCCGAACCTCGCGCGCAATGCGATGGTGTTCACGATCGACGGCAAGCCCACCGGCTCGGCGATGGTCCTGCCGAGTCGTCAGCCAGATCTCGTGGCGGTCCAGATCACCGACCCGCGCCTGATCCCGGGCGCGAAGATTGCGATGTCGATCACGAAGGCCCTGCCGTCGCTGACCAACACCGCGAAGATCACCTCCGGCACGGCCCAGTTCACGGTGACCAAGGACAAGGTGGTCTCGATCAAGGCCGTGTCCGTGGTCGAGGGCGCGAATGGCGTGTACCTCGAGGTGATCTGCGACGATGACGCGGCCGCGGCAGGGTCGCGCTCGTTCTACGAGGGCGAGAGCTACGGCGGGCTGTCACAACGCTGCCAGTTGCCCGAGGAGGCGATCAGCCGCGTGCAGTTCGACCCACCGGTCAAGAAGGCGTACATGACCGCGGGCCGCGCTGGCTTTCGCGTGTTCGGCGAGTTCAAGCGGGGTGCGTACAGCATCAAGATCCCGTCGGGCGTGAAGTCGCTCGACGGTGGCGTGCTGTATGCGCCGTTCTCGCGTTCGTTCGCCGTGCCCGCGCGCAAGGCGCAGCTGTCGTTCTCGGCGACCGGCCGGTACTTGCCCCGCAGCGCGTGGAGCAACCTCGGGATCAAGCACATGAACGTCGAGGCGGTGAACCTCGTCATTCGCCACGTGCCGACCGAGAACCTCGTGTTCTGGCTTGGCAACGAAGGGACAGACCGGATCGACGACCGCACAGGTGATGTGCTGCTGAAGAAGACGATCCAGCTCCGCGGCACGGGCGACCTCGCGGACACCACCTGGCTCGACGTCGCGTCGCTGCTGCCCGCCACCACGAAGGGCGTGCTCGAGCTCAAGGTCGTCGGGATCGGGACCAAGGCGACATCGCGGCTGCTGCTGACCAACATGTCGCTGGTCGCGAAGAAGACGGCGGCGCCAAAGAAGCCGTGGCTGCAGACCGTCCACGTGTGGGCGCTCGGGATCGAGAACGCCTCGGCGCTCGACGGCGTCGAGGTCAGCCTCGTACGCAAGAGTGGCAAGGCGGTCGCGAAGTGCAAGACCTTGGGGACCCAGGGCTGCGTGCTGCAAGTCGAGCCCGACAAGGATCCTGACCAGGGCGTGCCGTTCGCGCTGATCGCACGCAAGGGCGACGACCTGACGTACATCCGTTACGAGGATCTGCGCGGCACGGTCTCGGAGTCAGGCACGTCGGGCACCCCGTACGTCGCCGACGCACCGTATCGCGCGGCGATCCACGCGGACCGCGGCGTCTACCGCCCCGGCGACACGGCCCACGTCACCGCAATCATCCGCGATGCCAAGGATCGTGCGCCGGAGCAACCGCTGCCGATCGATGCCCAGATCATCGACCCGCGCGCGAAGGTTGTTCGCAAGCTCGCGCTCAAGACCAACGCCGGCGGCATGGTGGTGATCGATCACGCGCTCCCCGCGTTCGCGGACACCGGCCACTGGCGGATCCAGCTCGCGGTCGCCGACAAGCCGCTCGCCGCGCTCGACCTCCAGGTCGAAGAGTTCGTTCCCGAGCGGATGAAGGTCACGATCGCCCCGAAACAGGAGGATCTGCAGCTCGGCAGCAAGGTCGCGCTCGACGTCTCCGCGCAGTACCTGTTCGGCGGAAGCGCGCTCGACAGCGGCGTCGACCTCAACTGCAGCCTCGAGCCGACCGCGTTCGCGCCCGAGGAGAACGACGACCTGACGTACGGCGTCGAGGTCAAGGGCAAGGGCATCGCGCTCGGCAGCGCACGTGGCCAGCTCGATCCCGCAGGCAAGCTGACGCTCGAGTGTCCGGACAACCCGGCGACCGCGACGTTCACGCAGACCGCAGCGCTCACCGCGAAGGCCTCCGTGCTCGAGGCAGGCAGCGGCCGCGCGACCGTCAAGACCGCGACCGCGACGTTGCACCCCGAGAACTTCTATCTCGGCGTGAAGACCAAGTCGTCGTCGGCGCTGACCGGCAAGCCGTTCAAGGTCGAGGGCCTGGTCGTCGACTGGACGGGCAAGCTGGCCGCCGGGATCGCGCCGGCCAAGCTCCAGGTGGAGCTCGTCCACCTCGAGGGTGACTACGGCTACTCCTACGACGAGGATACCGGCGAGTCGCGTTACGACCGCTGGCTGCGCCGCGTCCCCGAGGGCAAGCAGGAGGTCGCGGTGGTCGGGGGCAAGTTCAGCTTCGACGTCACGCCTGGCAATGCGGACGCCGGCTATGTCGTGCGCGTGTCAGCCGGCAAGGCGACGACGGAGCTCACGCTCGACGGCGAATATCCGTACGAGTACTACGGCTACGGCGATGGCGATCACCAGGACTCGACGCCGCGCCCGGCGCGGGCGACGCAGCTGAAGCTCACGCTGCCAAAGGAGATCAAGGTCGGCGAGCTGATCGCGGCCAAGGTCAAGACGCCCTACAAGGGCAAGATCCTGTGGACCGTGGAGACCGACCGCGTCGTCACGGCGGAGTGGCGCGAGGCGACGGCCGCCGGCGAGCAGAGCTGGGGCTTCAAGCTCGCGGCCTTCGCTCCGAACGTCTACGTCAGCGCGTTCCTGGTCAAGGATCCGCACGTCGAGTCCAAGGATGCGTTCCTGCCGGACCGCGCGTTCGGTATCGACTCGGTGCGCGTGACGCCCGTCGAGCTCACGCAGACCGTGACGCTGGACGCGCCAAAGGAGATCCGCTCCAACTCGCCGCTGGTCGTCAAGCTGAACCTCGGCGCCAACGCGGGCCCGACATTCGCGACGGTGGCCGTGGTGGACGAGGGCATCCTGTCGCTCACCGACTTCAAGACCCCCGAGCCGCTGGCGCAGCTGTTCGCGCGGCGTGGCCTCGGCGTCGAGACGTTCGAGACGATCGGCTGGACCATGCTGCACCAGGCGGCAGGTGCGTCGTCGAAGACCGGTGGTGGTGACGACATGGACAGCGCGGCAGGCGAGTCAGGTGGTGGGCCGCTGGAAGAGGGTCGGATCCAGCCGGTGAAGCCGGTCGCGCTGTTCTCGGGCATCGTCCAGGTCGGCGCCGACGGCAAGGCGACGATCCCGTTCCACATCCCGAGCTATCGCGGTTCGGTCCGCGTGATGGCCTTCACCTCGAGCGCGACGAAGATCGGCCGTGCCGAGACCCAGGTCACGGTCCGCGACCCGCTCGTCATCCAGGTCACGTTCCCGCGGTTCGTCACCCACGAGGACGAGCTCCAGATCCCGGTGTTCCTGACCAACCTGTCGGGCGGGCCGCTCGAGATCACCGTCAAGCTCGAGAGCTCGCAGCTTCCGATTTCCGGGATGGCACCGTCGAAGCAAGCCGTCGCGCCGCTCGGGTTTGCCGGCAAGGACACCGGCACGGTCAAGCTCGAGCAATTCCGCGCCGACACCGTCGTGTTCCAGGCGAAGGCGAACCTGCCGGTGGGCGGCGCGAAGCTACGCGTCGTCGCGCGGGGCAAGGGTCCGAAGGGCAGCTTCGAGGCGATCGAGGAGCTCGACATCCCGTTCCTCCCCGCAGGTCCGAAGGAGCGCGCGATCCAGAAGTTCCGGGTCGCGGCCGGTCCGCTCGATCTCGCGGCCAAGGCGACCGTGCTGAAGGGCTGGGTCCCGACCAGCGAGAACACGACGTTCTGGCTGACGACCAATCCGTACGGCGAGTCGTTCGAGCACCTGAAGTATCTGATCCAGTATCCCTACGGCTGCATCGAGCAGACGGTGTCGTCGACCCGGCCGCTGCTGTACGCCGGCGCGCTCGTCGAGCAGCTCGATCCCGAGCTCGCGCAGTTGAAGCTCGAGGACATGGTGATCAGCGGCATCAACCGGATCCTGTCGATGGAGACCGCGTCGGGCGGCTTCGGCTACTGGCCACGTGCCACCGAGCCGCTCGAGTGGGGGACCGCGTACGCGACGCACATGCTGCTCGATGCGAAGAAGGCCGGCTACGCGGTGCCCGATGATCGGATGAAGGAAGTGCTCGCGTGGATCGACAACCGGCTTGCGCAGCACGAGCGCGGGGCGCGGATCCGCCGCGACAAGTGGAACTACTACGACGAGCAGGCGGAGGCGTACCTCCACTACGTGCTCGCGGTCGCCGGCAAGGGCAAGAAGGGCCGGATCCTGGCGCTGATCGCCGAGCTGCCGGCAAACGCGAAGGGCGAGCAGGCCGAGGATCTCTACATGCTGAAGGCCGCGCTCTACCTGGCGGGCGATCGCCGGTACGAGAAAGATCTCAAGACCGTCGACGCGTCCCCGATCCAGCCCGAGCGGATCAACAGCTGGAGCTTCTACTCCGACCGCCGGCGCCGCGGACTCATGCTGAGCACGTTCCACGATCTGTTCGGGAACGATCCCAAGGGCGAGGCGCTCGCGCAGCGTGTCGCCGACGGGCTCCTCGGTCAGCCGTCGTACTACTACAACACCCAGGAGCTGGTGTGGGGCGTGACCGGGCTCGGCAAGTGGGTGAAGGCGGCCGGGGCCAAGGGCACCGCCGCAGGCACGCTGATCGCTGATGGCACGACGATCCCACCGCGCGCGACCCGCACGAAGAGCAATGACAAGACGTGGACGATCGGGCGCGCGAGCGAGTACAAGGCGCTCTCGATCGACATCCCGCAATCGGCGGCTGGCATGTGGCTCGTCGTGCGCAGCGAGGGTGTGCGGCCGGGCAACACGTACAAGGTTGGCGGCAACGGGCTCGCGATCAACCGGACCTATCGCTCGCTCGACGGTACGGAGATCAATGTCGCGGCAGGTGACCTGGAGCTCGGAGATCTGCTGTTCGTCGAGGTCGAGCTGACCAACACGACCGGTGCCGCGATCCAGAACATCGCGCTGGTCGATCGGTTGCCCGCCGGGTTCGAGATCGAGAACCCGCGGCTGTCCCGCACGATCGCGACCGACTGGGTCAAGCCGGACGAGCTGTGGGTGCCGGACTTCCTCAACATGCGCGACGATCGCCTGGAGGTGTTCGGCACGCTACAGCCCAAGGAGTCGCGCAAGGTGATCTACACGGTGCGCGCGGTGACGTCCGGCAAGTTCACGATCCCGCCGGTCGAGGCCGAGGCAATGTACGACCCGACGCTGTGGACGCGTGACAAGGGCGGCACGGCGATCGTCGGCGGACCGTGGACCGGCAAGACCATCTAGTCGCGCCGCGTCGCCGGGCACGCCTGCTGCGGTGGTCCCTGTGGGCCGCCGCGGCGACCAACGCGCTGCTGCTACTGCTGTTCCTGCTGGTGCTGGTGGTGCCGCTGCCAGGGCGAGACCACCGGCCCTCCGTCGTCGTCGAGTCCCGCGACGGTCGGCCGGCCCACGTGTTCCTGTCGTCGGACGACAAGTGGCGGTTGCCGGTCGAGCTCGCGCGCGTCGATCCAAAGTTCGTCGAGGCGCTGGTCGCGCTCGAGGACAAGCGGTTCTGGGATCACGACGGGGTCGATCCGGTCGCGCTTGTCCGCGCGGCCGCGTCGAACCTCGCCACGGGCCGGCGGGTGTCGGGTGGGTCGACGATCTCGATGCAGCTCGCTCGCCTGCTCGAGCCGCGTCCGCGCACGCTGCCGAGCAAGCTGGTCGACATGTTCCGCGCGCTGCAGCTCGATCTCCGGCTGACCAAGCGCGAGCTCCTCGAGCACTACCTCGCGCGCACGCCGTACGGCGAGAACGTCGAGGGCCTCGAGTCGGCGTCGTGGTCGTACTTCGGGCATGGCGCGCAGCACCTGACACCGCTCGAGATCTCGACCCTGCTCGCGGTGCCGCAAGGACCCGCCCGCTACGCACCGCGCCCTGCCAACACGGCGCGGCTGCGGGCACGTCGTGATGTCATCCTCGGCAAGCTGATCGCCGCGGGCGTGTTCCGCGGCATCGATGCCGAGTCCGCGCGCGCCGATGCCGCCGACAGTCCGCCGCCGGATCGCCAGCGCGCGATGCCACGCGAGGTCCCGCACGCCGCGATCTCGCTGCGCGCGCGCTACCCCGACCGACCCCGCATTCGCTCGACGCTCGATCCTGGAGCGCAGAAGCTCGTGGAGCACGAGGTCGCGTTGCACGCGCCCGAGCTCCGCCGCAAGCGGATCCACAACGCCGCGGTGGTCGTCGTCGATCACCGGACGCGCGAGGTCGTGGCGCTGGTCGGCAGCCTCGACTTCGGGGACCGCGACCACGGCGGCCAGATCGCGATGTTCGAGCGCCCGCGCTCGCCGGGCTCGACGCTGAAGCCGTTCCTCTATGCCTTCGCGATCGACCGCGGCCTCGCGCTGCCCGAGTACCTGGTGGCCGACGTGCCGAGCACCTCGACGGCGACTGGGCGGGGCTCGTCACGCTGACCGACGCGCTGTCGCGCTCGCTGAACTTGCCGTTCGTCGATCTCGTCCAGGCGCTCGGCGTCGAGTCGTTCCTCGGGGAGCTCGGCCGGATGGAGGTCGCGCATGCGCGGGTCGCGCCCGGCCAGTACGGGCTGTCGCTGATCGCCGGTGGCATGGAGCTGACGCCGCTCGAGCTCGCGGGGATGTACGCGACGCTCGCCGAGGACGGGAGCTTTCGGCCGCTGCGGCTGACGCTCGATGACGCGCCTGCCAGCCCGACGCCGATCTTCAACCCGGGCGCCGCGTGGCTGACCCGGCACACGCTCGAGAAGAAGGACCGCCCGGATTTTCCGCGCCGGCGCGACACCGCGACGCCGCCGGAGATCCACTGGAAGACCGGCACGAGCTTCGGGTTTCGCGACGCGTGGTCAGCGGGCTCCGGTCCGGCGTACACCGCGGTCGTGTGGACGGGCAACGTCGACATGACCGGGAGCTCGGACCTCGTCGGCTCGGAGGCCGCCGCGCCGATCCTGTTCGACGTCCTCGAGGGGCTGCGCGATCGATCTCGCGTCCCGGTCGCGACGGTGCCGCCTACCGATCTGACGCCGATCGAGGTCTGTCGCTACTCCGGCCACGTGCCATCGGAGTCGTGCACCGATCGGGTCACGGTGCTGGCACCGATCCACGCGGTGCCGACCAAGCCATGCCCGTTTCATCACGCCTACGAGGTCGATCGCGAGACCGGGCGCGCCGTGCTGCCGTCGTGTCGCGTCGCGGGCCGCGATTACGTGCGCAAGAGCTTCGTCGTGCTGCCGAGCGCGATCACCGCGTGGTTCACCGCACGCAACCGCGCGCTCCCCGAGCAGCCGGTGTTCGCCGACCACTGCGTGGGGGATCCCAACCTCGCGCCGCCGACCATCCTCATGCCATCGCTCGGCCAGGTCGTGACCCTGCTGCCCGGCGTGTCGACCAACCGCCAGGACGTCCCGCTGTCCGCGTCGAGCCGGTCCGCGCGGCTGTCGTGGTTCGTCGATGGGACCCATCTCGGCACGGTGCGGTCCGACGAGCGGCTGTTCTGGACCCCCACGGTCGGCTCGCACGAGCTGGTGGTGTCGGATGAGGCCGGGCGCAAGGCCCGCCGCACGCTCGAGGTCAAGCTCGCCGGTCCTTCGGCCGCACTCGAGGAGTGAGACCGCCAGATAGCGCAGTCGCGCCGATCGTCGTACGGTTCGACGATCCATGGATCTGGTCGACGAGGAGCTGCTGCAGCTCGGTGCGGTGCTCGTCGAGGAGCGCGTGCTTCGCAGGATCATCAAGGGCCACGCAAAGGTCCGTGGCGTCGGCTTGCAGGTGCCGCACGAGCACACCTACGTGGTGCCGCGCGAGGAGTTGCACGCCCAGAGCGACCGCGGCGATCTCGCGGTCGAGCTCGCAAAGCTACCGGGCCGCGTGATCCTGGTCAGCGGCGACCGGGCCGCGCTGCTCGCCGGGACGCCCGAGGCGCTGTCCGCGCTCTGGCGCACCCTGTTTCACGCGCGCGTGCACCTGACCTTCGACGAGCTACTGTCATCCCGCGTGTTGACCACGGCCGCGATCCGCGAGCGCGTGCATCGCGTCGGTCAGACCGAGTTCGACGAGATCCGCTCGGTGCTGAAGCAGGAGAGCCTGCTGCTGCCTCCGGTCAACGAGACCACCACGTACATCGAGTTCGTCGCGCTGTACCTCGAGCTCCGCGCGTTCGCGCCGCGCGCGATCGGCCGCACCTTCCCGGCGGTGTTCGATACCTCGCAGATTGACGCCACGATCCGCCTCGATCTCGATCCCGAGGCGGTGCTCGCCGCCTCGCGACCCGCCCGCGCGCCAGCGGAACCGGTGCTCGCCGCCGAGCCCGTGGACACGCCGATCGAGCCGCGCCTCCAGTTCAGTGTGCCGTCGGCGCGCAAGTCCGCCCTGCGGGCGCGCAAGCGCGGCAATCGCTCGCGCGCGGCGATCCTCGCGATGCGCTCGGGGGACCGACCCGGCGCACGCGAGGATCTCGAGGCCCTGGCGACCCGATTGTCGGCCGCGGTCGGTGGCGGGATCGCGGCCGGGTGGGCGGACTCGCTGCTGCCGGTCGTCGAGTATGCGGCGACGCAGCGATCGCTGCGGTTCAACCCTGGCGTGCGCCTACTCCACGATCTGCAGGCGGCCTGCATGATCGGCGAGCGCGAGTTCAAGGTCGTCGATGTCGTGACCTGGGCGATGTCACTCGGCAAGCAGCCGATCGTCCGCGCCTTGCCCGCGACGCGCGAGGTGCGGATCGCGAAGCGGCTCCACGGTGCGGTCACCAAGCTCGCGGCGTGCAGCTTCGCGACCACGGAGGAGCGCGATCGGGCGTCCGCGATGCTGAGAGAGCTGACCCGGCGCGCAGACGCCCAGGTCCGCAGTGTGGTGCGGCCGAAGATCGAGGCCGCGCTCGACCAGGTCGAGCTGCACCCGCACAGCCTGCCCGAGCGGGTCGCCGAGAAGAAGCTGGTCGACGAGATGCTCGATCGCGCGGTCGGCGTGGGACGGCTGACGCTCGGTGATCTGCGCGACACGCTGTCGTCGAATGACCTCAAGCTGCCAAACCTCGAGCTCGGGCAGCTACGCACCGGCGATCAGCTGCTGCGCGCCGACGAGATCCTGTCGCAATCGCTCGATGGTGTGTACCGGCGTGGCGAGCTGTACATGCGGTTCCTCCAGAAGATCTCGTCGGTGTTGTTCGGGACGCCGATCGGACGGTTCCTCACCCTGTACTTGATGCTGCCGCTGCTCGGCTCGTTCGCGGTCCTCGAGGGGCTACAGCACATGATCGGGCCGCTGGGGAAGAAGCTCGCCGGCTGGGAGCCCGTGATCTCCTCGCGCGAGTGGGTGCTCGGCGGCGCCGGGTTCCTGTTCCTGCTGCTCCACGTGCGGGCGGTTCGCACGGGCGCGTGGTTCGGGCTGCGCATGCTGTGGCGGGTGATCCGGCTGTTCGTGTTCGACATTCCGCGCGCGATCTGGCGGCACCCGATCACCCAGCGTGTGCTCCAGAGCTCGGTCATCCGCTACGTCGTGAAGCCCGCGATCCCCGCCGCGATCGTCGCGATCGCGAGCCCGTCCTGGCGGTGGCCGATGGCGGGCGTCGCGTTCGCCATGACCGCGATCGCGCTCAACTCGCGGTTTGGCCGCCTCGCGGAGGAGATCACGACCGACTTGATCGTGCGGTCGGGCCGGCAGCTCACCGGCCGGATCGTGCCTGGCATGATCAAGGCCACGCTCGAGCTGTTCAGCAAGCTGGTGGAGCTGCTCGACCGCGGCATCTATCGGGTCGACGAGTGGCTGCGGTTCCGCGCCGGCCAGGGCGTGCTCGTCGTGGCACTGAAGGGCGCACTCGGGACGATCTGGTTCGTCATCACGTACATCCTGCGGCTCTACGTCAACCTGTTCGTCGAGCCGACGACGAACCCGATCAAGCACTTCCCGGTCGTGACCGTCGCGGCGAAGATCATCTTGCCGTTCTCGCCGGCGATCCTGGGCGGGATCGCCGGTCCGGCGAGCAAGCTGCTCGGCAGCGCGATCGGCAACAGCTTCGCGGCTTTCACCGTGCTCGTCCTACCCGGGCTCGCCGGGTTCCTGGTCTGGGAGCTCAAGGAGAACTGGAAGCTGTACCGGGCGACCCGGTCCAAGGCGCTGCGCTCGCTCTCGATCGGGCATCACGGCGAGACCGTCGCCAGCTTCCTGCGCCCGGGCTTCCACTCGGGCACGATCCCGAAGCTGTTCACCAAGCTGCGGCGCGCGGCGTGGAAGGGTGACGAGCGTGCGGTGACCAAGCACAAGCTCGGGCTGCACCACGTCGAGGAGGCGATCGAGAAGTTCGCCGACCGCCAGCTGGTCTCGATGCTGAACGAGGTCTCGGCATTTCGGGCCGACGACGTCGCGCTCGAGCACGTCGAGATCGGCTCGAACCGGATCCAGATCACGATCGTTTGCACGAGCATCGGCCCCGAACCATCGACCATTCGATTCGAGCTCCAGTCGGGCTGGATCGTCGCCGGCATCGCGGAGCTTGGCTGGGTCGGTGCGCTGGTCGACGAGCAGCGCCGGATCTTCGAGACCGCGCTGGCCGGGTTCTACAAGCTGTCGGCGGTCGACATCGTGCGCGAGCAGGTCGAGCAGGCCCTGCGCGCGTCCCCGAGCCAGCCGGCTCCGCCGTACGACATCGCCGACGAGGGGATGGTGGTGTGGCCGGGGCAAGGCTTCGAGACCGAGGCGGTCTACGACCTGCGCTCGGCAAGCTCACGCCGACCGTGCGCGGAGCCCACTACGACGGCGCGCTGTTCGATCTCGGTGGCCGGCATGCGCTGTTCGGGCGCGAGCCGCTGTACTGGTCCGTGTGGTCGACGACCTGGCAGCAGATCGCGCGCGGTGAGCAGCCGATGCCGATCATCGTCGGTCCGAGCCTGTTGCCCTGATCGCGCACTGGCTGCGCACGGGCCGCAAGGGGTGCGCGTTCCTGCGGATCACGGCCGAAAAAATCGGTCGACGCATCGGATCCGTCTGGTACCGTGGACGCAGGGGGGTCGTTCATGGGGCGTGATGGACTTGCTGCGTTTCTCGCGGGTGATCGGATCGCGGTCGTTGGCGTCTCGGCCAGCGAGCTGGATCCCAGCCGGGTGGTGTTTCGGGCGCTCGCAGCGAGAGGGAAGCTCGTCGTCCCCGTGCGCGCCGGGGTCGAGCACATCGAGGGTCACCAGGCGTATGCCCGGCTCCAGGAGGTGCCGGGTCCGGTCGATGGCGTGCTGATCATGTCGCGGCATCGGGTCTCGGATCTGGTCGACGACTGCGCCGAGATCGGGTGCCGGCAGCTCTGGCTGTGCGGGCCGCCACTGGATCCCGAGCTGGCCGCGACCTGCGGACGCCATCAGATCGCGGTGGTCACGAGGGGACCGGATGCTCTGACGGGCGGCGAGGGCCGCCTCCGTCGTGCGTTCCGCCGGCTGACCGGGTCCTGGCACGTCTGATGCTGCCTCGAGCGGGATGGCCATCGAGCGCAACGTCGAGTTACCCACGCAGCACGAGGATGTCGAGCGCATGCCGGATGGCGTGCCGCACGGCATCGTCGGGCTGACGCTGCTGTTCTCCGTCATCCTCGCGCTGCTGCTGGCCTTCATGGTGCTGAGCTCGGGCGGCGTCGGTAAATTCGCCGGCGTCACGATCTGCGTGCTCGCGATCCCGGCACTGGTCACCTCGCTGAGCCGCAAGGCGGATCGCGAGCGCGATCACGCGCATCCGTCCCGCTGATCTCAGCGCGAGGTCTGGACGATCTTGCCGGTCCGCTCGAACATCATGTAGCGGCCATCGGCGGACACGGATGGCGCTGCGTCGCGCAACGCGGTGCTCAGCTCGTCGATCTTGGCGGGTAGATCGTAGGCCGAGCCCAGCCACGCGGCGTGAAACAGGTCGCGATCGTTGCCAGTGGCGTGGAAGTACAGGTGTTGCGTCCCGTCGAGTGCTGCGGACGTGGGATTGGTTGGGAACGTGCCGGCGAGTTGCGCCGTTGGCCCCCACACGTCGCTGGTGGTCGCTCGCGTCGAGCGATGCAACTTGCCGGAGCGCGCGAGGATCGCCGTCATGCCGTCAGGAGACATCGCGAAGTCGGTATCGTTCGAGGACGTGGACAGCGCATCGACCCTGAGCGGCGGGGTCCAGCCGCCGGGCTCGAGCTTCGAGCGGTAGATATCGAAGTTGCCGGTGCGGTCCGACGCGAAGTACAGCGTGCCGCCGTCCTGGCTGAGCTCGGGCGACTGGTCCACGGCGGGTGACGCGCTGACGATCGTCAACCGGAGCACCGTGAAGGCTTGGGTCGTGGTGTCCCGCGTCCCGATCCAGATGTCATCGTCGCCGGCGCGACTCGACACGAATACGACCGTCAGCCGATCGGCGGTGAAGCTCGGGTCGCTCTCGACCGACGTCGAGTCGAGACCGGGAACCTCGGTCGGTTCGGACCATGCACCGAACCCGCCGTCGATCGCGGTGTCGGTGCTGGCATCGGGCGCATCCTCAGGGGCCGCATCTGATGGATCGCCGAGCCGGCACGCGCCGGTCAGGCACCGCTGCGTGCCGGGGCACTCGCGATCGGTCTCGCACGGCGCACCGGTGCTCGGCGACGGGGCGTAGCACCCGGCGAGCAGCAGCACGATCGCGACAGCACGGCCCACGCCGGAAGCGTACCTCATCAGCGATACGGTCCGGCCTCCGGATCGAGCGCCGCGAGCAGGCCGCGGAGCTCGTGGACGAGCTCGCGCACCGCCCTGCGTCGACGGTCTCGACCAGCGACGCGCTCGCCACGCCATCGACTACGTGTAGGTCCACGACATCCGCCGGCCAGCGAAGCAGTCGCTCGACCAGCGGTGGGTTCGCGATGTCGAGCGCCTGCTTCGCGGGCTGAGCGAGCGCGAGCCCGACCTCGCGAATCGCGGCGGAGGCCGAGTCCGGATGCCCAACGCTGACCCGGAGGTGCCGGTGATCTGCATCCCACTGCACGCCGAGCGCGACCGGCATGCGATCGAGCTTGCCGTCGATCGAGAGATCCCCGATCACGAGCGATCCGTGCAGCCAGCGAGCGAGCCCCTGCCAGGCTGGCAGGTCGACCGCAAGCCCGGGAGGTGGCGTGATCGTCTCGCGCGCGACCGCGAGCACCCGGGCGACCTCGGTGATCGCATGCGCCAGCTGGACGAGCTCGGAAGACTCCAGCGAGGACACCGCGCGCTCGAACACGATCCTGTCGTCGTCCCAGTGCACGAACTTGCCGAGTGCAGGCAGCTCGAGCGCGGGTCCGATCGCGGCGCGCAGGAACGGGACGGCCTGCTCCGCCGAATGCGCGGCGACATGATGCGTGCGATCCCACGCCCCGACCTCGATCTCGATGTCCTCGAAGAACACGTGGCGCAACGTCGAGCTCGGCGTCACGGACAGGCCGAGGCCGAGTGCTGGATAGCTGACCCGGCCGACGAGGAACGTGCCGGCCTCACCGCGATACGAGTACGCGATCCGGAGCTCGCTGTCCCCCTCCTCGTGCACCACCGCCGGCTGGTTGCCATCGCGATCCGGATCCTCACCCGACGCCTGCGTCCAGCCGGCCGCCTCCGCGAACTGCGCGAGCAGTGCGGCGACCCGCGCATCCGCGACATGGGGCGAGGACACCAGGCGCGGCGTGGTCTTCGCCGCGCTGGCATCGACGATCTCGAGCGGCACCGCCAGCTCGAGCTTGGGTCCCAAGAACGAGCCGCACCGCGCGACCAGGTGCCAGCGCAGCCCGTGCGTCGCGGAGCGCAGGGCCGGTGTCAGCGTCGGCGGGATCTCGAGGGAGAATGCGAGCGCCTTGCCCGCACTGCCCGCAGGCAGCTGGATCGTGGTGTCGAGCGAGCTGCCGCGGCGTTCGCGAATCCGCCCGCGCCCTATCAGCTGGAGTGACGGTAC